>JAIUNP010000229.1 GCA_020161975.1 Pseudomonadota bacterium
ATCTCGCCCCTCGGTTGGGCCCATATCCTGCTCACGGGCGAATACCGATGGCCGAAACGGGCTTAGCGTAGGATTCTGCCCCCTCCGGCATCAGACCCCTGATTGGTACTCCGTCGCCTTGTCACCAATGATCGTCTCCATGCCAGGCCGCCCGGATCTGGAAGGTGGGCCGGTTTCCTATTCAGTCAGGCGCGCCATCATTGATCTGCTGCGACAGGAAGATGTCCCTTGGCGTGGCGAATTATCGGATGTCGATTTCCTTGCACCGGTATTTGACCTTGATGTGATGCCGTCCCACGACAGTCGATTCAAGACAGCCGGCCAAGACATCTGGCAGCATAGGGTCAACAATCCCGAGGATTGGCCAGACGACTGGATTTTCACGGATGAGCGGTTCAATTTGCTCGGAGGCCCCGACGTAACGTTTCCGGCCTTCGTCGAGCGTCTGGTTGCACCAAAAGTCAGACCGGATCGGAAGCTGGCATCCGCCATGGTGCAGCGCATGAACGAGGAGTTGCGACGCACAAGTTGGACTTTGGTCGAGCGAGAAACCCTCGCGGGCGATATACGCTACCGAGCCGAACCTTTTGAGCCGGTGCTGCTCCGATCCCTTCAGACCATGCGGGCGTCCGCCGCCATCCTTTCAAGCAGCTGGATGCATCAAGAACTCGAACGTATCGAGGCCGCTATCGACACGGACCCGGCGTTGGCCATCGGCACGGCAAAGGAAATGGTCGAGACGTGTTGCAAGCATATCGTTGACGCATTGAACATCCCGTTGCCCGCCAATCCTGACATGCCTGACCTGACGAAGGCAGTTTTGAAGGCACTCAAGCTTGTACCAGAAGGAATATCGGACGAGGCGAAGGGTGCAGAGACAATCAAGCGCACGTTGAGCAGTCTAGGGCAGATTACCAAAGGCCTCGCGGAGCTGAGGAAGCTCTATGGCACTGGCCATGGGCGTTCGTCGGTACACCGTGGGCTGACGGCAAGGCATGCTCGACTTGCCGTGAACTCAGCATCGGCATTTGTGGAATTTGTCTCATCAACGTATCTGGCGCGAAAAACGCCGATGCCGCAGGACAAACCGTAACCGGCCGGTTCCCATCACTCCAGAAACCTGGCACCAGTTTAGGCCCATCCCCCAAGCTCAGCAGCGACCCCGACGAAATAGCTCGGGATGTGCGCTAGAACCGCGCGTACGATCTCCTCTTGCTGGCAGGCTGCACGGACGCCGTCCCGGTCGACGACATCTCCCCAGACGAGCCCGAGAGTACTCGCAACGTATCGATCCGCGAACCCGGCCTCGTGAAATGCAATCGCCGCGCGATCGGTCAGGCCGTACTTGATCTGCTTTTGCAGCAGGCTGGTGCCCATGTGCAGTGCGTCGTCCAGTTCCTCGGTCAGATCCGCTATCGATGCCGCAATCATCGCAACATCGTAGCCAAAGCCGCTCTCACACAACGCAACAGCATCTTCGACGGTGACATGGTCACGCCCGACCTTAACTCTTGCCTCAGCCAGTGTGTCGAAGATCACGGCATAGGATCTACCCGCCACCCACTCTTGGAGAGCACGGGGAACTAAATCCTGAATGCTGATCGCCTGGATCGCGCGGGACGTGGAGAAACGGAGCGCCAACGGAGAAATTACGGCAAGCAGCCGGTTCTCCTGCACTGCCGTCTGCAAATTCTCGAAGTTCTCATTGAGCCAGTTTGTGAGTTCGGCAACCGCTGCCGGTGGCAGGGGCGAACGTCGAATGAGCGCGCGTTGGTCGCCATCGGTGTTGACCGCGACCGACTCCCCGATCGACCGAAACACTTCGACGAGACGCATCCGCGTCTCTTCGTCAGCGAGGTGATAGGCCAACGTATTGGCCGCAAGTTCAGTGGTACGCTCTGCGGCGTCCTCTCCTTCAGCAAAGGTCATATTGGCAACGAGGAAAGCGGCAACGTTCTGTACTGCGCGAGCGCGGCCTTCGATGAACCCGCGAAACTCCCGTTCGCTAATATTTGGTTGAGCCGCGAGTGCCGCGGCCACTATCTCATTGATCCGGGGGGCATCGGCGAAGGCGAGATCGAGCCACTCCGGCGGGATTTCCTGAACAATCGGCGGCTGACGCTGCTGGTACGGATCAAATAGCGAGAGGATCGAGCTGCGCGACGGTTCGGAGTTTCGAGCATCAAGAAGTTCAATGGCGCTGTTCCAGGTCCTTCGGCCGAGAAATTGCTGCCGCTGATCATAGATAGACGGGGTCGAGAAGATGACGCTGCCTTCGGTATGCATCCCGGCGCGACCTGCGCGGCCCATCAGATTGTGGAAGTCGCGCACTAGGATCTGTTCCCTGCCTTGGCGCGTCGAAGTGACAATCAGATATTTGAGCGGAAAGTTAACGCCTTGGGCCAAGGTGGAGGTGCAAATGACGAACTTTGCCAAACCCTCTTTCATGGCATGTTCGATCGCAAGCCGGATGCCTTGCGGCGTGTCAGCATGATGAGCGAATAGGCCAAGAGCCGCCGCGCGGGTCGCAGATGCGCCGGCTCCCAGCTCGAGTTCGCAAAGCGCGCGGATCTTCTCCACTTCGGCGGCGTCCGAGGTTTCGATCGGCCATTCGAGTTCGACGCCGCGATCAACGATTTCGGCGGCGCGCGAGCAGATTTTGGTCACGCTGTCTTTTCGACCGCAGAAGATCGCAACACTGCCATTGCGTACGACGTGCAGGCCGAGGAACAAACCGACGTCACCGCCGGTCTTCTCTGGAAATCTGCGCTGTGCAGTTTCCCTGCCGCGGAGCGGCAGAGCGATATCGGCGATGATGCGCGGCACGAAGTATTCTCGCTCGGCCGGATCCTCCGGCTTCACATATTCGAGCCGCCCGCGCTGGTCCTGCCAACTCGCGAACGCGATGCTCTTGGTTGTCGGCAGCAGGCCCTCGGCGCCGACAACCGCATCGGAATCGCCGACCAGCCATGCGGCGACATCTGGCGCGTTGCCGATCACGGCGGAGATCAGGACGATCTGGGTTTCGGTAGGGAGCGACATACGCAGCGACGTGAGGAGGAGTTCGTAGGTTGGCCCCCGTGTCATCCCGTCGAATTGATGCCCTTCGTCGTATATCACCAGACCGATCCGCTCGGCTAGTTCGGGCGCGCGGCGCAACATGTAGAGGAGCTTTTCGGGTGTGACGATCAGCACTGAGTCTTCCGCGAACAGCGCATCGAGAGCGAGGTCGAACTGATAAGCATCCGATGCTTCGTCCAGCCGCACATTCTCGCCGGCAAAGGCTGTCACCAAGTCTCCACGGATGTCGTGGCAGAGCGAACGATAGGGGGCGACAATAACGGCAAGGTGTGCTCGACCCGATAGAAAGGCCGATCGAATGATGATTTCTGTAGCGCGGGTCTTGCCTGCGCTCGTCGGCATCTGGATGACCACGGAGCGACCTGCGAACACGCCAGCATCCGCGATCCGCTGCTGGGCGGGCCAAAGCTCGATCGGAAAAAGCGG
Organism: Pseudomonadota bacterium; assembly: GCA_020161975.1. GTDB lineage: Bacteria > Pseudomonadota > Alphaproteobacteria > Rhizobiales > Beijerinckiaceae > JAIUNP01. Next base: position 3,508 of record JAIUNP010000229.1, read on the forward strand.
CTTTGCGAGCGCCGGGCGCCAGATGTCTGGCGCCATGCCTGACGCTGTTGGCAGTATTGTCCGCGCGGCGTTTCTGAGCTTGAGCGCACACAAGGCACCCACAACGTCGGAGTAGAACAATTCGCGCGGGGAGCCAGATCGGTGGAAATAACCACGGAATGCGCGGCAAACCTCAGCGATGTCACCTGTTTCAGCCTCAAAGCTGAAATAGCCGCCCAAAGCCTGCAGGAGCTGGTTCGTCACCGCTTGATGAGCGTGAGGCCCGTCAATGGGAAAGAAGCTGTTCTTGAGGATGTTGTAGACAAGATGGCCGAGGCCGCCCGCGAGGCCAAGATCGGGCGCAGCCATGTGTCGTATGATTACGGTCGCGCTGCCGACATTCCCAGCGATGTAATAGGCCGCGGCACACAACAAAGAAAACTCGGTGTCTAGGTCAGCATCGAGTTGCGCGTTCAGATAGGCATCGAAAAAAATCGAGGCGAAGCGCAGCACGCCTTGTGGATCTTCGTCCAACTCGCCCCAACCGAGCGGCCGGGGAAGCGTAGCCGGTGCCACGGCCACACCAACAAGCGTGTCAGCAACAGCTGCCGCAACGTCACCCAAAATGCCGATAGCCAAAGGGAAGAGCATCGATGGGTCGCGCGGCAGCGCATTAAAGTCCGCCGGCGCAACGCGGAATTCGTGCATCTTTGCCCGTGCTCGCGTGGTGGACAGGATGGTAAGCGCGGTCGCTTCAGGCCTCATCGGCTGCCCTTTCGTAAAGCGCGTGCACTAGCTTCATCAGCGACGGTCCGCGGATCACCAGAAGGCGCAGATTCTCTTGGTTGAAATGAACCGCGCCGTCGGTTGCTGTAAAATCAGTCCCGGCAAACACGGCCTCATCGAGAATGGCGGCCGCACCGTTTATACGGCAAAAGGGCCGGTCGGCTTGGTTCTGAAAGCGCTCGACTTTGCGAGCATCTCCCATCTCGCCTCGATCGAAGAAGCGCCGTTTGATGGCATTCAGGCTCATGCCCTCCCGTAGTCTGTCCTTAATGCTGTCATTGATCGCATCCTGAAGCCGATTTGCGTCGGTCGTCGACATCCCGGATTTGGACTCGAAGATAAAAAGCTCGTCGGCCGGTCCAGGATTTTCCTCGTTCGCGAACTTGAACCCGATGACATCGCACCCCTTTGTCGAGTCATTTCGGTTCCAGCGGTCCTGATAGCGCAGCTCGCGCGGGCACCAGTATCCCAGAAAATATTGGATGAAGTCGGCGACGATGATCTCGCCAAAGTCTCCTGATCGGAGACTTGGCCCAGGAGCCACCTTCGCATCAGGGAAGAGAATCGTTCGCAGAAAAGTGGCGTGGTCGAGCCCGGTGCCGCCGGCCATGAACGGCAAATCAGAATCGGAAATATAGTGTTCGCGAAAATGTTTGGACCATTCCGATAAAACTGCGGCATCTTCTTGTGGATTGAGCGCCCAGATTTCGATTTCGCGGCCGCACGCTGTCGCCTGACGTTCTCCGGTATCGATTAGCCAGTTCAAATAACCCGGTGGTGCCACGAACAAAAATCCTTTGAGATCAATGTGCTGAGATGCCTTTAACTGGTTGCGGAAACAAGCAAGGGCCTCCTTGTTGAGAGTCCTCGGTAGCTTCAACGCACCCGTCGATCCGTCTTGACGCCATACCTCCCTTTGTCAATCCGTCTTGCCAACGGTCCGATCGCTGTTCCACGTGTCGGCCAGTGAGTTCTCGCCCGTCGAAAGCATCCTGTTTCCCGACCATCATAGAAACCACTGGCTCAAGGGCCGACTATCCCTTTGATGGATGAACCGCGCTTAAGGTTCAACCGGCCTTCTTGAGCAGGCTCATGGTTTTTCCGTCGAAGCGAACTTCCACTTGGCCGCGCGCGACATAGGGTTCGATCTGTCGGGCAAAGCGAGGGACAAGTTTGTGCGAAGCAGGGAAGCGATGCCAGCGTCCTGATCTGGCGTAGGCATCATTGAAACCACTGAGGGTGCGGAAGTTGCCCGCATTCTGAACGGCTTCTGTCCCTGCCTCCTGCCTTACACCGCATCAAGAGCTTAAGTCGGACAGACACCCATGACAGAACCTTTGCGGGTTTTTGTCCGTGGTGTGGCCCTCCCAAAGGGCACTCTGCCTGATTCGGACTGGGGTCCTTCGTGATGCGCACAATGGCACCTATGCCTCTTGTGCCTGAAGCTTGAGGGTGAACTTGTTCATCCGGGCTACCGAGATTGCTGCCGGCGGTTTCAGGACTTCGAGATTCACTTGGACTTCAACGGAGCGCTCGGGTTGTTTCGTGATCTGAGGAGCTTGAGCATCTGCCGCCACCGTTGGTATTTGCCGTGTAGCCTCCTCCCGCGCCACAATCTCCGCCGCCAGTTTCGGTTCAAGCTCCGTCGGTGCTTCTTCCTTCACCTTCTCCGGCTGCACAAAATCGACTACCATCCTTTCAGCCAGCCGCCGTTCCAACGCCTCCATCCGTTGGGTCAGGACCTGCAGGTCCGCAGCTTCCTTGGGCGGATAAGGCAGGGCACCCTTCTGGGCATCAAACAGCTTCTTGAATGTTGGGTCCTGGAAATAGACGATCCGGTGGACCAGAAGCGGGTTCTGCCTCTCCGGGATGAGGATAGCCTGATCCGGGTTCAATCGCCGCACCTCGTCCGGGGTCAACAGCGGCCGTTCCTCCATCCGCCGACTGACCGACCGCCGCTGCATGAAATCCCGATCCCGCGACACGCTATCCGACACAGAAAGCTTGGTGGTCTTGCCCAACGCATCCGAAATCTCCCCCGCCGTCTTCTTGTCGTTGGCCGCGAGGTAAAGCTTCATGCCGGCGGCGGATTCGAGCGACAGGCGGACATTCTCGCCATAGATGTTGTCGAGACCGGGGATCGACTGGGTGATGATCGATACCCGCGCGCCATGACCAGCGAGTTGTTTCAGGGCC
>JAIUNP010000230.1 GCA_020161975.1 Pseudomonadota bacterium
GCCTCATCATCAGCCAACCCCTGCCCGAACGCCCGCATCCGGATGCCGTCAAGATCAAGGCCGCGACCGTCGTCGCTGATTTCCATGACAATCTGGCTGCCCTCCTGCCCGGCCGTGAGGCGGATCGTGCCATAAGGCGCCTTGCCCGCAGCGACGCGCTCGGCAGGCGTCTCGATGCCATGATCTGCGGCGTTACGGACGAGATGGACGATGCAGTCCTTGATAACTTCGAGGATCTGCCGATCGATTTCGGTTTCCGCTCCGACGGTTTCGAGGCGGATATCCTTCCCGAGTTCGTTTGAAAGATCGCGCACCGTACGGGAAATCTTCGACCAGGCCGCACCGATGGACTGCATCCGCGTGCGCATCACCCCGTCCTGAAGCTCTGCCGTGATATGCGACAGACGTTGCAGCGGCAGCTTGAAGCCGCCCGCATCCTCACGCCGGGCAAGCTCCATCAACTGGTTGCGGACAAGAACGAGTTCCGAAACCATGGTCATCAGATGGTCGAGCCGTTCGACCCCCACGCGCACATTCTGCCGCATCATGACCGGTTCGGCTGTCGGCGTGGACGGTGCCGCCACGGCCGCAGCGCGCGTCGGTGCAGCGCCCTTGCGTTGGGCCGCAGCCATCAGTTCGGTGATAAGTTCGCTATCCTCGCCTTCGGGCTCCCCCCCCTGATCGGCAAGACCATGGATGATGCCCTTCACCCGGTCGATCGCGGCCAGCGTCAGCGTCACCTCGTCTCGATTGGCCCTGTGGCCGTCGCGAAAGCGACTGATCAGGTCCTCGGCATTGTGGGCGATGCGTTCCAGCCGGTGCAGGGACAGAAAACCGCAGGTGCCCTTGATCGTATGCAGCAGGCGATAAATCTGGTCCAGAATGCGCGAATCATGCGGCTCCCGCTCGAAGCGCAGCAGCTCTGCGTCGAGTTGGTCGAGGCTTTCAAGGGATTCCACCACGAAATCGCGGATCAGATCATCCATAAGCGCACAGTCCGGGCCGGGGCCGCCAGATGCAGCCACCCATGCCGGCAATTATGCCTGCTGAACGGTTGATGAAGTGTTTTCTTAACGTTAAATCGAGCCGGATTTTGATCTCAGCATCACAACGCCGGAACCACGCAGATGGTGCCTCAGGCCGCCGTCGATGCTGCCCGGAGCGCCAGCCCGTCGTCGGATTGCTCGACCGTCACCGTCATGCCGGAGGCGCGCGCCACAAGACCTGCATAATAAGGCTGGATCGAATGGGCATCGACCACGCCGGATGCGCTGACGCCCGCGATGAGATCCGTCGTATGAGCCGGCAACTTGACCATCGGCCCGCGCGCAATCACCGCCATGGTTGTGTTGGTTCCGTCATCGACAAGATCGACCGTGATGGCTCCCCCGCGCAGCAGCGCCGCTGCGGCGATGGCGACGAGGTTCAGCAGCAGTTTCACCTTGTTTTTTGCCAGCAGCAGGCGCGGCGCATTCCAGGTGAGCTGAATCTTGTCGTTGTCGATGAAACCCCGCGTCACCTTCTCGGCATCGCCAAGATCGACCGATGCACCGGCGGACCCCGCGGCGCCGAAGGCAATGCGGCAGAACTGGAGTTTGCCCGAAGCAACCTTGGCGCTGTTGCGGATCAGCGAAATCGCAAAGTCCTGCGTCTCGGGGGACTTGTCGTCCTCCATCACTTCCAGCCCGTTCAGGATGGCTCCAACCGGGTTGATGACATCGTGGCAGACCCGGCTGCTCAGAAGGGCCGCGAGATCCAGCGCATCCAGCGTGACGGTTTGGGTCTCTTGGCTCATGGCAGCGTTCCGAATCAGGGTCATCAGGATGGGATTCTGGATACACGCTTGTGTGCGCTTTGAGAATCCACCTGCCGCGACGCAATGGTAAGCCGCTGTTAACCAAATCGCGATTCGATCCTTGAGGGAGGGATGATGCCACGGCCCTGCCCGAATTCGGCGTCATCCCTTGAGATGCGTGCCGGACCGACCGGCAGGGAGGACGTGCAGCAGATGCGAAAGACCCTGAAACAGACCGTCATGGTTTTGGCAATCGCATGGGCGGCCACCTTCGGCCTCCTGTCGACCCATCAGGCCGACGCGCAAACGCGCGCCCGCCGGCAGCAGGTGGCACAGCAATCCTCCGGAGAAACGTTCCAGGCCCGCGAACTTGTCGACTCGGGCCACCGCTTCTTCGGCAATGTCTCGCGCGGCCTCGCGCTGACCGTCGAGGAAGCGACCCGCCGCTGGGGCGAGCCGAACGGCTACATCCTTGGCCAGGAAGCGTCCGGCGCCATCGTCGGCGGACTGCGCTACGGTGAGGGCACTCTCTACACCCGCAACGCCGGCGACCGGAAGCTGTTCTGGCAAGGTCCTTCGGTCGGCTGGGATTTCGGCGGCGAGGGCGCCCGGACAATGATGCTGGTCTATAATCTACCGCGCACTGGCGACATCTACCGCCGCTTTGCCGGCATCGACGGCTCTGCCTATTTCATCGGCGGCTTCGGCATGACCGCGCTCGGTTCGGATGGCGTGGTGATCGTGCCGATCCGCACCGGCGTCGGCGCACGTCTCGGCATCAATGTCGGCTATCTCAAATTCACGGATACGCCCACCTGGAACCCGTTCTGACGCTGCCCTGACGCGGGGGCACGATGAATTTTGATGATTTTCATGGCCGTCCGACGCGCTTCATGCAACAGCTTGACGGGGGGCGCCTCGGGACCCATCAGGCGAGCGGATGACCGGCGATGATCGAACAGGCCATGTACTTTGCGCTTGGCGTACTGGTGACGGTGCTCGCCGGCATCGCCATGCTGCCCGCGCTCTGGAACCGGGCTGCGCGCCTTTCGCGCGCTCGGCTGGAAGCCACCCTTCCCGTGACACCTGCCGAAATTTCTGCGGAGAAGGATAGCCTTCGAGCCGCGCACGCCGTGGAGATTTGCCGGATCGAAACCGAGCGGGATGCCGCCGAACGCGCCCTTCAGGAAGCCAAATCCGAGATTGGCAGCCGCATCACCGTGTTGCAGGTCAAGGACGATACCATTGCCAGCCATGAGGCGAGCATCGCCGCCCTGCGCAAGGAAGGCGATGAATTACGCGCGACCATCACCACCCTGACCGACCGCATCGCAGTGCTGGAGGCAGAACGCGCCAACCTCGTCACCAATCTCGACACCGCGCGCCTTGCCAGTCAGACGCTCAGCGACGAGGGCCTCGCCCTCCGCCAGGCGGCCGACCAGCGCAGTGCCCGTATCGCCGAACTTGAAACCCATGCCGAAATGCAGGCTGCACGCCTCGCCGACAGCCAACAGGTTGCCCAGTCCGTGCAGGACGAAGTCCGCACGAAGAGCGATGAACTCAGGCTTGCCGCGCGCCAGTTGCGCGAAGCCGCCGCACACATCGCCCAGTCCGATCGCAAGCTGGCCGCCGCCGAGGCCCTGGCTACCGACCGACTGGAGACCATCGAAAGCCTGCAGGCCGAGCGGCTCGAACTGATCGAGGAAACCGGACGCCTGACGCGTGAGCGCGACCATGAGCGGATCGACCGGCAGGCCATCGCCAACCAGTTGACCAGGACCATCGACCGGCTTGAACTGACCGGTGAGACAGCAGAAGCCCAGATCGCCGCATTAAAGTCGGAACTGGAATCGCACGGTCAGGCGACCCAGTCGGCAGCAGCATCGCAACTGCGGGCGATGGACGACATCCGCATCGAACGTGCACGGCTTCAGGACCGGACCAGCCAGCTCGAAAAGACGCTGGCGCGCGATACCGAACGCCTGACCAACGAAATCAGTGAATTGAAAGAAGCACTGGCCCAAAGCCGCGCCACGGCCGCCGCCGCGCAGGAACTCACGCAAGATCTGACCCGCAGCATCGACGGCCTGAAGCAGGACCATCGGGCGGCCGAGGAAGAACTCTCCTCAACCCGGCTCGAACGGTTGGCGCTGGAGCAGGAACTGTCCCGCCTCAGACGTCAGGCCACACCCCCGAAAGACCCCGAAGCCCCGCCGGCAGGACCGGCGCCACCGCGCCCGCCGAGGCCGACGCGTCGCAAGACGGACATCCGGCCCAGCGACGCACAGTAAGCGTTTAGCCGCGCCCGACGAATGGCATCTTGGTTGCCATCACGGTCATGAACAGGACGTTGGCCCCGGGTGGCATTGAAGCCATGGTCACGATGGCCTCGCCGATCTGCGCCGGATCCATCAGGGGTTCGATGGCAATGGTCCCGTTCGCCTGCGGCACGCCTGAGGCCATGCGCATCGCCATTTCGGTCGCCGCATTGCCAATGTCCAGCTGACCGCACGCGATATCGTACTTGCGGCCATCGAGTGCCGTTGAGCGGGTCAGGCCGGAAATCGCATGTTTGGTTGCGGAATAAGGGGCGGAATCGGGGCGCGGGGCATAGGCCGAAATCGAGCCGTTGTTGATGATGCGCCCGCCCATCGGCACCTGCGCCTTCATCACACGAAACGCCTCGCGTGTGCAGAGGAAGGGTCCGGTCAGGTTCGTATCGACCACCTTCTGCCAGGCCTCCAGCGAGATATCCTCGATCGGGCCGCCGCCACTGACGCCTGCATTGTTGAACAGCACATCCACCCGCCCGAAGGCCTTCACCGCCGAAGCAAAGAGGTTGGCAACGGATGCTTCGTCCGTCACATCCGTCGCGACAGCCAGCGCCTCCCCGCCCTGCCCCTTGATCTCACGCACAACCGCATCAAGCTGTTCTGCCCTGCGCCCAGCCAGCACAACGGCAAAACCGGCACCGGCCAGCGCAAGGCTCGCCGCCTTGCCCACGCCGGAGCCCGCGCCCGTTACAATGGCAGTCTTCTTCGCTGCGGCCATGAGTTCATCCTCCTGGTTTGTCTGGTTATTTCAATGGACACTCAGACGCGTAATGATCGCCGTACTGGGCGAAAATCTGCTTCTGGACAGCATTGCGGGGCTGTCCGCTTGCGTCCGGTTCGATACGCGTGAGATAGATGTCCTCAATCGGGAAGTTGTTGTTTCCGAAATTGAATTTTCCACGCGGTGAGTCGATGCTGGCTTGCCGGATCGCCTCGGCAAGCTCGGCCATGCCCACTGGATCCTTCGTGAGCGCGCCATAGGCGGCATCCAACAGCCGCGCCGCATCATAGCCGCGCATGGCCACAGCGCCGGGCGCATAGCCATACTCGCTCTGGAATGCCTGCAAGAAGGCTTCGTTTGCGGGATTCTTGAGGTCATAAGCCCAATCCGAGGCCGAATAGACCCCCATCAGAGTCCCATCCGGACTGGACAGATCCGCTTCATCGAACCCGGCCGAGCCCAGAAGGACCATCCCGGATGTCGCCCCGCTCTCAGAAAGAAACTTGAGCAGCGGCCCGGCAATCGCCCCGCCGACATGCAGAAACACCGCCTGCGGCCGAAGCACATCGATCCGGTTGGACATGTCTGTGAAGTCAGTCGCATCCGGCGCAATCTGGATCCGGTCGGCCACCTCGCCCTTGAAGGCACGCGTAAATGCCGTTGCGGCAATATCCGCTTCTTCCCCCACCGTCGAGACAATGATGGCTCGCGTCAGATTCCGTTCCTCGGCGAATTTCGCCAGCGCCTCGATAGCCTCGTCATCCTGCGGGGCGAGCGAGAAGAAATTCGACTGACAGCGTTTGCCGGCCAATGCGGCAGGCGCGGCTCGCGGACTGATGACGATGGCCTTGGCTTCCGTAGCCGCCTTCAGCACGGGGCCGAGCAGCGGATTGAACAATGGCCCGATCACCACCTGCGGCTTCTCGGTTTTCATCAAGGTTGGCGCCTGGCTGGTCAGCGCCGCAACATCGCGCGCATCGTCATGCACCGCCAGCTTCAGGGGGCGTCCCCCCAGAAGGCCGCCGCTCTGCTTCAGCCCCAGCATGAACCCGTCTCGCAAATGACGGCCAAGAGGGGCCGAAGGGCCACTTAGCGTCGCAATCAGGCCAACGCGCACAGGTTCAATCGCAGCCGCCGACTGAGCGACCATCATGAGAGCTGCGACCAGCAGCGCCCGCATCATCACACAATTCTCCCCTCTGGCGCTGCCACAGCCCCGCTCTTCGGCGCCAATAGTTGTACGACAAGTGTTTTGAACCACATTGCGTGGAAGAACAAGCAAAAACAGAGGCTTCATTCAATCCGGACAATAACGCTGTCGCTGGCACCCGTCGCATCCATCACGGTAACCCTTGCAAAGCCGGCTCCGTCCGGCGTCCAGGCAGCCTGGCGCCGCGCTTCAGAGCGGATTACCGGGCGTCCGTTGACAAACCAGACGAGCGGCAGTTGCCCGCCCAGCGCCCGGAGAGCAAGGTCGCTGCCGTCCTGCCCACCGCTCTGGCCAAGGTCGACACGGGCTCCGTCGGGCGGAAAGGCGATCTTGATGTCGCACTTCG
>JAIUNP010000231.1 GCA_020161975.1 Pseudomonadota bacterium
TCGACCCCGTGCGCATCCCGGTGCGCGTCGATGAAACCCACCATCACTTCGACCGGCGGTCGAGCTCCGCCATCGCAAAATACGCTGACGCCTTGCGAAGGATCTCGTTGGCCTGGCGCAGCTCGCGGTTCTCGCGTTCCAAAGCCTTCATGCGCTCGGCCATCTCGGTCGGAATGCCCGCGCGCTTCCCGCTGTCGACCTCGGCCTTCTTCACCCACTCGTTCAGCGTATGGGCCGAACAACCGATCTTCGCCGAAATCGACACGATCGCCTGCCAGCGCGACCCATGCTGACCTTCGTTGTCGAAGACCAGCCGCACCGCCCGCTCGCGCACTTCAGGGGAAAACTTGTTCGTCGTCTTGCTCATGATGCTCCATCCTACTCAGGAGTTGGAGCCTCCGGCAAACCCGGCGCGGTTCAGTCGAGGCGCCGCAGCACAGTGAAGGGTAGGACGATCTTGCCGTATTCAGATTGCTTGAAATCCCCACGCAGGATTTCTGCAATGGACCAGATGTAGGCGGCGTTGGTCTTGATTGCTTCCTGACTCAAATTTCACCTTCAAAAGTCCTCGGAAGGGCTTGTTTGCCTTCAACTTCCGCCGTTTTTCAACTGGAGGATACGCGTGACTTGGAAATCACTCAAGGCGCATTGACCGCATCGGACTAGCGATCGCACGTAATTTAAGGGGGGGGTCGGCGTTACTTGAATAGTGTGGCACCTCCCGGCGTTCCGCCGGGACCGGGCGCTGGTCCTTCGGACTGGAGCCGGCCGAGGCAGTCTCCACCCATTCGGGCGACGATCCCTGGCGCGAAGAGGGAGAGGGGTGCCGGGACGGGTCAGGTCCGGCGGGTAAGAGAGAGCGCTGATCGGGCCTGACCCTTCCCCGCTCTCTTGAGGATTTCCCGATGAACGACCTTTCCCCGGCGACCTTGGCGCAAGCGCCGGTCGCCCCGGCCTCTGCCATCCTGACCGCGGCTGACACGCTACTTCCCTTGCTCGAACGCGGGCAGCGCGTTGACAGTGCGACACTGCGCTCGGCGATGGAAACCGCCTTCTGCGCTTCCGACGCCTCCGGCCTCTGGGACTGGAAGGCAGGATATGAGGCCTGCGAGGCCGCGACGGTCCTCTTCTTGCGGAAGTACGGTCGGGCCATCTTTCGCCAGGTCGATAAGCCCGAGGCACGGCTGGCAGCGCTTTCGAAGATCACAGGCCTTCTTCCAAGCCACACCCGTCGCTCCGAGGAAAGCCAGACGCTGCAGCAGTTCTCCACACCGATCCTGCTCGGCTTCGCTGCATTGACGGCCGCGGCGATCAAACCCGACGACGTTGTGCTGGAGCCATCTGCGGGCACCGGCCTCCTGGCGATCCTCGCCGAGATTTCCGGCGGGCGCCTGATCCTCAACGAGTTGGCCGACACCCGGGCCGATCTCCTCTCCGCCCTCTTCCCGGCTATTTCCGTCACCCGCTTCGATGCGGCACAGATCCATGACCATCTCGATCCCGCGGCGGTTCCCTCGGTCGTGCTGATGAACCCACCATTTTCCGCGATGGCGAACGTCGCTGGCAAAGTGCAGGATGCCGCTTTCCGACACATCGCCTCGGCCCTGGCGCGCCTTGCGCCCGGCGGGCGGCTGGTCACGATCACCGGCGCGGGGTTAGGCCCCGACATGCCTTCTTGGCGCGATGCTTTCGTCCGGCTTCAAGAAAGTGGACGCGTCGTCTTTTCGGCGGCAATCGAGGGCTCGGTCTATGCCCGCCATGGCACGACGTTTCCGACGCGGCTGACCGTGATCGACAAGATCCCGGCCGAAGATCCCACGTGCTTCCCGGTCTCGCCCGGTATCGCACCAGACGTTGCGACCCTTCTCGGCTGGGTCGCCGACCATGTGCCGCCGCGTGCTACCGTCGATGTGCCCAAGCCGCCATCTCCGACCCTGACTGCAGCGCGCTCAGTCCGCAACCATCTCGCTCGGGCCAATGCTGTCCCCGCCAACCGCAAGCCCGATGCATCCCCGGTGGCCGTCGAACTCGGCTACGAGACCATCGATGCGGTGCCGCCTGACGCCGCCCGCCTGTCGGATGCGATCTACGAAGAATATGGCCTGCAATCTATCCGGATTCCTGGCGCCGTGCCGCATCCGACCAAGCTGGTGCAATCCGCAGCCATGGCCTCGGTCGCGCCGCCTCGCCCGACCTATCGGCCCTTGCTGCCTGCCGACATCTGCCAACGCCTGTCGGACGCCCAGCTGGAGACGGTGATCTATGCCGGAGAGGCCCATTCCGACCATCTCGCCGGAAGCTGGACCGTTGACGAGACCTTCGACAAGGTCAGCGCTGTGGCCGACGGTGCGTCGGACTCGGTACGCTTCCGCCGCGGCTTTATGCTGGGCGATGGCACCGGGGCAGGCAAGGGCCGCCAGTCGGCCGGCATCATCCTCGACAATTGGCTGCGCGGTCGGCGCAAGGCGGTCTGGATCTCGAAATCTGACAAGCTGATCGAGGATGCGCAGCGTGACTGGGCGGCGCTTGGGCAGGAACGGCTCCTTGTGACGCCGCTCTCGCGCTTTGCCCAAGGCGCAAAGATCACCCTTTCGGAAGGCATCCTGTTCACCACCTATGCGACGCTGCGCTCGGATGATCGTGGCGAAAAGGTCTCGCGGGTGCGCCAGATCATCGATTGGCTGGGCCGAGATTTCGACGGGGTCATCATCTTCGACGAAAGTCACGCCATGCAAAATGCCGGCGGCGGCAAAGGCGAGCGCGGAGATGTCGAAGCCTCGCAGCAGGGCAGGGCGGGCCTGCGCCTACAACACGCACTGCCCGATGCCCGTATCGTCTATGTCTCGGCAACCGGGGCGACGACAGTTCACAATCTCGCCTATGCGCAGCGGCTCGGCCTCTGGGGCGGCGAGGATTTCCCCTTCGCCACCCGGGCTGAATTCGTCGAGGCGATCGAGGCGGGCGGTGTCGCTGCCATGGAAGTTCTGGCCCGCGACTTGCGCGCCCTCGGCCTCTATACGGCACGATCGCTCTCCTATGACGGCATCGAATACGAACTGGTCGAGCATCAGCTGACCGAGGAGCAGCGCCACATCTACGATGCCTACGCCGGGGCCTTCGCCGTCATCCATAACAACCTCGATGCGGCGATGGAGGCGGCGAACATCACGGGGTCAGATGGCACGCTGAACCGGCAGGCCAAATCCGCCGCGCGCTCGGCCTTTGAATCGACGAAACAGCGCTTCTTCGGCCACTTGCTGACCTCGATGAAAACCCCGACTCTGATCCGGTCCGTCACGGCCGATCTGGCAGCGGGCCATGCGGCCGTGATCCAGATCGTCTCGACCGGCGAGGCGCTGATGGAACGTCGTCTCGCCGAAATCCCGACTGAGGAATGGAACGACCTGACAGTGGATGTCACTCCGCGTGAGTACGTAGGGTCGTACCTGCAGCATTCCTTCCCGGTGCAGCTCTACGAGCCCTTCACCGATGGCGAGGGCAACCTGTCGTCGCGCCCGGTCTTCCGCGATGGCCAGCCGGTCGAATGCCGCGAGGCAGTGCGCCGACGCGACGAGATGCTGGAACACCTCGGTTCGCTGCCCCCCGTTCCGGGCGCGCTTGATCAGGTGATCCAGCACTTCGGGACGGAAATGGTGGCAGAGGTCACTGGTCGATCTCGCCGCATTATTCGCAAGGGCGAGGGCCCTGCGGCACGACTTGCCGTGGAAACCCGCGCACCTTCGGCCAATCTTGCGGAAACCTCTGCCTTCATGGATGACCAGAAGCGCGTGCTGATCTTCTCCGATGCCGGGGGCACGGGGCGCAGCTATCACGCCGAGCTTTCGGCGAAGAACCAGAGGCTCAGGGTGCACTACCTGCTCGAACCGGGATGGAAGGCCGATGCAGCCATCCAAGGCCTCGGGCGCACCAACCGGACCAATCAGGCGCAGCCGCCGCTGTTCCGGCCGATCTCGACCGATGTGAAAGCAGAGAAGCGCTTTCTCAGCACCATCGCACGCCGCCTCGACACGCTTGGGGCGATCACCCGTGGGCAGCGTCAGACGGGAGGGCAGGGGCTGTTCCGGCCCAAGGACAATCTCGAAAGCCTCTATGCCCGCGATGCGCTGCGCCAGCTTTACCTGCTGATCGTGCGCGGCAAGATCGAAGGCTGCTCGCTGCAGCGCTTCGAGGTGGCGACGGGCCTGAAGCTGATGGACAGCAATGGTATCAAGGATGACCTGCCGCCGATCACCACTTTCCTGAACCGGCTCTTGGCCTTGACCATCGAAATGCAGGGCATCCTCTTTTCGGCCTTCGAGCAACTCCTTGAGGCGCGCATCGACGGCGCAATGGCCTCGGGCACCTATGACCTTGGGTTGGAAACTCTGCGGGCCGAGAGCTTCCGCGTGACCGACCGCCAGGTGATCTACACCCATCCGACCACCGGCGCTGAAACTCGGCTTCTCTCCATCACGGAACGCCGCCGCAACCGGCCGCGCCTTCTGGATGAGGCCCTCGCCGAACTCGACGATCCGCGTGCCGTCCTGATGATCAACACCCGGTCCGGCCGGGCGGCGGTGCAGGTGCCGACCACCAGCCTGATGCTGGATGATGGCGAGATCGAACGGCGGGTGCGGCTGATCCGCCCCACGGAAAGTCAGAACATCGCTGTCCGCCAGATGGGCGGCACGCAATGGGTCGAGACGGATCGCCCCACTTTTGTCGCCGCCTGGAATGCCGAGGTGGCCGAGGTGCCGGAGTTCACCGACAGCACCCTGCATGTCGTCTCGGGTCTCCTCCTGCCGGTCTGGAAGCGCCTGCCCCAGGACGAAACCCGCGTCTATCGGCTGCAGACCGACGACGGCGAGCGGATCATCGGTCGCAGGGTCTCGCCCGCATGGGCCGCCACGGCCACCGGGTCAGGGGTGCCGAACCTTTCCACCGATCAGGCCTATGCCGCGCTGACCCTTGGCAAGACGATCCTCGATCTGGCCGAAGGCCTGCAACTGCGCCGCTCCCGCGTGATGGGAGTGAACCGGATCGAGTTGACCGGCTTCACCGAAGGGATGCGCGACCGGCTCAGGGCCTACGGCCTCTTCAGCGAGATCATCTCGTGGAAGTTGCGGTTCTTTGTACCCATTTCGGCCCAAGGCCCCGAAATTCTTGCCAAGCTACTCAACCTCTGGCCTATCTCCCGCATTTCTGAGCGTGAGGTTGCCTGATGTCCCGTATTGATGCCGCAGATTTGGCGCAGCGCCTTGGCCAGCAGGCCGAGGCAGTCTGTCGAACTTATCTCTCCAACGGGCGCAGGCAGGGCAACTACTGGCAGGTTGGCGATGTCCGCAACACAGCAGGGCGCTCGATGTTCGTACGCCTCACCGGTCCCGCTTCAGGCAAGGGTGCCGCTGGCAAATGGCAAGATCCAAGTGAGGGCACACACGGTGATCTCCTCGACGTCATACGCGAAAGCCTGGGCTTGAGCGACTTCGCCGACGTCCTCGAGGAAGCCCGCCGCTTCCTCAGCCTGCCGCAACTGGAACCGGTGCCGAACACCCCGCCCCCGAAACTTGCACCGGCACCCTCTGGATCGTCAGAAGCGGCACGGCGGCTCCTCAGCATGTCCAGTCCGCTCAAAGGCTCGCTGGCGGCAGCCTATTTGGCAGGACGCGGCATCACTGATCTGCGCGACACTGGCGCCCTGAAGTTCCACCCCAACTGCTACTATCGGGGGCAGGGCGAGGATCAGACCGAGACCTGGCCCGCCATGATCGCTGCCGTGACCGACCTCGAAGGCAAGGTCACCGGGGTGCACCGCACCTGGCTTGCGCGCGATGGCGCATCAAAGGCACCTGTCGACACACAGCGGAAGGCAATGGGAGACTTGCTCGGCCACGCGGTCCGGTTCGGGGGGACCAAAGAGGTCATGGCAGCGGGGGAGGGCATCGAGACCGTGCTCTCCCTCCGTCAGGCCCTGCCAAAGATGCCGATGGTTGCGGCGCTGTCGGCCGGACACCTCGCAGCCCTCCTCTTTCCGGCACATCTGCGCAGGCTCTACATCGTCCGCGACAACGATCCCGCGGGGGACGGTGCAAGGGATAGCCTGGTCGCCCGGGCCCACGAGGTCGGCATCGAAGCCATCACGCTTTCGCCCATATTGGGAGATTTCAACGACGATCTTGTCACCCGCGGTCTCGATGCCCTTCGGGCGCACATCCGGGTGCAACTCGCCCCTGAAGACGTCTGCCGCTTCATGACGCAGGATCATGTGACCCGTCGAAGCGGGTGATCCCAGCAGTCCGACCT
>JAIUNP010000232.1 GCA_020161975.1 Pseudomonadota bacterium
CATCTTGAGCCGGAGGTCTGCCGTCGACGTATGGCCGTTGGCGTAGCGAATCCGATCGAAGCGCGCCATGATGGCCGCATCCGCCGCAGCGTTGATGCCCGGGATTGGCGCCTTGCGGTCGACAACATGGCCAGCGCGGATCGAAGCTGCGCGACCGAACACGACAAGGTCGATCAGCGAGTTCGAGCCAAGGCGGTTCGCTCCGTGTACTGAGGCACAGCCGGCCTCGCCGACGGCCATCAGGCCGGGAACAATGGCATCCTCGTCGGTCTTGGTCGGGTTGACGACCTGCCCCCAGTAGTTCGTCGGCACGCCGCCCATGTTGTAGTGCACGGTCGGGATGACCGGAATCGGCTCCCGCGTCAGATCGACGCCCGCGAAAATCTTCGCGCTCTCCGAGATGCCGGGCAGGCGCTCATGCAAAACTTTCGGATCGAGATGGTCGAGATGCAGGAAGATGTGGTCCTTGCTCTTGCCGACACCGCGTCCCTCGCGGATTTCCATGGTCATGCAGCGCGAAACGAAGTCGCGCGGCGCCAGATCCTTATAGGTCGGCGCATAGCGTTCCATGAAACGCTCGCCCTCCGAATTGGTGAGATACCCGCCCTCGCCGCGCGCACCTTCCGTGATCGGACAGCCCGAACCGTAGATACCGGTCGGGTGGAACTGCACGAACTCCATGTCCTGAAGCGGAAGACCGGCGCGGGCAACCATGCCGCCGCCATCGCCGGTGCAGGTATGGGCCGAGGTCGCCGAGAAATAGGCGCGGCCATAACCACCGGTCGCCAGAACGACGAGCTTGGCGCGGAACCGGTGCATGGTGCCGTCATCAAGCTTCCAGGCAATTACACCCTCGCAGGCACCGTTGTTCATGATCAGGTCGAGCGCGAAATATTCGACGAAGAACTCGGCATGATGGCGCAGCGACTGGCCATAAAGCGTATGCAGAATGGCATGACCCGTCCGGTCCGCAGCGGCGCAGGTGCGCTGCACCGGCGGGCCCTCGCCATATTCCGTGGTATGCCCACCGAAGGGACGCTGGTAGATCTTGCCCTCTTCCGTCCGCGAGAACGGAACGCCGTAATGCTCAAGCTCGTAAACCGCAGCAGGAGCCTCGCGCGCGAGATATTCCATCGCGTCGTTGTCACCCAGCCAGTCCGACCCCTTCACGGTGTCGAACATGTGCCACTGCCAGCAGTCAGGCCCCATATTGGCCAGCGAGGCAGCGATGCCGCCCTGCGCTGCCACGGTATGCGAGCGGGTGGGGAACACTTTGGTGATGCAGGCGGTCTTGAAACCCTGCTCGGCCATGCCAAGCGTGGCGCGGAGACCCGCACCACCGGCGCCGATCACCACGACATCATAGGCGTGGTCAACGAGCGGATAGGCAGGAGCGTTCGGGGTGGATTGAGCTGTGCTGGCCATGATCACATTCCAAGGCTGATCTTGAGCAGGGCATAGACGGCCGAAAGGCCCATCAGCGCCGCAAAAAAGGTGTTGAGCATCAGCACGAAAAGCTTCGTGCCCTCGGTGTGGATGTAATCCTCGATGATCACCTGCATCCCGAGGCGCATGTGATAGACGCCTGCGAGGACGAAGCAGAGCATCAGGATCGCCACAAAGGGGTTCTTCAGCGTCTTTACCGCAGTGGCATAATCAGCCCCGGCGAGGCTGATCAGCAAGATGACGAACAGGATCGTCAGAGGAACGAGCGCGACAGCGCTGACGCGCTGATGCCAGAAATGCTTGGTGCCGGACTTGGCCGAACCGAGACCCTTGACCCGGGAAAGCTGCGTCGCCAGCGAACGGGGATCGAACTGCATCATCCTCTCCTTACTTCACTGCCACGAAAACCCAGACGATAATCGTCAGGGCGATCGAACCGATCAGCGTTGCCTTCACGATATTCTCGCGGGCCGGGTCGGTGAGGCTCGCCCCCGTATCCCAGACGAAGTGGCGGATGCCGCCCAGCATGTGGTGGATCAGCGCCCAAGTGTAACCGAACAGCACGAGCTTGCCGAGAATGGAGCCATAGACCGCAGACATCAGCGCGTAGGCATCCTTGCCCGAGGCGGTTGCGATCAGAAACAGCACCAGCAGGATAGTGCCAACATACAGCGCAGCTCCGGTGATGCGGTGGACAATGGACATCGCCATCGTCAACGTCATCTTGTAGATCTGCAAATGGGGCGAGAGCGGCCGGCTGGCCGGGGTCTTGGCGTCTGCCATCGAATGTGCCCTTGATATGGTAAGCCCGGGTGATCCTTCCACCTAGCCCAAACTTGTGCCCCCGCGCAAGAAAGGGGAGGCAAGACAATCGACTAATTCTAGAAAATAGCTGGCCTCACCGGCCCGGCCATTCGTGAATCTGTTCGCGGCCGCCACGCCACGGCCTGGTCTCAACCCGTAAGCCGTGCCGCGATCTCTGCCCCATCCCCCTCGATGCGCAGCACCTTGATGCGTTGGCTGTGCCCGGAAACAAGGCTGATGCGAGATTTCGGCACTCCGGCCACGCCCGCCAGAAGCTTGACCAGCGCTTCGTTGGCCGCCCCGTCTTCCGGCACGGCACGCACTTTCGCTGCCAGAACGGCCCTGCCATCAGCCAGCAGGCTCACGCCGTCCAGCCTTTCCTGCCGGGCGTTGGGCGTCAGTCGCACCGTCAAAAGCACAAACCCGTCACGAATCGTGATCGGCGATGCACTCACAGCGCCCGCATCATCGAAAAGAAGAGCTCGTGCACCAGCATCCGGATGAACATCAGCCCGATGATCAGCACCATCGGCGAGATATCGATCCCGCCAAGATCGGGCAGTCTGCGGCGGATCGGCCCGAGCGCGGGTTCGGTGATCCGATAGAGGAAATCCCCGATCTGCATCACGAACGGCTGGCGCGCGTTGACGATACCGAACTGGATCAACCAGCTAAGCGCAATCTGGGCGATCACAAGCCAGATATAAAGGGAAATGAGCGTATCGAAGAGCCAGAGAAGGGCGCGCATCCGTTCCTATCCTGTGATGACCGTGCCTGTCTTACCCACGACGGCACCAAGCGCAACCGGACTTTTCCTCGCGTCCCCCGAAAATCGCCGGCAGGCCGATTGACTTGCACGCAGAACTGACGCAAAAGCCCGTCACCCTGGGGCTGTAGCTCAGATGGGAGAGCGCTGCAATCGCACTGCAGAGGTCAGGGGTTCGAATCCCCTCAGCTCCACCAGGTCTTTCCGACAAGATTGGCGGCAAGGAACGGCAACCGTCGTTCCTTTGGTTGTGCCTCAGCGCAGTCCGGGCAGATAGGCGTTGAAGCCCTTCAGCAAGGACGGCTCGACCGCCTTGCGCGCGTCCACCATCTTCTCCGGCTCGGCGCTGCCGGCCTGACGCTGTGGCGCACGCGGCGGCACCGGCACCTTCGAGGGACGGGGCTGTTCAGGCTCCACAGCCGTCACCGAATCTGTCTTTTCGGGAGCAGATCCGCCCAACCAGTTACGGAAAAGACCGGTTGGCTGGCTAGCCGGCTGCTGCGCGAAGGCAGCGGCAGATGGCGCGGCACTGGCGGCAGGCGCCGGACTTGACGCGACAGCCTGCGCCGCAGGAGCCGGCGCTGACGCCTGAGCAGCCTTGCGCCCCTTGTCCTTGGGCTGGCCCACCGGAATTTCAACGCCCCCGTCGAGCGCATCGGGCCGGCTGACTTCCGCCACGCGCGATGAGACAGCGCCGGAATCGGAATATTGCACACTCTTGAAGGAATGGTGCTGGTCGCCATCCTTATAGACGCGCCGCACGGGGCCAACACCACTGGCGGCGAGCTCTGCCACC
Source organism: Pseudomonadota bacterium (assembly GCA_020161975.1). GTDB lineage: Bacteria > Pseudomonadota > Alphaproteobacteria > Rhizobiales > Beijerinckiaceae > JAIUNP01. The sequence continues at coordinate 3,813 of JAIUNP010000232.1, forward strand.
TTGGCCTCATCCGCCCGCGCCTTTTCGGCAACGGCCACCACGACCGGCGACGTCGTATCTGCCGGCCCGCAGGCATCGCTCGCGCCGCCGGTGGCAGTCCGGTCGAACACATATTTGCGCTCGCAAATAGCGACCTGCGGTTCGCGCTTGGTCACATCGAACGTATCGACGCCCTGTTTGAGCATCTTCCAGAACGGCATGTTCGGATCGGCCCGATACTTCGCAAGATTGGTCGGCGTGAAACGGAACGGCAGCGACTGGAACTGGATCGCCTTCTGCCCGCCCGCGAAGGCTTCGCGGGTGACGGCATAGATCTCCGCGATCTGCTCGTCTGTCATCGAGAAGCAGCCCATCGACGAGCAGGCGCCATGCACCATGATCAGCGAACCGGTCCTGCCATAGGCCCGGTCATAGGCGTTCGGATAACCGACATTGAAGCTGAGGTAATAGGCCGAGTTCGGATTCAGCGAATTCTGCGTGATTGTATAGAAGCCCTCCGGCACCTGTCGGTCACCTTCGACCTTTTTCGGCCCAAGCTGGCCCGACCATCGGCACATCGGATAGGTCTTGAGGAGGACGTATTCACCGGAGGTGCTCTGCTTCCAGACTTCGAGCTCGCTCTCCTGCTTGTAGGCGCGCAGGAGGATCGGCGAATACTTGCTCGTGCCCTTTTCGGACATCAGCGCCATCATCTTGGGCGAGACCGGCGTGAAATGCCGGGCATTGCGCGACAGACGCCCGTCTTCCTCGCAGCCGGCCAGCAGGGCAAGCGCAAGGATGGCAGCCCCTGATCGGATCCAACGTGATACGGTCATCCCCAAACTCTCAATCGCGAAACCACCGATACGATCCCAATGTTTACTCTGGTTTAACTTGACCAATCGTTACCACAGTCGGCGGGCTTTGTCCGACATCCTCAACAAGCCGTTAACCGACCCGTCAGAGGCGACGCCCGATTGCCAGGAACTTCTCCGCCCGTGCGGTGCGGATTTCCTCGGCATTGCGCCCGGCAAGCTCGCCGAAAGCCGCATGAATCACCTTGTCGGCCGCCGCTATGGCCGCCGCCGGATCACGATGCGCACCCCCGACAGGTTCGGGCACGATATGGTCGATGACACCGAACTTGAGCAAATCTTGGGCAGTGATCTTCATATTCGTCGCCGCATCCTGCGCCTTGGTGCTGTCACGCCACAGGATCGAAGCCGCCCCTTCCGGCGAGATCACCGAATAAATCGCATGTTCCATCATGGTGATGCGATTGGCGGTTGCTATGGCGACGGCGCCACCGGATCCACCCTCGCCGATCACCAGCGCGACATTCGGCGCACCAAGTGCGAGGCAGGCTTCCGTCGAACGCGCGATGGCTTCAGCCTGCCCGCGCTCTTCCGCATCAATGCCGGGATAGGCCCCCGCGGTATCAACAAGACACAGCACCGGGATGGAAAAGCGGTCGGCCATTTCCATCAGGCGCACAGCCTTGCGATAGCCTTCTGGCCGCGCCATGCCGAAGTTATGGCGAATTCGGCTGTCGGTATCCGAACCCTTTTCCTGCCCGATCACGCAGATCGACTGGCCATGATAGCGTCCAAAGCCACCAATGATCGCCTCATCCTCGCCGAAGGCCCGGTCGCCGGCCAGCGGTGCGAAATCGGTGATCAGTGCCTGGATGTAGTCGATGCAATGCGGGCGCTGGGCGTGCCGGGCCACTTGCGTCTTCTGCCACGGCGTCAGGCTGGCATAGAGCGACTTCAGCGCATCCTGCGCCTTGCTTTCCAGCTTGTGAACATCGTCGGCGATGTCCCGATGATTGCCGCTTGCGGCAACAGCCTTCAACTCGCCGAGCTTTTTCTCAAGCTCGGCCACAGGCTTTTCAAAATCAAGATAAGCGCGCATCGAATCCTGAATGTTGCGACAGACCCATGACTGTGCAAGGGCCGGCCCGGAACCCGCGTCCATACAGGATCAGCGCCTCAAGGGAAAGCGGTCAAATCAATCGCGCGGTCCATCCTCGGGGTCGGAGAGTGGATGCAGATCGCGCACCATCGCTTTCGCGCGCTCGTCAAGAACATGGGTGTAGATCTGCGTCGTGACGATATCGGCATGGCCGAGAAGCTGTTGCACGACCCTGAGATCGGCGCCGTTCTGCAACAGATGACTGGCAAAGGCATGGCGCAACACGTGCGGTGAAACCGCGTCGGGCGCAAGGCCGGCAGCGGCCGCAGCGCGCTTCAGATCTCGCGCAAACACCTGCCGTGCAAGATGCCCTGCCTCCCCTTCCGCCGGGAACAGGAATTTCGACTGCGCTTCCGCCGACCCCTTCGGCAGCATGGCCCGGTAGCGCGTCACCGCCGCAATCGCCGCCGGACTGAGCACCACCAGCCGGTCCTTGCTGCCCTTGCCGCGCACGACCATTGTTTCCTTGCCGGCCCGAAGCGCCCCGACGGGCAGCGTGACAAGTTCGCTGACCCGCAGGCCGGTAGCATAGA
>JAIUNP010000233.1 GCA_020161975.1 Pseudomonadota bacterium
AGTCGATCCGTCGTGGTTGCTATGGCGGATTTGCGGGTTGACTATTGTGATCCCGCTCCTGCTTATCGTCTTTGGGCTTGGGGGCATCAATGGCAAGCCCGTATTGTTTGTCATTTCCCTGATCCCACTCATCATGACCGCCGGGCTGCACATGTTTGCGCGGATGCGCATTGATGACGGCGGGTTTGAGCTTTCGGAGTTTAGGTCCCGTCGTATTTTGTGGAGCGATCTTGCCCGCATCGAAATGACGGTGCCATTCGAGATGTTCCCCGGTGATCCCTTCGCAAAGTCTTGGCTCAAGATTTATTTCAAAAGGGAGGTTCGGTTCGGGCCGCGTGCGCGGGTCATCGGGTTCATAAAGGTCTCTACCTATCTTTCGATTCCACCAATGACGATGCCCGCAAAGGAACTCGCTGCCTTGCTCAACCACTGTCGTCTCGCGTATGGAGAGGCAGGCAACGGCAAGGACTTTTCCCATGTTTGATCTGACGGGCAAATGCGCATTGGTGACAGGCGCTTCGGGCGGCATCGGTGCGGCCATCGCCGAGGCGCTGCACGCGCAGGGCGCGACGGTGGTGCTGTCCGGCACCCGGGCAGAGGTGCTCCAGACGCTGGCGGATCGGCTCGGTTCCCGCGCCCATGTCGTCACCTGCAACCTTGCTGACCGCGCCTCCGTGGAAGCGCTTGTGCCCGCCGCCGAAGCGGCGATGGGGCAGGTGGACATTCTCATCAACAACGCCGGCATCACGCGCGACAACCTCTTCATGCGCATGAAGGACGAGGAGTGGGACAGCGTGCTCGCGGTCAATCTCTCGGCGGGCTTCGTGCTGGCGCGCGCGGCGATCAAGGGCATGATGAAGCGTCGCTATGGCCGCATCATCGGCATCACCTCGGTGGTCGGCGTCACCGGAAATCCGGGGCAGGCGAACTATTCCGCCGCCAAGGCCGGCATGATCGGCATGACGAAATCCATCGCTGCGGAAGTTGCGAGCCGCAATGTCACGGTCAACTGCATCGCGCCCGGTTTCATCGAGACGCCGATGACCGATGCGCTGAACGACAAGCAGAAGGACGCCATTCTGGGCAATGTTCCGGCCGGGCGGCTGGGTACATCTGCGGAAATTGCTGCTGCGGCGGTCTTTCTGGCGTCGTCGGAGGCAGCCTATGTCACCGGCCAGACGCTGCATGTGAACGGCGGCATGGCGCGCATTTAACCCTGTCGCGTAAAAATTCCGGGGATCGGACAGTAGTCAATCCTTTCTGAAAGGTTGACAATCGCCACGGTTATCGGGAGAGAGAGGCGAACCCGGCACTGGTTCGGAGCGCGCCACACCGCGGTCCCGTCAGTTTCGCGGAAAACAATTTCGATCTGACGCCCGGAGAGGGACAGGGTCGGGACGCAAAGGTCAAACAGAGGATTTCCTAACATGGCCACTATCGCCGAACGCGTGAAGAAGATCGTGATCGAGCACCTGAACGTCGATGCCGACAAGGTTGTCGACAAGGCGAACTTCATCGACGATCTGGGCGCGGACAGCCTCGACACCGTTGAACTGGTCATGGCGTTCGAGGAAGAGTTCGGCGTCGAGATCCCGGACGACGCTGCCGAGACGATCGTGACCGTCGGCGACGCCGTCAAGTTCCTCGAGAAGAACGCGGCCTGATCGCTCGCGACGACGGAACCGGTCCTGATGTCTGAACTTCGCCGCGTTGTCGTAACCGGTCTTGGCATGGTGACTCCGCATGGTTGCGGGGTCGAGCCGACCTGGAAGCGCATTTTAGCCGGCGAAAGCGCCGCCAGGAGCATCGACCGGTTCGATGTCTCCGACATCGCCTGCAAGATCGGCTGCCCCATTCCACGCGGCAGCGCACCCGATGCGTTCAATCCGGATGACTGGATGGACGCAAAGGAGCAGCGCAAGGTTGATGATTTCATCATCTTTGCCATGGCTGCGGCCAAGCAGGCGCTGGACGACGCAGGTTGGCACCCGAAGGATTATGCTGATCAGATCGCGACCGGCGTCCTGATCGGTTCGGGCATCGGTGGGCTGACCGGCATCGAACAGGCTGCCAATATCCTGCGCGACAAGGGGCCGCGGCGCCTGTCGCCTTTCTTCATTCCCGGTCGGCTGATCAATCTGGCCGGCGGTTACGTTTCCATTGAGCACGGGCTGAAAGGTCCGAATCACGCGGTGGTCACGGCCTGCTCCACGGGCGCCCATGCGATTGGCGATGCCTCACGCATCATTGCGCTTGGCGATGCCGATGTGATGGTGGCGGGCGGTACCGAATCCCCGCTCGACAGGCTGCCCCTCGCTGGTTTTGCCGCTTGCCGGGCACTTTCGACGAATTTCAACGACGAGCCGCAGCGCGCATCGCGCCCCTATGACCGGGACCGTGACGGTTTCGTGATGGGCGAAGGCGCTGGCATTGTCGTTCTTGAGGCGCTCGACCATGCCGTGGCGCGCGGTGCGCACATCCACGCCGAGGTGATCGGCTATGGCATGTCGGGCGATGCCTATCATATCACCTCGCCTTCGCCGGATGGCGACGGTGCCTTCCGCTGTATGCAGGCGGCGCTGAAGCGCGCCGGCATTTCTGCCGGCGACCTCGATTATGTGAATGCGCATGGCACGTCAACGCCGGTGGGAGACGAGATCGAACTCGGCGCAGTGACGCGGCTTGTCGGTAACGCGGCGGCAGAGATTTCAATGTCCTCAACCAAATCGGCCATCGGGCATCTGCTCGGTGCGGCGGGTGCGGTGGAGGCGATCTTCTCGGTGCTGGCGATTCGCGACCAGATTGCGCCGCCGACGATCAACCTCGACAATCCCTCTGTCGAAACGGCGATCGATCTGGTGCCACATGTCGCGCGCAAGCGGAAAATCGACACGGTCCTGTCCAATTCCTTCGGTTTTGGCGGCACAAACGCGTCGCTCATTTTCAGGCGGTATGACGCCTGACGAGGGCTTGGCGCGGCTTCTCCCTTTCGCCATATTCGCAGACCATAAGACAATCATGCACAACCGGAGACTTGCGGATGGCTGAGACCCCCGGACCGGCGCAGGAAACGCGACGCCGGTCGCTGTTCAGTCCGCGCGACAAACTGAAGCCCGTGAAGGCGCCGCCGCCGCCGGAAAAGCCCCGCAAGCGCAAGAGCGGTGTGCTTGCCGTGATTTCGGCATTTTTCACGGTTTCCGTCATCATTCTCCTGGGCGTTGCCATGGGCGTCGGCTATGTACGCCGCGTTGTGAATGAGCCGGGTCCGCTTCAGAGTGACCGGGCCGTTGTGATTGAGCGCGGCGCCGGCGCCGAGGAAATCGCCGAATTGCTGGAACGTGACGGCATCATCCGTCAGCCAACGCTGTTCCAGGCGATGGCGATGAGCCAGATCTACGGCAAGCTGAAGGCCGGTGAGTTCCTGTTCAAGCGGGAGGCGAGCCTTGCTGATGTCATCGACACCATCGCCAACGGCCGCGCCATCGAGCACAACATCACCATTCCGGAAGGCCTGACCAGCGAGCAGATTGTGGCGCGTGTGCGTGACAGCGACCTTCTGGTTGGCTCCATAGCGGATATTCCGCCTGAAGGCTCGCTGCTGCCCGACACCTACAAGATCCAGCGCGGCACCTCGCGCGATGCACTGGTCGCCCGGATGCAGCGCGACCAGAAGCGTGTGCTCAACGAAGTGTGGAACAAGCGCGCCAAGGATCATCCGGTCAAGAATGCGAACGATCTCGTGATTCTGGCGTCCGTGATCGAGAAGGAAACCGGACGTGCCGACGAGCGCAGCCGCGTTGCCGGCGTCTTCGTCAATCGCCTCAACAAGAACATGAAGTTGCAGTCGGACCCGACGATTGTGTACGGGCTTGTGGGCGGCAAGGGCACGCTGGGCCGTGGCATTACACGCGCCGATATCAACTCGAACACGCCCTACAACACCTATGTGATCACCGGCCTGCCGCCGACACCGATTGCTAACCCTGGCCGCGCCTCGCTGGAGGCCGCTGCCAATCCGTCGCGGACCCGGGATCTGTTTTTCGTTGCCGATGGCACGGGCGGTCACGCTTTCGCCGAGACACTGGAACAGCATAACCGCAACGTGGCGCGCTGGCGGCAGATTGAGGAACAGCGCGATTCGGCTGCCCAGCAGCCGTTGCCGCCCGCAGCCTCGCCGCAGGCCGTGCCGGTCGTGCCATCTGTGCCGACCGCGCCCGGTAACCGGAGCGAGGTTCGTCCGCTTGGCACAACGCCCGCGACAACCGCCGCAGTCGGCGCGCGGGACGCGACGGAGGGGACTGCGCTGGATGTGCTGGCGAACAAGAGCTTTGATCTGAATTCGATGCAGACGATGCCCGAGCCCAGCCACCCTGCACGGAACCGCGCCGCCCAGCGCCAGAAGGGCGGATTTGCTGATGTCCCGCTGGCGCAAGGTACGCAGAAAGGGCGGGATGCGAGCGAGGGCACCAAGTTCGATCCGTTGAAGAATAGCAGCTTCGACCTGAATTCGACCAAAGCGGTGCCGGCGCTGCGTTGAGCGCGCTGGCACGATGATGATCGGCCAGGGGGGCTGATGACACTGTCCAGTATGACGGGATTTGCGCGCGCTCAAGGATGCGCCGGTCCTTTTAATGTCGCTATCGAAATGCGCAGCGTCAACGGGCGGGGGCTCGACCTGCGGTTCCGCCTTCAGCCACCGTTTGACGGGTTTGAAGCCGAGTTCCGTGCCCGTGCGCAGAAGGTCCTGTCGCGCGGTTCGGTACAGGTGGCGCTGACCGCCAAACGCGAGACCCAGGCCGCTTTGGTCCGCGTCAACGAGACACTCTTTGGCGAACTTGCGGAGGTCGCCGAGCAACTCGCCTGGAAAGCCAAACTGACGCAGGCAACGGTGGGGGACCTGTTACGTCTGCCGGGCGTGATCGAAACCGGCGATGCCCGGGACGAGACGCCCGATGAGGCCATTCAGTCAGCCGTGCCGGCCCTTTTTGACGAGGCGCTTGCGGGCTTGGTGTCGGCCCGCAGATCCGAGGGCAGGGCGCTATCCGCCATCGTTTCCGGCCAACTCGACCAGATGGAGACAGGCATCCGCGCCGCCGCTGAAGCGGATGGTGCCCGCCCGGCGGCCATCCGCGCGCGCATCGAATCGCAAATCCGTGCCCTGGGCGAAAACCCGCAGAATTTCGATACGGATCGGCTGCATCAAGAGGCGGTGCTGATCGCCACCCGCATGGATGTGCGCGAGGAAATCGACCGTTTCACGGCACATATTGCCGCTGCGCGGCAACTTGTGGCGGCGCGCGAGCCCGTTGGGCGCAAGCTCGACTTCCTGACGCAGGAGTTCGTGCGTGAGGTGAACACCCTCTGCTCGAAGGCCAATGATCTGGCGTTGACCCGCATCGGGCTTGACCTCAAGGCCGTCGTCGAGCAATTCCGGGAGCAGATCCAGAATATCGAGTAGGTCTGATGTCAAACCCCGTTTCCGCCGATGTCCTTGCCCGCCGCGGCGTCATGCTGGTGATTGCCTCGCCATCGGGTGCGGGAAAATCGACGCTGAGCCGTCTTCTGCTTCAGGATCCCGAGTTCAAGGACGTCAGCCTCTCCATCTCCGTAACGACCCGCAAGCGTCGCACGAGCGAGGTCGATGGGGTTCATTACCACTTCCGCACGGTCGATGAGTTCAATGCCATGCGCGAGCGCGGCGACCTTCTGGAATGGGCGCAGGTGCACGATAATTATTACGCAACGCCGCGCGCGCCGGTCGAACAGGCACTGATCGAGGGGCGTGATGTCCTGTTTGATGTCGATGTGCAGGGCACTCTGCAACTCTATCAGACGATGCGGGCCGATATGGCGACGGTGTTCATCCTGCCCCCGTCGATCCCCGAACTGCATATGCGCCTGCAACGTCGCGCCGAGGATGACGCTGCGACGATCAACCGTCGCCTCAAGACCGCACTCACTGAAATCCGCCACTGGCAGGATTACGATTATGTGCTCGTCAACGACGATCTGGGTCGCTGTTACAGCGAGTTGCAGGGCATTCTGCGCGCCGAGCGGCTGAAGCGCACGCGTCGGGAAGCGCTTCACGGGCTGGTTGACGTTCTGGATCGGGACCTTGAAAGCCTGCTCGCTGCCCAGGCCGCGCGGCTTTAGAGCATTTTCAAGCGAAGTGGTTCCGGTTCGCGTAAAGAAAATGCGACAGAGCTATCGTCAGAGCATTTTCAA
>JAIUNP010000234.1 GCA_020161975.1 Pseudomonadota bacterium
GAGAGGGGTGTTCCTTGGCGGCTGACACGACAGCTGCAGCCATGGCCTGACGTACGCTTGGGTCTGGAACGTCCTTTGCGAGGGCATCGGTGCGCCCGGCGGCCATGTCTTTCAGCACGGAAGCGCCATAGCGCTCCTTCATCTCCTCAGCGAAATCTCTCGCTTGCGTCTCGTTGCGGAAGGAAACAGAGCCTCGCTGGGCATGGAGTTTCGCCATTCTGTCCAAGGCCTCGACCATCGGGTCAGGGGCGCGTGACAGATCGATGCCGCGGGCGGACTGGATCATCTCAGCGGCATGTTCGTAGAAGCGATCCAGGCGTTCCGCGGCCGCGCTGCGGCCTTGCGGGGTGTCGAGGTCATAGCCGTGACGCCTGGCGACGTCGGCGAGATCGGATTTCACCCAGGCTTCCTCTTCGCGGGCGTTTGCTGCCCCGGTCTCGAGACGCTTGCCGAGTTTTTCGGCGTCGATGCCTGAGAGGCGGGCGTTGAGGGCCAGACTTGCCTGCAGGCTTTCGGCGCTGCCGGGTTGAAGCGCCTTCTCTTCGCCAGCTATCGTCAAAGTGCTTGGGCTGATCGCCGTATTGTAGAGCGTCGACCGGGGAGGGGCCTCGCGCTCGGCCCGGTCCCGGTCGAGACCAAAGGCAACTGTTGCTTCCTTGGCGATGCTCTGCATTTCTGCTCGGAGGTCGTCTCGTCGGTCTGCCGGCAATCTGTCGATCTGTACGCTTGATTGCGCCACCCAGGCGGAGATGGCCTGCGCTGGATCAGCCGTAAAGTCACTGCGCAACCGTTCTTCTTCGACGTGGGCCGCGAGAACTGGGCTTTCAGCCAAATACCTGGCCAGGGCCTCACTCAACGGCCCTTCATCCGGGAACTTGGCCAAAACCTCAGCGCTTCCATCGCGACCGTATGAGGTGACGGCCAAGAGTTCATCGGGCAGAAACCCAGCGGATCCTTCGCCATCGACAAACCGGCCGATGCCAAGTGTGGCCTCGGCATCGGGGATATGAACGGCCACCACTTGCCGAAATGCGGGATCGGCAACCAGGCGTTCGGCAAGACCGCGGCTTGCCTCAGTGTCACGGCCGAGGGTCAGGACCAGTTGCGCGTACTCGCCCGCATAGATCGCGGTTTCCGGGCGGGGGAATTCCGGCTGTTCGCGATGTTCGAGCACAAGGCCCGATGGCACCCGGTTCGTATCGTCGCCAGCGTCACGATCCACCGCGGCGGCCCGGCTGACGGCAAGCTCCAGCCCTTCTTCGCCGCCTTCGTAAAAATCCCAGGCGTGACGCAGGGCGTCCCGGCTGTTCGCGAAGGTCCGCTCAGAAAAGCTGAGCTCCGTTTCACCTTCCGGCAACCTTGCCTCAAAGCCCGCATGCAACCCTCGATCCGTTGCCACGGCCACCGGGCGCAGCTCGACATCCAGATCGGTGGTCACCCAATCTCCGGTCGCAACGACCTGCGGCTTCTCCGCCGTGATGACCTGACCAACCTGCGCATCCGCTTCCACCATCCCTTCCCGGGCCTTCACCGCCGCCTGCAAAACTGGTCCAGGTGCAGGTTCCTCCGTCCGATCGGACCAAAGACTTGCCGCCTTCTCGGGTTCGCGGCGCGCGAAGGCCTCAAGGTCGTCTTTCAGCCTGGAATCCAGCCGCTCGACGACATTTGCGCCATCCCGGCCGTGTGTGACCTTCTCCAGGCGCTCGGTGATCGAAGCCTCCATTGCCGCCAAGAACCCGGCCCTGAATTCTGCATCGGGGGCATGTGAGTCCGGTAGCGATTTGAAATACCGCGTCTCTCCCCCCTCATGTGTCCCATGGATTTCCGTGCGAGCCATGGTCCGGGCGGTATTGTCGTCGACATGGGTCACCGAAGGCCGCTCAGCCGGATCCGCCCGGAAGAAGGCCTCGCCGACAAGACGCGGGTCTTCAAACTCCTGCGAAGTCCCGGAGAGGGTCAAACGGACGGAGAAATATTCCTTCTTCCGCTCCGCAGCCCCACTGGCCGCACCCGCCTCGGGCTCAAGGGCTGCGGCGCGCTGTGCTGCCAGGTTCATCTGCTGGCCGTCAATGTCCTGATCCATGAATGCAACCTTTCAGCCAGCGGGCCGATCAAAAGTGGAAAGGGAGGGGCGAAGATCGCAGCCTGTCAGTCCTCGAGCCCGGGGAAATACATCTCCATGATCCCACGGCACTCGCCCTGGCGGCCCATTTGCAGGATCACGTCGATCGAGGTCTCGAGGTAGCGGATGACCTCGGCAAAGCTGAGCTTTGTGCCCTGCGCCATGACGAGAAGCGCCAGTCGGTCCATGGCTTTGCGCGCCGAATGGGCGTGAAGCGTGGTGAAGGAGCCGGAATGGCCGGTGTTGATCGCATCGAGAAACGTCGCGGCCTCAGCCCCGCGCAATTCGCCGAGGATGATCCGGTCGGGCCGAAGGCGCAGGGTCGCTTGCAAAAGCTTGCCCGCGGAGCGGGGCGAGGCCTCGTCGCGCTGTGCGATCAGGCTCACCGTATTGGGCTGGCCCGGCAGGAGCTCGAGGGAATCTTCGATGGTGACGATCCGCTCGTCCGACGCGACCATCTCCAGAAGCTTGCGGCCAAGCTCGGTCTTACCCGTCGAGGTGCCGCCCGAGACGATGACGTTCAGCCGTTCGCTGACGAGACGCGCAAGGAAAGCATCGACGTCCGCCACTTCTGACCCGGCGCGGATTTCCGCGACCATGACCCGCCGCTCCTCTTCCAGGGACTTCTCCTGTCCTCGCAGGAAGCTGAAGGATCGCGGCGCGCGCCTCTGATCCCCCTGCCGGGACCGAAACACCCGGATGCCGATCACCGTACCGCCGGAGACAGCAGGTGTGCCAACCACCTGACAGCGCAGCATCAGGTCGCGATAGCGGACGGCGGCCGAGACGAGGGGTGCTGCTTCCGTGAAGGTGTTCGAGGTGGAATTGGCGATCTGGGCGGCGAGATCGCGCACGGAGCGTGCGGGCAGGAGCGGAAGCCCGCTCGGACCCATATGGATCTGCCCCGAACGTTCCACCCAGATCGTGCCATCGGCATTGATCGCAAGCTCCATGACGCCTGGGTCAGAGAGCGCCTCGTCGAGTTGCCCAAGATAAGTGTCGAGATAGCTCATCAAAAGAACTCGATGTCGGCGTCGACCCGGACCATGACGACGGCGCCCTGATTGACGCTGATCGTCGGTGGAATGCTCAGGTAATCCGCCATTACCTCGTTCACCGCCTCGCCAAGGTCATTGCCGACATTCTCGGCGGTGTCGGATGCCACCTCGTCGCCCTCATATCGGGCGGCAGCGATTGCGGGGACAGCGCCTATCACCGAGATCAGGGCGGCGGTGCCGAAGCGCTGTAGGAAGTGGTTGCGCACCTTGCCGGGCAGGCCGGAACGCCCGATCCGGTCCGTGCCATAAGCCGCGAGTTCCACGGATTGGCCATCCGTGGTCACAATCCGGTCCCAGGCGATCAGCACCCGGCGTTGACCGGCATCGACCTCGGAATCGTAGCGGCCAAAGAGGCGGGAGCCGCGTGGGATGAGGACGCGGGACATATCGAAGGACCAGACATCGTGGCTGACGATGGCGGCGACATTGCCGGAGAGATCGGTGCTGACGGCAGTTTCGAGCGAGGCCTCGATCAGGGTGCCCTGCATTACGGTATAGGCAGGGTTGGCGATCACCTCCGCTTGGCGGACCTCGGCCGACTTTGCGCCCGCGCGCCGGAAGGCCTCATCGCCAGTGGCAGCGGCACCTCCACCTCCTGGACCGGTCGGGGCTGCACCACCCGTCTCCCCGCCCATATCCATGGAAGAGCGCATCGCGACCATGTCGGAATGGATCTGGGCTTCCTTCAGCATTTCGGCTTCCTGGCGCTTGCGGGCCAGTTCCTCTTCGCGGGCCCGTGCCGCCTCGGCCGCTGCGTCGCCCTCGACGAGCGCCTTGGTTTCAAGCTCGGTCTGGAGCCGGATGTTCTCGCGTTCGAGGTCGGAGAGGGCGGCTTCCTGTGCCTTGGCATCCGCATCGAGGGCCGCGACCTGCGCTTTCAGATCCGCGAGCGCCGCCTCATCGGTGACGGTCACTGGATTGGCTTTCAGATCGGCGATCTGGGCGTTCAACGCCTCGATCTCGGCCATGAGCCGGTCCGCTTCTGAAGTGTCCGGGACGGCAGGGACGATCTGCGGCTTTTCCTTCGTGATCGAAAACCCGTCTGCCCCACCCGCACCCTGGAAATCACTGACCGAGGCGGTTTCCAGCGCGGGTGCCGGGGCAGGGGCATCCGGAGCGGCAAGGACAAGCCATGCCCCGACGCCGACGCCCGCCACAGCAGTCACGGCCGAAAGCGCGTAAGGGTTGACGCCGCGGCGGCGTTTCGGCGCCTCGGCAGGTTTCATGCGGGCCATGCGCGCGGCGAGTTTGCCGTCCTGATCTTCCTCGCTCATTGGCCGCCCCCCGTTTCCGCGGTTACGCAGGCATATTCATCGCCGTAGCGCAGAACCCAGCGTTCCGAGCGGGTGCTGACAGTGATCCTCGTGCCGCGTACGGCGGAGTTGACCGAATACTCCTGCCCCTTGGCATCAGCCCGGAAGATCGTTGGCATCGGCGCGCCGGGCGGGATGACAAAGGTGGTCTTCCGCCCGTCGTCAGAGATCGACACCGGCGTGAAGTCGGGGAGCCGCTTGCCCTTTTTCATCACCTTGTAGGTCATCGGCAGGGCCGCCGGAATGTCGGTCCCAGGCGAGGAACCGCGGGAACTGCCCGGTACGGTGAACTTCACCGAATAGTTCGGACTGCCCTTGGCGCTTTCCGTCACTTGCAGGAAGTAAATGTTCTTCTGGGTCTCGACCGTCAGGTTGGTTGTGGCACCCGCCACCACCGGCTTGACGATGAAGAGGTTCGACCGCTCGAGCTTGTCGATCTTGAAACTTTCGAGATCGCCGATGGCGATGGACTGGATTTTCTCGCCGTCGCCCAGCTCGACGAGGGTCACTGTCCTGAGCCGCGTGGAGATCCGGTAGACTTGGCCCTCCTGCCAGGTGGCATAGGTCACCCTTGCGTCGCGGCTGCCGGATTTCGGGGAGGTCTCCGCAAGAGCGGGCAGGGCTGTGAGGGTAGCCACGAGACCCATCGCGAAAATTGTCAAACCTGGGGTCATATCAGCCTCCCGAAGGGGTGAGGGCCTCGGATGTGAGGCGATAGTCGGTCACGACGAACCCGGTCGGGTTCTGCCAGACGAGATTGAGCGCAGTTTCTCTGGTTGGCTCGAACCGGTAGGTGACCGTCGCCGTGAACTTGCCTTCCCGGTCCGGAATGCCCTCGCCATCCGCGACCCAGGTCTTGGTGAAACGCACCTGAGCTGTCGTCTCAGTCACCGGTGTGATCGAGAGGATATCGACCCGGACCCTGGAACTTTCGCCATAAAGCTTCGGCGGATAGTTCGGGTGCCCCTCGGTCCAGAGCGCCACGAGGGACGACTTTGCGTTGGCCTCGGACCAGGTATAGGCGCGGAGGATCCGGGCCTCGTTGTCATGCTGGTCATAGGTTTCACGGTCGGTGACATAGGCGAAGAGAAGGCTTTGCCGGATGGCTTCGGCTTGCTCCATTCCGGCCTTCTCGACGGCGACCACCCGCTCAGCCACGCCGGTGTCCTTGTCGACGATGGCGAGGAAGGCCTCGGTCTCCTTCAGGGGCAGGAGGGTGACGACGGCGATCATCCCCATGACGCCGATGGCGAGACCGCCGCCTGCCACCGCATAGGCGATGCGTTCGCGTTTCTTCACGCCGAAGAACATCTCGGCCTCGAGAAAACTTCTCAATTCAGGGGGTGAACCTGTCATGGTATTGCTCCGGAAAATGGGTTTTGGCGCGGCTGGCGGTGGCTGGATCAGCTGTCGCGGATGAACTGGCCGAGCCGCATGCGGGCCGCGTGGCCCCGTTCGGCATCCGACCGCGCCTGATCGCGCAGATGGTGATGCTCGGTCTTTCCGGTCATGAAGCCAGAGCGGAACTCGTTCATGCGCCGGGCGGAGTAGTCACTGGCCTTTTCCAGGGGCTTGCCCGCAACCCGCAGCGCCTGAGGCGCAATGCTCGCGAGGCTGATCTGCCCGGTGATATGCGTCACGGCATTCGGGATGGCCATCAGGGCGAAGATGCCCACAAAGACGATGACGAAGAAGCCGAGGATCGACCCAAGATCGGTGAC
>JAIUNP010000235.1 GCA_020161975.1 Pseudomonadota bacterium
GCTCCACTCGCTTCCAGAACTCGTCCGTTACTTCCCACGAATTGGCATGCGCCTTGGCCATCTATTGCTCCTGCGTCGCATCACAGGCGACTCAAGGCAGTAGTTTAATTTACGGATAAATCCTAAGTCGGGCGAACTCGCGTACCCCGGGTGCGCCGCCGCATCGCGATAAGCACATCGACGCTCAAGGCGCGCTGCACGAGGGACTTCAGTGTTCACGAGCTGGTCAAGGTGGGAGGCCAAGCGTCAAAACGGGGCTTCTGTACTTGCGGCGGCGAGTGAATGTATCAGGCGGCGAGGTGCCGATTCGCCCATCGCGCTCGTTCTGGTCTTCGCACGCATTCTCGCCGGAATGCGCGGCTCGGACATTCCAATAGTGCAGCCTGTGGCTACATAACAGCCGAGCTAGCGGTACGCATAAAATCTATAAAATAAAAAAATATCGACATTTTTGACTTTTGTCGCCATACTTACGCCCATGGCAACGACAAGTACCACGGCCAAAAGCCAAACGTTGATGGTGTTCGAGGCGGTCCGCGGGGACATTCTTGACGTCCGCATGGAGCCGGGTAGCCGTCTACATGTTGGCTCCTTGGTGGAGCGCTTCGGCGTGAGTCAGAGCGCAGTTCGGGAGGCGTTGTCCAGGCTCGTCGCTGACGGCCTCGCACTCGCGCTGAACCAAAAGGGCTTCCGGGTCGCGCCAGTGTCAATAGACGACCTGCATGACCTCACGGAGGCGCGTATCGAGATGGAAGTCGTGGCGCTACGCCGCTCGCTTGAAAAGGGTGACGCCGCTTGGGAGGCGCGCGTTCTGGCCGCTTACCACGAGCTCTCGAGGTCCACACCGGTTGCCGTCGAAAAGCTGCACGGCACGATGCTTCTCTGGGGCGTTCTTCATCGAAGGTTTCACAACGCGCTCGCCAGCGCAGCGGGATCGGACTGGCTGGAAAGGTTCCGCGAGGTGATGTTCGATCAGTCCGAACGGTACAGGAAGCTCTCTGTCTCTCATCCGACTGGTCCGCGCGACGTGGATGCTGAGCATCGTGCGTTGATGCAGGCTGCTCTCGAACGCGACGTCGACCGAATGCATCAACTTGTGGCAGCGCACTTTCGAGCAACGGCCGAGATCGTCACCGAGGCCATGCAGAGCCGAGCGAGCGCGGTGAAATGAGCCAGATCACCCTGACATTTGACAACGGGCCGACGGAGGCGGTGACGCCGCATGTTCTCGCTGTCTTGGCCAGGAACGGGATCAAGTCCACATTCTTCGTGCTTGGCAAGAACATCCAAGATGGAGTGACTCGAGCGCTCATGCAAAGAGCGCACGAAGAAGGCCACTGGATTGGCAACCATACTTTCGCGCACGAAGTGCCGCTTGGCGAGTCTGCCGACCCGCGTGCATCCGAGAATGAGATTGGCGCGACGCAACTCCTGATGGGTCACGCCGCGCATCGAGACAAGTTCTTTCGCCCCTTCGGCGGAGGCGGAGAGTTGGGTCCGCACTTGCTCAGCCCGCAGGCTTACGACTACCTCCAGTCAGGTGCCTACACGTGCGTCCTCTGGAATTCCATTCCGCGCGACTGGGACGATCCGGACGGTTGGGTCGCGACGGCCCTCCATCAATACTCGATGCTGGATCGCGCGTTGACTGTCCTGCATGACTACGAGACGGGCGCAATGCGCGACCTTGAGCGCTTTATCGACCAAGCCCTCACGGCAGGGCATTCTTTCACGCAAGAGTTCCCCCCCGAGTGCGTTCCCATGGTCCGGGGCGTACCTGTCCTTCCCATGGACTCATTCATCCGCAAACCGGCATAGCCATCACCCAGGAGACTTCAGTAATGAGCACGGAACAAATCAGCAGCGGCGGGCTTATCGTCACGCCCGACGAAGCAACCGCGATCAAGCCCTTCGGCCTCGACATGCAGGTCCTCCTGAGTTCGGAAGCGACCGGCGGAAAGATCTCCGTGATCATGGCGTCGCACAAGCCGGCTGAAGGCCCGCCCGACCACCTGCATCACACGCAGGAGGAGTGCTTCTACATCGTCGAAGGTACCTACGAGCTGACGGCGGGCAGTGTGACTCGTACCGTCGGCCCCGGCACGATCGTGTATCTGCCCCGCGGCGTGGTGCATCGCTTCAAGAACGTCGGCACGACAACTGCTCGGATGCTCGACTGGAGCGTTCCCGGAGGCCAGGACCGCTACTTCACCGAGATCTCGAAGCTCGCGGGGCCCGGCTTCTCTGGAGAGAAGGTCGCTGAGATCAGCAAGAAGTACGACACAAACTTCCCCACGCCTCACTAACTGACAGCCGGATTTCCTCTGCCTCGGGCGCAGCCATTCGCGCCCGAGTGGGGGAACGCGCGCCCAAAAAAGGAAAACTCATGCGATTCATCACTTTCAGCACCGCGCAAGACCCGAGTCCTCGCCTCGCGCTGCGCACAGAAAGCGGCCTGCGCGGGTTATCGAGTGCAAACGCCGCGCGTGCTCCTCAAAGTCTCCTGGAACTGATCGCCAGTGGCTCCGCAGCAATGCGGGAAGCAGCAGGGGCCATCGAGCAACTTGGCGACCCAATTGATCCCGCCGACATCATCTATCTGCCTCCAGTGCTTGCCCCGGCAAAGATCATCTGCGTGGGCCTCAACTATCTCGACCACACAAAGGAGAGCAAGTTCGAACAGCCGGCATACCCGACGCTCTTCCTTCGCGTGACCTCCAGCTTCGTGGGACATGACCAGGCGCTCATCAAGCCGGGGTGCTCCGAACAGTTCGACTACGAAGGCGAAATGGTCGCCTTTATCGGCAGGGGCGGGAAGCACATCTCGAAGTCGTCGGCGCTCGAGTACGTGGCTGGTTATTCGGTTTCGAACGAAGGTTCCGTACGCGACTACCAGTTCAAGTCTCCTCAATGGACTGTGGGGAAGAACTTCGATCGCTCCGGCTCGATCGGGCCGGAGTTTGTGTCCGCCGACGAACTCCCGCCTGGTGGCGCTGGACTGAAGATCGAAACGCGCCTCAACGGCGAGACAGTCCAATCATCGAACACGTCCGACATGGTGTTCGACCTCGCAACGGTGGTGTCCCTTGTGAGCGAAGCGATGGCACTCGAGCCGGGTGACGTCATCTTGACCGGAACCCCGGCGGGCGTGGGCCTGGCTCGCACCCCGCAGCTCTTCATGAAAGCTGGCGACGTAGCAGAAGTTGAAGTCGAAGGCATCGGCCTTCTGCGCAACCGGATCGCGGACGAGGAGAACTGAGGATGGCACGGCGCCCTCAGGTGAAGGTGTTAGTAGGCAGTTTGCGCCAGGTCTCGGTCAACCGACGGCTTGCGCTCGCGCTCACAGGTTTGCTCGCTTCCGAGATGGATTGCGCGCTGGTGGAAATTGGCGCCCTGCCCCACTACAACGAAGATGACGAGACGAACCACGGTACGCGCGTGAAGGAATTCCGGAAGCAGTGCGCCGCCGCGGACGCGTTCATCTTCGTCACTCCCGAATACAACCGGTCGGTTCCTGGCGTACTGAAGAACGCTATCGACCAAGGGTCTCGACCCAAGGGTTTAAGCGTCTGGAAGGGAGCGCCGTCGGGAGTCATCGGCGCTTCTCCTGGCGTGCTCGGCTCATGCATGGCACAGCAGCACCTTCGCAACATTCTTGCGGCGCTCGATGTGCCCGTGATGGGCCACCCCGAGACGTACATCCACGCGAAGCCTGGCCTATTCCAAGAGGACGGCACCGTTACAGATGACGCCGTCACCCAGTTCCTTCGCCAGTGGTGCGACTCGTTCCGGCAATGGACGCATCTCATCAAACCGCAACTTTCCCACTAAGAGACATCTATGAAATTCTCACTCCGCAATCTTCTCGTCGCGAGCGCTTTGACAGCGCTGAGTGCAGGTGCGTTTGCCCAAGCGTGGCCCGCGAAGCCGTTCAAGATCGTGATCGGACTCCCGGCCGGCCTCGCGGCCGACGTTATTGCCCGCATGTACGGCGAGAAGCTGTCGAAGGCACTGGGTCAGCCAGTTGTGGTCGACAACAAACCGGGCGCAACTGGAAACATCGCACAGGATTTCGTCGCCAAAGCGCCGGCCGACGGATATACGCTGCTGTATGCAGTTTCGAACTCGTTCGTGAGCAATCCGTACGCGTTCAACAAGTTGCCGTTCAACGTCGACAAGGATTTCGTCCCGGTTGCCCAGACGGTTCGCAATGGCTTGTATCTTGTCACGAGCAAAGACTTTCCGGCGAAAACCGTGCCGGACCTTGCCAAGCTTGTTCGCAGCAACCCGGGCAAGTACAACTATGCGTCGTACGGCGTCGGCGGCTTCCCGCACCTGGTCATGGAACTCGTTCTGAACCAGGAAAAGCTTGAGATGACGCACGTCCCCTACAAAGGCGGAGCCCTGCAGGACGTGATCGGAGGCTCCGTTCCTATGGTCTGGGAGCCTGCCGCAAACGCGGTCCCCTTCATCAAGGAAGGCCGTGTGCGAGCACTGGCGGTGTGGGGCTACGGCAAGCGACATCCGGCCACGCCGACGGTTCCAAACATCGGCGAGGTGGTTCCGGGTGCGGACGTTGCGAGCTTCCAAGGCTTCTGGGCTCCCGCAGGTACGCCGAAGGAGATCGTGACGCGACTGAATCAGGAAATCTCCAAGCTGAGCCGTGCCCCCGAGTTGGTCGAGAAAATTCACGGCGCATACGCCGAGCCGGTGATCTCCACTCCCGAGCAGATGGCGGCCGAGATCAAGCGTGAATCCGTTCGTTGGGAGCAGTTGATCAAGGCGAAGAACATCCGCCTCGACTAACCGCCCGCGTCGACTTCCTGGTTGCGTGCCTTCTGCGGCCACGAAGCTGACCGCCGCAACGAAAGAATGGGATAGCGCAGATGCTCGAAGACTTGATAGCCACCGCGGCGACTGAGTGGAGTTGTGCCAAGGCGATTCAGAAGTACGCAAAGGGTGCCGACAGCAACGATGCCGAGATGTTCACGGGTGCATTCACGCCAGACGGCGTCTGGGTGCGTCCCGACGGTCAGGAAATCAAAGGGCACGATGCCCTTCGTACCTTCCTCTTGGCTCGGCCCACCGGAGGCTTCGCCCGCCACATCATTTCAAATATCGTCGTGGATGTTCTCGACGCGTCGACCGCCGTGGCCGCTTCACTGGCGACCGTCCTCAAGTATCCGGCACCTGCGAATTTGCCTCTGACGACGAAGCCGGCAACGATGCTCGCCTGCTACGACGATCAGCTTCGCCTTTGCGCCGATGGCCAATGGAGGATTGCTCGCCGTCGAGTGACCTTGTTGATGGATCTCCCAGCGTCTTCAGGTGGGACGTCTGCCTGACCGGCAGTAAAGAACTACACCGACCTGCTAAGAAATAAATGATGAAGACCTCACTGTTTTCGCACACACGACCTGGCGATACTCCTTGACGAGGTCATGGCCTTCGCGACTTCCTTGAATACAAGGAACTGGGAATTGCAGTGGCGACAGGAAAGCGCGTGATTGCCCAGCTCGTCCGCGCGGGGAGGGCTCCGGAGGAGGGCACCGGCTGGCATATCCACGAAACGGACTTCCACATGGTGCTCATGCTGCGCGGATGGGCGAAATTCATGTATGAGGACCAAGTCACGTTGGTGGAAGCTGGTGACTGTGTTTACCAGCGCCCGGGCATCAAGCACTTCCTCTTCGACTATTCGCCAGACATGGAATATCTCGAGGTGGTCGGGCCCGCCGATTTCGGGTCCGTTGGAGTGCCTGCAGTCTGTGATGTGTCGCTCCCTGCCCACTGGCCCGAAGCGCTTTGCGGAGACTTTAGAGATCAGGAACGGATGGCTCTTTGTGAGAATCCTCCGAGCAGCTGAGCAACTCCTGCTCCGATCAGAGTGCTGGACCGCCCAACGGGCCAACACAGTGGATCAAACAGAATTTCTGACGGCATCTTCCTCCGCATGAGCGAGACGATCCTCCCATTCCAGAAGCAAGCTGACCTGGACGCCTGAGGCGGCGTCCCTTCCGGTGAGCGTCACGGCGCTGAGGTGGAAGTCCGCGTTGGGTCGACAGCAGCCATCGCAGCGTGGCAGCTAGTGTCCTGTCCCGCTGATACGTGAGCAAAGTCGATGCAACTTTTCAAGGATTGAATCTGCGGTGGCCGTCCATTGGAACGGCTGGGAGTTGGCGTTGTGGTGAGTGACGAACTGGTCAATGCGG
>JAIUNP010000236.1 GCA_020161975.1 Pseudomonadota bacterium
TGCCTCTGCCTTGCAGGCGGTCGTGGAGGGTCATGCAGACGTCGCGGCACTCGCGGGCGATGTCTACAGCGCGACACCCACCGCGGACGTCAACGAGCTGTGGCGCTCCGATCCCATTCCGCCGGGCCCGTTGCTGTGTCGCGCCGCCGTCGGGGTCCCGTGCCAGTCCTTCGCGATGTGGCTGCTGGAGGCGCACGACCATGACCCCGCTGTCATGGCGGCGCTGCGCGTGGGCTGGCCGGAGTTCGGGGACGCGACGATGTTCATTCCTGCCGACATCGGCCGCCTGTCCCTGGCCGAACTCGAAGGCCAGCCACCCCTTCGGCGAGAGCTTGCCGACGACGGATTTGAGAATGGCGCGGAAGGCCTCAAGCCCGCTCGCGCCCCCGTCGAGCGCCCGAAGTGGATCATGCAGCCGCACCTCCGGCTCCAGCCCAGCAAGATCCGCCGTCGGGATATAGGGCGGATTGGAAACGATGAGATCGAACGGTCCGGACTCGCCCTCAAGCCAGTTTTCAACAGCAAAACGGGCCCGACCACGATCATTATGGCTGGCAAAATTCGCGGCAGCTGTCGCAACAGCCGCTTGCGAGCAGTCAATACCGAGCCCGCTCGCGGCCGGCAATGCCCGAAGAAGCGCGGTGAGGATCGCGCCTGACCCTGTGCCGAGATCAACAATCCGAAGCGGCGCCCGCACAAGGCCGCATCGCCGCACATGGTCAAGCACGAGATCAACGAGACATTCGGTGTCGGGGCGCGGCACCAGTGTCTCGGGCGAAACCGCAAAGGAAAGGCCGTGGAATTCGCGCAGTCCGGTCAGCCGCGCAAAAGGCTCGCGCCGCGCCCGGCGCAGTGCAAGCTCCGAAAGCCGGTGTGCATCCGCCCCCAATTGTCGCCGGTCCTGAAGAATGAGGTCCGCGGCAGAAAGGCCAAGACAGGCCCCGACGATCAGCCGGGCCTCGCGCCGGGCCGCCTCGACACCCGAATCAGCCAGGAGCCGCGCGATTGCAGCCATCGCCCCGGCAAGATCCAGCGCCGGATCGAGCGTGAAATCAGGGTCAGCCACTGCGCTCCTCGCCGGCCAGCAACGCAGCCTGATGCTCGGTGATCAACGCCTGCACCACTTCGGAAAAGGCCGGCCCCTCGATAATCTGGTCGAGCTTGTAAAGCGTCAGCCCGATCCGGTGATCGGTCAGGCGGCCCTGCGGAAAATTATAGGTGCGGATCCGTTCCGAGCGGTCGCCGGAACCCACCTGCGACTTCCGGTCCGCGGCCCGGTCGCTCGCCAGCTGTTCGCGCTGCATGTCGAAGAGGCGCGCGCGCAGAATGGCGAGCGCCTTCGCCTTGTTCTTGTGCTGCGAACGTTCATCCTGCACGACGATGGCAAGCCCCGTCGGCACATGCGTGATTCTCACCGCCGATTCGGTCTTGTTGACATGCTGCCCTCCGGCCCCGCCCGAACGCATCGTGTCGATCTTGAGGTCACTATCCGCAATCGTGATATCGACATCCTGCGCCTCGGGCAGAACGGCCACCGTTGCGGCGGACGTGTGGATGCGCCCGCCGGCTTCCGTCGTCGGCACACGCTGCACCCGGTGGACGCCCGATTCGAATTTCAGCCGGGCATAGACCCCCGCCCCGCGAATGTCGGCAATGATTTCCTTGTAGCCCCCGACGGTTCCCTCGCTGAGTGAGAGGATTTCGACCGTCCAGCCCATTGAATCGGCATAGCGCTGGTACATGCGGAAGAGATCGCCGGCAAAAAGCGCGGCCTCGTCGCCGCCGGTGCCGGCCCTGACTTCCAGAATTGCATTGCCGTCATCCGCGGCATCCTTGGGCAGGAGGGCCAAGCGCAGCGCCTGCTCCGCTTCGGCATGGGCCGCGCGCAAACCCGCCAGCTCTTCCTGCGCCATTCCGCGCATGTCCGGATCGTCGAGCATCTCGACCAGGGCCGCTTCCTCTCCGGCAAACGCCCTGTAGGACCGGATTTTCGCGGAAAGCTCGTCGATTTCAGCAAGCTCCTTCGACAGCCGGACGATCAGCGCGGCATCCGTCGCCTCCTGAAGATGGGCACTCACCTCATCGTGACGGGCGAGAATGGCATCGAGCTTGTCTTGCGGGAGCATTACGGGATCCGGAGAGGGCGGAAAGGCGGATTGCAGCGGGCAGAAGCCCGCTACAACACGATGCCGTTGGCTTCCGCAAAATCGATCAGCTGTTCCTTCAGCGCGTCCGCAGTGACATCGCCATCAAGCGCGGCATCGACAATGGGCTTGACCTTGCTGACGTCCAGCGCACGGATCATCGCCTTGACCGGCCCCACACGTCCCGCCGACATCGACAGGGACCGCAGCCCCAGCGCAATCAGCGCCATGGCCGAAAGCGGCTTTCCGCCCATCTCGCCGCACAGCGTCACCGGCACCCTGGCCTTCGCCGACTTGGCCGCCACAAAGCGCAGCGCCCTGAGCAGCGATGGGCTGAGATCGTCATAGCGGGTTGAAACCCGGGCATTGTCCCGGTCCACTGCAAACAGGAACTGCATCAGGTCGTTCGAGCCGATCGAAATGAAATCGACCCGCGTCAAAAGGGCATCGAGATCGAACAGCAGCGAGGGCACTTCAAGCATGGTGCCGAGCTTGATCGTCTTGGGCTGGGCCTGGCCAAGCTTGCGCGCCCGGAGGCGTTCGCGGTCCAGCAATGCCCGCGCCGCATCAAACTCCGCCGGCGTCGCGATCATTGGCAGCATGATCCTGAGATCGCGGTCCGCCGCTGCCGCGATCAGCGCCCGAAGCTGCGTGCGCAGCAATGCCGGCCGGTCGAGGCCGATCCGGATCGCCCGCCAGCCAAGTGCCGGGTTTTCCTCATCCAGCGTGCGGAAATAGGGCAGCACCTTGTCTCCGCCGATGTCGAGCGTGCGGAAGGTCACAGGCCGGCTGCCAGCCACCGAAAGGATCGAGCGGTAAAGCCCTTCCTGCGTCGAGGCACGCGGCAGGGTTGGCGCCACCATGAACAGGATTTCCGTGCGGAACAGGCCGATCCCCGCAGCATTCACATCGTGAAGGCCGGGCATGTCGACCAGCAGCCCGGCGTTCATCAGAAGGTCGATCTTCACCCCGTCCTTGGTGAGCGCCGGCAGGTGCTTGTCGCGACGATACTGCTCCTGCCGGCCAGCCCGGATGCGGGCCCGTTCGCCGAACGAAGCCTGCAGGTCGGCACCGGGACGGATATGCACCTCGCCGGCATTACCATCGATGATGATCGCATCGCCCGGCTGGACGAGACTGGTAATGCTCTCCACCTCGCCGACGCAGGGAATGCCAAGCGCCCGGGCAACCACCGCCACATGGCTCGTCGCACCGCCTTCCTCAAGAACCAGGCCGCGCAGCTTGGAGCGCTGGTATTCGAGCAATGCCGCCGGCCCCATGGTCCGCGCGACGAGAATGGCATTCTCCGGCAGTTCGGACGCGTGCAACGTGAAGGCCGAGCCGGTGAGCTGGTGCAGAAGCCGGCTCGCAAGATCATCGAGATCATGCAGCCGCTCGCGCAGGTAGGGATCGGTCTGACGCAGCAGTTTTGCCCGCGTATCGGACTGGACGCGCTCCACCGCCGCCTCGGCAGTCAGCCCGCTCATTACGGCCTCGCGCAGGCGCTTCAGCCAGCCCCGGTCATAAGCGAACATACGGAAGGTTTCGAGCACATCGCGATGTTCGCCGGCATGGCTGACCGTACCCTGGTCGATCAGATCGTCGATCGAGGCGCGCATGGTCTCGATCGCCAGATCGAGCCGGCGTGCTTCCGCCTCCACATCATCGGCAACGATGTTGGTGACAACGACGCGCGGTTCGTGCAGCACGACATGGCCAAGGCCGATCCCGTCGTTGATCGCCCGCCCCGACAGGGCGAGATAGCGGCGCAGCGCGATGCCGCCGGTTCCGGGCTTGGCCAGAGTTTCCAGATCGCCGGCAGCCAGCATCTCCGCCATCACCATGGCGGCGGTCTCAAGCGCCTCGACCTCCTCTTCCGAATAGCTGCGGCTCGCCCGGTTCTGCACAACGAGCACGCCGAGCGTATCACCGGCTCTCAGAATCGGCACACCAAGGAAGGAGGCGTAGATTTCCTCGCCCGTCTCGGGCCTGTAGGCAAAGGCCGGATGCGCCTGCGCGTCAGACAGCGAGAGGGGTCGCGCATCGCGCGCGATCAGGCCGACAAGCCCCTCATCCGAGCGCATCGTCGTCTGGTGGACCGCTTCGCGCTTGAGGCCCTCGGTTGCATAAAGTTCGAGCATGCTGTCGGCGCGCAGCACATAAACCGAGCAGACTTCGGCCACCATGTTCGCAGCGATCAGCACGACGATTCGGTCGAGCCGCTCCTGCGGCGTGACAGGTTCGGCCATCACCTCGCGGAGGCGGCGCAGCAATACGCGTGGTCCCACTCCACCCCGCATCGTGCTGCACCTCCGCTTCAAATGATCGCCCGGGTGTCAGGACCTGCCGGGCAACAGACCTGTTCGCGGTATAGCGAGACGCGTGCCAATCTCGCAAGCACTCCCACAGGAATATTCGTGTTCCAGCCGGTTAATTGCCGTCTTTTTCGAAGATATCGCCCCATTCAAGCCGCTTGAGGCGCTTGTGCGCAGCATCTCGGGAGGGAATGACGACCTCTTCGAGGCGCTCGCCTGTGCACAGACGGAAATGGCTGGCACCCTTCTGGTGTCGGGGTGGAGCAAGAATACGCGGTGAGCGGTTGGCGCCGGCGGGGGCGCGGACCGCCACGAGGTAGCTGAAACGCTCATCCTCGAACGGCACAGCCGCACCCTTGAGGTGACGATGCGTGCGACTGCGGGCCAGACGCACGGAGAAATGACACCAGTCATCGCCCGCCATCGGGCAGGCATTGTCATGCGGACAGGGCGCGAGAATGCGGGCGCCGGCGCTTACAAGATGGTGTCTGGCCATCGCAATGCGCTGAAACCCTGTCGGCGTACCCGGCTCCACCAGCACGAGCGCCTGTCGCGTGAGCGCCCATGCCCGCATCACGACATCCGGAACGGTCTCCGGCTGAAGTTCCACCAGCGCATAGGATGCGATGACAAGATCGGCGGCTTCAGCTGGCAGCCCCCGGGAAAGATCGCCATGGATCAGCGCCGGATCCCCCCTGCCCGCGGCACCAAGGAGTTGCCCGGCCAGCGCGAGGAAGGCCGGATTGTGATCGAGGCCGATCAACGTTTCAATCTGCGGGAATTGCGCCACGGCCGCCATCAGCGCCGTGCCAGGCCCGCAACCGATATCGAGGACGGACGAGAACGGCGGCCCGTCCCATGCCGCGTCCAGCCTGTCGAGCACCGAGCGGCAGGCCGCATAGGTCGCCGGCAGCCGTGCCAACGCGTAAGCAAGGGCCCGCGCATCGGAAGCGATGATGCCGGACGAGGCGCCGCCCGCGCGATAATGGTTGGAAACCGCGCCATGCTGGCGCTTGAGATCGTTCAGCGCCCGGCCTTCCGCAAGACCGGATAATGCGGCGCGAAGCCCGGGCGGCAGATCGCGGCTCACCGCCCGGAAAGCCGTCAGGACCGGTCGAGGCCGTAGAGCTGGTGCAAGGTGCGAACCGCCAGCTCGGTATACTCTTCGTCGATCAGCACCGAGAACTTGATTTCCGATGTGGTGATCGCGCGGATGTTGATGCCTTTGTCGGCAAGGGCGCGGAAGGCGCGGGCCGCAACACCGGCGTGGCTGCGCATTCCGACGCCGATGGCGGAGACCTTGGCAACCCCGCGTGCGCCCTGCACGGCCCGGAAGCCGATCTCGCCTTTGAGCTTTTCAAGCTGGGCCAGCGCCCGGTCATAATCGGCAGAAGGCACCGTGAAGGTGATATCCGTGGATTTGCCGTCTTCCGAGACGTTCTGGACGATCATGTCGACCACGATGCTGGCTTCGGCCAGCGGCGCGAACACGCCCGCCGCGACACCCGGGCGATCTGCGACGCCGCGCAGCGAAATCTGCGCCTCGTCCTTGGAGTAGGCGATACCGGTGACGACCTGCTGTTCCAAGATTTCCTCCTCGCTACAGATCAGCGTGCCCGCATGGGGATGCGCCGGATCGTCGAAGCTTGACCGCACATAGGTGCGAACGTTGTGAACCATGGCGAGCTCGACCGAGCGCACCTGCATCACCTTGGCGCCGAGCGAAGCCATTTCGAGCATTTCC
>JAIUNP010000237.1 GCA_020161975.1 Pseudomonadota bacterium
GGTGGGCTCGTCCGGCCAGAGTGCGGCGTTGCCGGTGGCGGGGCAGGGTGCGCGCGGCGGAGCCTTGATGTCGCAGGTTGCCAACAGGGTCCGGATGCGGTCCTCGACGAAACACAGCGTGTCGATGACCTTGCGGGTCCGCTGGGCCGTGATGTCCTGAAAGCCGCAGGCGGCGAAGATCTCTGTGGCCGAGGCATCGAGACTATCGCATTCGCTGTCCGGATGGCCGCGTTCGCGCATCAGCCAGGCATGTTCCTGCACCCGCTCAGCCGCGCCAAGAATGGCTGTCGTGGCATTTTCCGTGGCATTCACGACCGCCTGAAGTTCGCCGGAGGCCTCGAAAAGGCGGCTGACGCCCTGCGTTTGCGGCTGGATCTTGCCCACCTCGACATGGGTCAGCGCGATGGCCTCAGCCATTTCGGCAAGGCCGGCGGCCAGTGCCTCGCTGCGCGCATCGCGGGCGGGCTTTTCAACCATGCGGCGCAGCGCGGCAAGCTCTGCGACAATCGTATCCGTACCTTCCATGCGGCAGCGGCGGGCATGTTCAGCCAAAAACCAGCGACCGCGTGCTGTTTCCGCAACAGCTGCGGCAATGGTGTCATAGTCCTCGCAATCGGCGAGATTTTGAGCCGTGTCGGACATGCGGGTTGCCTGAATCCATGTGATACACACACCATTGTGGGCCGCGCATGGTTAATTGCTGGTGCATGTCGCCCAGTCGCCCCCTAGACTGACGGGCGATTCATTCAATTTTTCACTGGAGACGCGAGCCGGGATGAGACCGAAACGCCGCCTGACCCTCAAGCCGGACGCGGTGCTTCACCGTGCGGAGGGGGCTGTCGTCGTGGATCTTTCCGGCGACTGGTCCGCACCGAACGCGCATGAATGTGAGGCCGAGGCGGCGCAGGTTCTGGCCGGCGTGAAGGAAAGGGCGGCGGTCACGCTCAATGCACGCGGCGTTGCCCGCCTCGATACGCTGGGTGCCTGGGTGCTGTCCCGGCTCGTGCATGATCTTGGCGAGCAGGGCGCGCCCGCGACCATCACCGTGACCCAGCCTGCACACAAAATCCTGTTCGAGGAGGTCCGCTATCGCCCGCTGCCGGAATCGCACCGGACGCGGCAGTTCCTGGTGCCGGACATGCTGGCCGATATCGGCAAGGTCATGGTCGATGCGATGAAGGATCTGGTGAACGGCATCGCCTTCCTCGGCTCGTTCATCGCCGGTTGCATCAATGTCATCATGGGGCGCAGCCGGTTCCGTTTCGCCTCGCTGGTGGCGCAGCTTGAGCGGGTGGGGTTGCGCTCGGTGCCGATCATCGTGCTGATCTCGATGCTCGTTGGCGGCATCATCGCGCAGCAGTCGGTGTTCCAGTTGCAGTCGTTCGGCACAGTCAGTTTCGTTGCCGATCTGCTCGGCGTGCTCGTGCTTCGGGAACTCGCCGTGCTGCTCACCTCGATCATGATCGCGGGCCGCACGGGGTCCAGTTTCACCGCCGAACTCGGTTCCATGAAGATGCGCGAGGAAATCGACGCACTCCGCACCATGGGGCTCGATCCCATCGAAATTTTGGTGGTTCCGCGCATCGTGGCGCTGCTGATCGGGCTGCCGCTGTTGACATTCATCTCGTCCATGGCGGGTCTGTTTGGTGGCGGGGTGGTGGCGATGCTCTATGGCGGGGTCAGTCCGGAAGTGTTTCTGTCGCGCCTGCAAAATGCCATCGGGATCAACACGTTCGTTGTCGGCATGGTCAAGGCGCCGTTCATGGCGCTGGTGATCGGGGTCATTGCCTGCATCGAGGGGTTCGCCGTCAGCGGTTCGGCCGAATCGCTCGGTGCGCGGACGACGGCTTCGGTGGTGAAATCGATCTTCATGGTCATCGTCGTGGATGGGTTGTTCGCCATGTTCTTCGCATCGATCCGGTACTGACGCTCATGGTTGTGACGGAGGCATCGACCGGGGACGTGGCGCGCAGGGCGCAGGTGGATGCAGTGATCCGCGTGCACGATCTCGAAGTGCGTTTTGGCGAGAAGATCATCCTCAACGGGCTCAATCTCGATGTGCGGCGCGGCGAAATCCTCGGCTTTGTCGGGGCCTCCGGTGGCGGCAAATCGGTGCTGATGCGCACGATTCTCGGGCTGGCGACAAAGAAGCGCGGCAAGATTCTGGTGTTCGACAAGGACCTCGATACGCTCTCCGTGCGCCGCCGCGAAGCGGTTGAACGGCGCTGGGGCGTCCTTTTTCAGCATGGCGCGCTGTTTTCGTCGCAGACCGTCCGGCAGAATATCCAGATGCCGATGCGCGAATATCTCACCATGTCCGAGCGGCTGTTCGACGAGATGGCGGCGCTCAAAATCGAACTGGTCGGCCTCAAGCCCGACGCGGCGGACAAGTACCCGTCCGAACTCTCCGGCGGCATGATCAAACGCGCGGCGCTCGCCCGCGCGCTGGCGCTCGATCCGGAGATTCTGTTCCTGGATGAACCGACCTCCGGCCTTGATCCCATCGGTGCACAGGAGTTCGACGATCTGATCGCAACCTTGCAGCGAACTTTGGGGCTGACGGTTTTCATGGTAACCCACGACCTCGACAGTCTGTCGGGGGTTTGCGACCGAATCGCGGCGCTGGCGGACGGGAAGGTGATCGCGGAAGGGCCGATTGAGACGATGATGGCATCCCAGCACCCCTGGCTCAGAGCCTATTTCCATGGCTCGCGCGCGCGGCGCGGCAGCCTCGAAACCGGGCATTTCCGGTCAAGCCTGAGAAGGGACGACTGATGGAGTCCCGGGCGAACTATGCACTGGTCGGCCTGTTCACGCTCGCGGTGATCGCGGCGGCGTTCGGCTTTGTCTACTGGTTCCGAGCGGCAGCAAACTCGGGCGAGCGCGCGCAATATGAAATCGTGTTCCCGGGGTCGGTGTCTGGCCTGTCGAAAGGCGCGGCGGTGCGCTTCAACGGCATCCGGGTTGGCGAGGTGCTCTCGGTCGACATGATGCTGATCAACCCGCTGAAACCGCGTGAAAAGGACAATATCGACCCCGCGCGGACGGCTGTCATGATCGCCATCGATCCGACGACGCCGATCCGGACCGACACGCGCGCGAAGCTGGATTTCCAGGGGCTGACCGGCGTGGCCTCGGTGCAACTCACCGGAAACAGCACCACCGCGCAGATCCTGAGCAATCCTGACGGCAAGGGCGCGCCGGTGATTACTGCCGAGCGCTCGGATTTTCAGGACCTCCTGGAAACCGCCCAGCGGCTTGCCGGAAAAATCGACACTGTTGTGAGCAGGGTCGACAAGGTGCTGGCCGATGCCGAGGGGCCTGTCAGCAACACCTTGCGCAATATCGAGAGCTTCAGCCAGGCGCTGAACGAGAATTCGCCCGGCATTTCCTCGTTCGTGTTGCAGATCACGGCAACCGCGCAACGGTTTTCGGCCCTGTCGGACAGGGTGGAAAAGCTGGCGGAGACAGCGGATGAACTGCTCAAGGGGGTGGAGCCCGGCAGCGTCGGCCGCGTGATCAGCAACACCGAGACCTTCACGAAAGCACTGGCCGAGAACAAGGCGCAGATCGACACACTGCTTGCGGATGCCGCATCGCTCGCCAAGCGCCTCAATGACAGCGCGCCGAAACTCGATACCGCGCTCGTCGATGTCTCGCGCACCTTCAAGGCTATCGATGCCGACCGCCTGAACCGCGTGATCAGCGAGACCGAGAAGTTTACTTCGGCGCTTGGCAATCATGCGGGCGATGTCGACAAGACCCTCCAGAATGCCGCGGAACTGACAGCAAAGCTCAACAAGGCGGCAGACAGCATTCAGAGCGTGATGAAGGCCGCCGAAGCCTTCCTGACCGACGGGCAGGGCAAGAGCGTGATGGTCGAAATCGGCGAAACAGCAAAGTCGATCCGCATTCTCGCCGGTAATCTCGACAGGCGCACGGCGGAAATCACTGCCGGTGTCAACCGCTTCACCGGGCCGGGCCTGCGCGAACTTGAGGCGCTGACCAGCGATGCCCGCAAGACCGTCAACGAGGTGGGGCGCGCGGTCCGCAATCTTGAACGCAACCCGCAACAGTTCATCACCGGCGGGCGTTCCAACATTCCCGAGTATGGCGGCAACCGATAATGTCTCGCGATGGTTTTTCTTCTCCATTTTTCTCTGCCGGCGCCAGTCGCCGCCTCTTTTCGCTGGGAGGGCTTGCGGTGCTCGCCGGCTGCTCCTCGCCGCCGCCTGCAACCTTTGACATTTCGGCGGCCGCGATGCCGCGTTCGGGCGGTGGGCGCGGCCTTCTGGTCGTCGCCGAGCCGGTGGCGATCTCGCTGCTCGATTCCGACCGGATCGTGGTGCGAACGCAGGATAACGGTGTTGCCTATCTCAAGGGGGCGCAATGGCCGCAGCGACTGCCGAGCCTGTTGCAGGCCCGGCTGATCCAGAGTTTCGAGAATGCGCGGCGCGTGGGTAGCGTCGGGCGGCCCGGCGAGCGGCTGGTGCCGACCAACATTCTCAATGTCGAGATCCGCACCTTCGAGGTGCAGGAGGCGACGGGGGAGGCGGTCATCGAACTCACCGTCAAGATCGTCAACGACCGGACGGGGCGGATCACCGCCGCGCAGATGTTTGCGGGGCGTGCGCCATCCGCCATCGACGGACCGGCGGCGGCGCAGGCGCTCAACGGCGTGGCGCAGGGCGTCATGGCCAATATCGTGCAGTGGACATCCGGACGGGCGTGATGGCGGAATCAAGCGAAATCGGCGGTTGCCGTCATTGTGGTCATACGCCGGTGCATGAATCGGCGCGCTGGTGCCCCTATTGTGGCGGTATCGCGCCCTATACGCGTACGCCGCCACCGCGCAGCAAGAATGCGCTGGTTGCGATTGCCGCGCTGGTGGTCATCCTCGCCGCCGTGATGGTGGGGCTCTACTTCGGCGGGCGATAAAGCAAGCAAATATCCGTTCTGCCTCTGGACTTTTTTTTCGGAAGATAGCTTTTCCGTGGAACATTTACGCGGGAGTTTTTATGTTCAAGAAGATCATTTTCTCAACTTGCGGGATTTTGCTGCTGACCGGTTGCAATACAACCGGCATAAACAAGACGATGCTGGCCGGGCAAACCCAGAGACTCACTTTCTACACGTCGCTTAACGCTGACTGCACGTCCAATGGCGTGACAACGGTGCGGGTTGTTTCGGGCCCGTCGAATGGCTCCGTCAGCATGGTCAACGGGCGTGGGCATCCGAGCTATGCGCAAAGCAACCAGCGTTATCATTGCAATGCGCATTCGGTGCCGGGCGTGATCGCGAATTACAAGCCGAATGCCGGCTTCAGGGGAAGCGACAGTGTGACGCTCGAGGCCTTCTTCCCTTCGGGCAACACCGGGATAACCACCTACAACATCACGGTGCGCTGAAGAGAGGATCCCCTCTGGACAGGGCTGCCCCGGCGGATATTGCCGCCGCTTCGGTGAAAGAGTTGATGAATAAAAAAGGCCGGGGGAAACCCCGGCCTTTCTGCTTGAATGCGGCGTGTTTGCCGGACGATTACTCCACCCGGCCCGAGGCGTGCGAGAGCATGGTGTAGACCCGTCCGCTGTCGGAGGAGAGATAGCTGCGCGCGGTCTTGCCGTTGCGGTCGCCGGTATCTTCGAGCAGGCGCTCGAACTCAGCGATGTAGCGGTCCACGGTGTCGTGGAACTCCTGATCGCGGCGATACTTGCGGCGGATTTCCTCAAAGGTCTGGCGGCCCTGCGCGGTGTAGAGGCGCATGGTGAAGGCGGTTGCCTCGCCACGGCTGAACCGATCCCAGGCGTCCTCCAGCACTTCGGGATCGACCATGCGGGCGATATCGAGGGTGAGGGGATCGGCGGTTTCTGCCGGCGCGGGGGTCTTGTCTTCTTCAGAGGCGCGCTGAAGCAGATCCGACAGCCAGCCCTTCTGGCCGGCGGGCTTGGCGGTTGCCGGACGCGGTGCCGCGGGCCGCTCGGAGCGTGCGGCTGTGGGGCGAGCGGGCAGCGGCGGCAGGACCGGGGCCGGCGTGTCGCTGACCGCAGGACGGAGATCCGCCAGCGGCTGGCGGGGGGCAGGGGCCGGCGCAGGGGCCTGAGCCGGAGCGATGTCGAGCGTGCCACCTGTGCGGCTGACGATGCTGGAGAGTTCCTGCAACATCTTGACCTGATCATT
>JAIUNP010000238.1 GCA_020161975.1 Pseudomonadota bacterium
CCCACGGAAGAGAATACTCTGCGACAGGATGATGAAATGGGTGTTCGGCGCCGCCAGCATGATGTCCTGAATGATCTGAGGCATCGAGTCGCGCGGTGTCATTGCCCCTGACAGCACCTGCAAGGGGAGAAGAACCAGCATCATCAGGAGCGCAAATTGCGGCATGGTTCCCGCAATCGTTGCCATGAAGATCCCGAGCGCGGTCATGGCGAACACCATCAGAAGCGCTCCGAGCAGAAACAGCGGAACCGACCCCGCAACCGGCACCTCCATCACGCCCTGAACCACAACGCTCAGGGCAAAGGTAGCACCGATCAGGACCACGGCGCCCATCGACCAGATCTTCGAGAGCATGATCTCCGCCGCCGTAACCGGCATGACCAGAAGGTGTTCGACCGTCCCATGCTCCTTCTCGCGGATCAGGGCGGCACCCGTCAGCACCAGCGACAACATGGTGATCGACTGGATCACGCTGGAGATCGCGCCGAACCATTTCGGATCGAGAGAAGGATTGTAGCGCGCCCGCAGCGCAAGCCCCACCGGCAATGCGGTCTCGGCCCGATATCCCGCAACATATTCCGACACCTCGGCACTGACGATCTGCTGGATATAACCGCTGCCGGTGAAGGCCTGGCTCATACGCGTCGCATCCACATTCAGCTGGATCGCGGGGCTCTTGCCTGCCAGCACATCGCGCTCGAAATCATTCGGGATATTGAGCGCAAATGTGTCGAGCCCGGCATCCATCCGCGCGTCCATCTGCGTCGTGGTCATCATCTGCGGTTCAACGAAATAAGGCGCGTAGAAGGCCGCCGTGATGCGGGATGAAAGATGCGACTGATCTTCGTCCACGATGCCGATGGCAGCATTCGTGAGCGCCTCAGGTGCCGCATTCGATGAAGTCCAGATCGAAAGCGAGAAGGCATAGACGATCAGTACCAGCATGATCGGATCGCGCCAGAGGCCGCGCAATTCCTTGATCCCGAGATTCCAGACAGTTTTGAGGTTCATGGCCCTACCTCGCCTGCTTCTTGAGGAAGATCGTGCAGGCCCCGAGGATCACCGGCACCGCAATCCCCATCGCAAGCATCGGCTCAATCAGTTCTGCAATGCCAAAGGCCTTGGAGAAGCTGCCCCGTGCCGCAGTGACGAACCAGGTCGTGGGGTAAATCTCGCCGATGACCCGACCAAAGCCCGAAAGCGAAGTCACCGGATCGATCAGACCGGAATAGGACACGGCCGGGATCATGGTCAGCATCGCCGTCGCGAAGAGCGCCGCCACCTGGCTGGTGATGAAGACCGAGACGAGGAAGCCCAGTGCGGTGGTCGCCGTCACATAGATCAGCGCCGCCAGGGTCAGACCGAAGAAACTGCCCGTAAGCGGCACATGGAAGAAGAAGACTGCCATGCCGGTCATCAGGAAGAAATTGAGCATGGCGAGCACGATATAAGGCAACTGCTTGCCGAGCAGGAACTCGAGCCGCGTGACCGGCGTCACATAGAAATTGATGATCGATCCCAGTTCCTTCTCACGCGCCACCGAAAGCGTGGTCAGGATTGCCGGGATCATCAAAAGCAACATCGGGATCACGGCGGGCACCATCGCAACGACGCTCTTCACATCAGGATTGTATCGAAAGCGCGTCACCAGTTCGAAACTGCCGGCCAGCGCGGCATCGCCATAGGTCTCGCGCGCTTTGCGCATGATCCAGCTGGCATGGATGCCCTGCACATATCCCTGCACCGTATTCGCCCGGCTGGGGTTCGCACCATCGAACCAGGCACCGACCTCGACGTCCCGGCCACGCGCAATGTCGGCCGCGAAGCCGGGCGGAATTTCGATGGCGAGGTTGATCTCACCTGCACGCATCCGCGCGTCGATGTCGTCATAGCTGGCCAGCGGAGGCTTTTCGATGAAATAGCGTGACCCTGCAATGTCCTGGATGTAATCGCGGCTGGTCGTGCTCTGGTCGCGGTCGAGGACCGCGAAGGTGAGATCCTCGACATCCATATTGATGCCGAGGCCGATGATCACCATCAGGAGCAGGGATCCGATCAGTGCCATGGTCAGCCGGATCGGATCGCGCTGCAACTGAAGGCTTTCAAGCCGGGAATAGCTGAGCAGACGGCGCAGGCTGAAACCTCCGCCTCCATCATGTGGCGCCGCCACCGCCTGGTGCGGACGCTCTGGCACAGACGCGGCGGCCTCGGCCGCAGGTTCCGGCCGCGGCTCGCCGATGGCTTCCTCGAGATAGACGATGAACGCATCCTCCAGCGTCTCGCAGCCCCGGGACTTCGTGATCGCCTCGGCCGTGTCGCTGACCAGCACCTTGCCGGCATGCATCAGCGAAATCCGGTCACACCATTCCGCTTCGTTCATGAAATGCGTCGAGACGAAAATCGTCACGCCATCCTTGCGTGACAGTTCTGCCAGAATGCGCCAGAAGCCATTGCGCGCGACCGGATCGACGCCAGAAGTCGGCTCATCGAGGATCAGGATCTCGGGGCCGTGGATCATCGCCACCGCCAAAGACAGGCGCTGACGAATCCCGAGCGGCAGAGCTTCGGGCAGCGCATCACGCACATCGCCGAGGTCGAAACGAGAAATCATCTCCTCGATCCGGCCAGGGATCTGCTCCGGCTCCATCTCGAACAGCTTCGCATGCAGTGCGAGATTCTGAAGAACGGTCAGTTCCGCATAGAGCGAGAAGGCCTGCGACATGAAACCGACCCGGCGGCGCGTCCTCATATCCCGGGCGTCGACCTCATGCCCGAAGAGCTTTGCGCGGCCCTCGGTCGGCTCCAAAAGGCCGGTCAGCATTTTCATCGTCGTGGTCTTGCCGCAGCCGTTTGAGCCGAGAAAGCCGAAGATCTCGCCCTTGGGAATCCGGAAGGAGACATTGTCCACCGCGACGAAATCGCCAAACCGCTGGGTCAGATGCTCAGCCTCAATGGCGATTTCATCATCGCCATTTCTGCGCGGCGGGATCACCACGGCGGCGCCATCGCCGCGATCCTCGTCCGGCAGCAGCGCGATGAAGGCAGCATCAAGATTGCTTTCCCCGGTGCGCGCCAGCAGCTCCGCAGTGGTGCCGGTGGCCAGCACCTCGCCGGCATTCATCGCCACCAGCCAGTCGAAGCGCGCAGCCTCCTCCATATAAGCGGTGGCGGTGATGACGCTCATGCCAGGGCGATCCTCGCGAATCCGGTCGATCAGATCCCAGAACTGGCGCCGCGACAGTGGGTCAACACCCGTGGTCGGCTCATCCAGGATCAGAAAATCCGGGTCATGGATCAGGGCGCAGCACAGGCCCAGCTTCTGCTTCATGCCACCCGAAAGCTTGGCCGCCGGGCGCTTACGGAAGGGCGACATGCCGGTCGCGGCCAGCAGATCGGTGATGCGCCGTTCCCGCTCTGCCTTGTCATGGCCGAAAAGCGCGCCAAAGAAGTCGAGATTCTCCTCGACCGAGAGCGTAGGATAGAGGTTCTTGCCCAGGCCCTGCGGCATATAGGCGATGCGGGGACAGACCCGGTTGCGATGGGCCGTCATACCCATATCACCGTTCAGCACCCTGACATGGCCATCCTGGATGACACGCGCGCCTGCAAGCAGCGACAGCAGGCTGGATTTGCCCACCCCGTCCGGCCCGATCAGCCCGACCATACGCCCCGCCGGGATGTCCAGCGTCACATCGTCAAGCGCGATGGTCTTGCCATAGCGCAGGCTCAGCCCGGCAACCGTGGCGACCGGGGCGGCACCTTCAGCCGCAGCGGGGGCACTCATTGGACCACATTTGCCAGAGATGCCGGCCAGTCCACCTGGGGATCAAGCCTGATATAGGCCATGCCCGGCAGCCCGGTTTTCACATATTCGATGTGCCGAGACAGCAGCGCCGGGTCGATCCGCGCGCGGATACGGAACATCAGCTTTTCGCGCTCATCGGCGGTCTCGACCGTCTTCGGCGTGAACTGCGCCACGTCCGCAACATAGGAGACGGTCGCGGGGATCACGAAACCGGGCGCCGCATCCATCACCAGCCGAACCTCGGCACCGACCTGCACCAGACCGGCCTGCGAGGTCGGCAGGAAGACGGTCATATAGACATCGCCGAGGTCGACAAGGCTCAGGATCCGCCCGCCCGAGCCGACGATTTCGCCCTCCTGCGCGATCAGATATTGAATCCGACCATCACGCGTTGCCTTCAGCGTCGCATCGTCGATGGAGGACTGTATTGCATCGATCGAAGCTTTCGCTGCCTCTACAGCCGCTTCCGCATCGACAACCTGGGCCTTTGCCGAGCTGATTCCGGCCTCGGAAGCGGCCTGTGCAGCCTCGGCGGAGGCCACGCCCGCGCGAGCCTGTCTGTCGCGAGCGCGATCATCATCCAGCACCTGCTGCGAAATAGCATTGGTTTTGACCAGTTGTTCCGAGCGGGCCAGCCTTTGTGCAGCAGCCTCGGCAACCGATGCAGCCTGATCCAGCGCGGCCTGTGCGGCGCGATCCTGCGCCTCGGCCTGGGCCACCAGAGCTTTCGCCGTCTCGACCCCGATCTCGGCCCGCCTCAACTGCGCCTCGGCCTGACGTTTCTGCGCGTTCAGTTGCACAACATCCATCTGGACCAGAACATCGCCAGCCTTGACGAATTCGCCTTCCGTGGCGGTGATTTTCGCGATCCGACCACCCGTCAGAGCTGCAACATCGATCTCCGTCGCCTCGATACGGCCATTCCCGGAAGCAATCCCCTGAGGCAGGTCAGGAGTTTGCACCGTCCTCCAGCCGTAATAACCGGCAAGTGCAGCGGCCAGAACAATGACGGGGGCGATTTTCTTGATATTCAATTTGGTCATTGTCCTTACCCGGAGAAAACTGGCTTGCGTCCAGCCCGCAAAATGCAATGTGTGCACGAGCGATGTCAACGCGCGATGACATAGGTCAATGTGCGTCTCCACGCGAGCACTTGCGTATTGTTGAGGCTGACTCTCGCGAGCGATGGTTCCCCAGGCTCTCCGACGTCAGGTAAGCATCGCGTTGAAGAGCGCTCTCGTGAGCATCGCCTTCAGATCTTCCTTCGACATGGCCAGCAGCCCCGGGTTACCGAGCACCGTGCGCATCGTGATGAATCCGTTCAGAATACTGACCGCGAACATAGCCCGACCGATGTCTTTCTGACCAAAAGCATCCGCCAGCGGGCGAGCGATGGACGTCGTTACAAAATCATTCAGGATGCTGCGCGCCTCGCTACAGCTGCTGGATTGCAAGACGAGATGCAGAGGCTCTACGTCGCGAATGCACTGCGGATCCCGCAAGAATGCCCGTTCCGTAATCCGATCTATCAGGCCTGCGGGGTTGCCGTCTGGCGTGAACACCTCGTCCAAAGCCGCTGTCGCTTCGAGGGCCTGCCGAAAGATTTCCGACTTCGAGCCAAAAGCACGATGCACATAAGCGACATCAACCTTTGCCTCGGCGGCGATGTCGCGGAGACTCGTCTCCGAGAAAGGCATTCTCGCGAACAGCAGGATAGATGCCTGCAGGATACGCGCCTTCGCGGATGATTTCTGAGGGGCGGTGGCAACCATGATCGTAAGCGTCCGGCCTGACCGCCCTGCCGCCAGGTGAGAGAGGCGGATAGTGTCCACCAATGATAGTGGACACTATGGTGATGGCGTGGCGCGTCGGACGAAGCGGCTTTGGACGGACGAGGAGAAGCGGTCGATCTGTTTCCAGACGACGGCGCCGGGCGTTTCCGTGGCTCAGGTGGCGCGGCGCTACGCGGTGAACGCGAACCTGATCTTCAAGTGGCTGCGCGATCCCCGGTTCGCGCCGGACCCCGCCTCGTCTCCGCCCCCGTCAGAGGAGGCGCGGTTTCTGCCCGTAGAGATC
Source organism: Pseudomonadota bacterium (assembly GCA_020161975.1). Taxonomy (GTDB): domain Bacteria; phylum Pseudomonadota; class Alphaproteobacteria; order Rhizobiales; family Beijerinckiaceae; genus JAIUNP01. The sequence continues at coordinate 5,882 of JAIUNP010000238.1, forward strand.
GTCGCGGAGACCAGGTCTGCCCCGACAGCACCTACCGCCGAGAACCATATCGAGATCGAGTTGGCGGGCGGTCACAGGATACGGATCTGCGGCAGCTATGATCCCGAGGCGCTGGTGCGATTGATCCGGGGGCTGACGGTTTGATCCCGGTTCCAGCCAATACGCGGGTCTGGCTGGCGTCCGGGGTGACCGACATGCGCAAGGGCTTTGCGGCTTTGGCGGCGCAGGCT
>JAIUNP010000239.1 GCA_020161975.1 Pseudomonadota bacterium
GCATCAAGGACCCGGGCGCCACCGAGGGCGTGCGCACCACCGCCTGCTCGAACATCCTCGGCAATTTCGTGCCGGGGTACGAATCGACCGTCACCAGCCAGCTGTGGCGTGATGGCGCGGTGATGCTGGGCAAGCTGAACAACGACGAATTCGCCATGGGATCCTCCAACGAGACCTCGGCCTTCGGCCCGGTTGTCTCACCGTGGAAAGCCAACAATTCGAACGCGGAGCTGGTGCCGGGTGGCTCTTCCGGTGGCTCGTCCGCCGCCGTTGCCGCCGATCTCTGCATGGCCGCCACCGCAACGGATACGGGCGGTTCGATCCGCCAGCCGGCGGCCTTCACCGGCACGGTGGGCATCAAGCCGACCTATGGCCGCTGCTCGCGCTGGGGCATCGTCGCCTTCGCTTCCTCGCTCGATCAGGCGGGACCGATCGCCAAGACGGTGGCTGATTGCGCGGCCATGCTGACCTCGATGTCCGGGCCGGACCCGAAGGACACGACCAGCGTGTCCATGGACGTGCCGGATTTTGAAAAGGCGGTTGGCCGCTCCGTGAAGGGGCTTAAAATCGGCATCCCGAAAGAATACCGCGTCGATGGCATGTCGCCGGAGATCGAGGCTCTTTGGCATCGCGGCGCCGAATGGCTGAAAACCGCCGGCTGCGAGATTGTGGATGTGTCGCTGCCGCATACCAAATACGCCTTGCCCGCCTATTACATCGTTGCGCCGGCGGAGGCTTCCTCCAATCTCGCGCGCTATGACGGTGTGCGCTACGGACTGCGCGTTCCGGGCAAGGATATCGTCGATCTCTACGAAAAGACCCGCGCTGCCGGCTTTGGCGCCGAAGTGCGCCGCCGCATCATGATCGGCACCTATGTGCTCAGCGCCGGCTATTATGACGCCTATTATCTGAAAGCGCAGAAACTGCGCACATTGATCCGCCGCGACTTCGAGGCGGTTTACGCCGACGGCGTCGACGCGATCCTGACGCCCGCAACGCCGACCTCGGCCTTCGGCATCGCCGAGATGACAACCGCCGACCCGGTGGAAATGTATCTCAACGACATCTTCACGGTAACGGTGAACATGGCCGGCCTGCCCGGTCTTGCTGTTCCCGGCGGCCTTGACCAGAAGGGCCTGCCTCTCGGCCTGCAACTTATCGGTCGCCCGTTCGACGAGGAGACGCTGTTCTCGCTCGGCGGCGCCATCGAGCAATCCGCCGGGCGCCTCACGCCGAAGGTCTGGTGGTAACCCGCCCCCGCATCATCCCGACAGGCTCGAAGGATGAGGCGGCGCGGGGACAACGGACAGTCATTGGTCTAAGCCCCCTTCCCTCGCGGGTTTCAGGCGTTAAACTCGGGGTCCCGTTCGCTTCAGCGAGAGCCCGATGACCACGCCCCTGCCGTCCGTCCTCATTGCCAACCGTGGCGAGATTGCCTGTCGCATCATCCGTACGGCACGCCGGCTGGGTATGCGAACCATCGCGGTCTATTCGGATGCGGATGCAAGGGCCCCCTTTGTTGCCATGGCGGACGAGGCCCATCGTCTCGGCCCTGCCCCAGCCCGTGAGAGCTACCTGCGCGGCGACCTGATCCTCGACATCGCAAAGCGGGCCGGCGCGGCCTGCATTCACCCCGGCTACGGCTTTTTGTCGGAGAACACCGATTTTGCCCGCGCGGCGGAGGCCGCCGGCATCATTTTCGTCGGCCCGCCGCCCTCCGCCATCGAGGCGATGGGCCTGAAGGACGCTGCCAAGCGCATCGCCGTCGAGGCCGGTGTGCCGGTCGTGCCCGGCTACCATGGCGAGAATCAGGACCCGGCCTTCCTCAAGCAGAAGGCCTATGAGATCGGCTATCCGGTGCTCATCAAGGCGGTTGCCGGCGGCGGCGGCAAGGGGATGCGCAAGGTCGAGCGTCACGCCGATTTCGACGACGCCCTCGCCTCCTGCAAGCGCGAGGCGCTGAATGCCTTCTCGGATGATCGCGTTCTGATCGAGAAATATGTCACCGCGCCGCGCCATGTCGAAATCCAGGTGTTCGCGGATCGCCACGGCAACGTCGTCCACCTGTTCGAGCGGGATTGCTCGCTTCAGAGGCGCCATCAGAAGGTGATCGAGGAGGCCCCCGCCCCCGGTATGCCGCCCGCCATGCGCGAGGCCATGGGCAAGGCAGCGGTGGAGGCAGCGCGCGCCGTCGGCTATGTCGGCGCCGGCACGGTTGAGTTCATTGCGGACGGCACGGGTGGGCTTAAGGAAAACGCCTTCTACTTCATGGAGATGAACACCCGTCTGCAGGTGGAACATCCGGTGACCGAGGCAATCACCGGCCTTGATCTTGTCGAACTCCAGTTCCGCGTCGCCGCTGGCGAGAAACTGCCCTTCGCCCAGAAGGACCTTGCCATCAACGGACACGCGGTCGAGGCGCGGCTTTATGCCGAGGATCCCGAGAGCGGGTTTCTGCCTTCCACCGGCAAGCTCTGGGCGCTGCATCTGCCTGATGACGGGTCTGTCCGCGTTGACACCGGTGTTGCGCGCGATGGTGAGGTGACGGGCTTTTATGATCCGATGATCGCCAAGATCATCGCCCATGGGGCAACGCGCGATGAGGCGCTGGATCGGCTCGCTGCCGCGCTGGGCCAGACGATCGTGGCCGGGCCGCGCACCAACACGGCCTTCCTCATCGCGCTGTGCAACGCGCCGGGGTTCCGCATCGGGGATTTCGACACGGGCTTCATTGAGCGAAACCTTGACGCGCTCGGTGCCGTTGAACAGCCCGTTGATCTCGACGCGGTCGCGGCGGCGGTTCCGACGATGATCGAGCAAGCCTGCTGGCGCGTGGATCATGAGGCATCGTTCGGCGAGATCGGCCATGAGGACGAGAGCGCCCTCCAGCCGGTGGATCCCTGGAGCCGGAACGATGGCTTCACGTTCACGATGCCGAATACGCCGACCATCGATGTTGTTGCCAGCGGCAAGCGCCTCAGAGTTTCGGCCAGCCAGAACGACTGGCTCCGGTATCAGGTCGGCATCGCACCCGGCGACTACACGCGCACGGTCGCGTTAGCCGAACGCACCGACCACGGCGAGCGCGGCGTGGCGGATGAGCCATCCGTCGCTGTTGTCGAAACCAATGCCGCCTGGCTGGTTATCCGTCGTGGCCGGCAGACTGAAGTCGCGCTGTTCGACCCGCTCGATGTCGACCTCGAAAGCCTTGATGTGCCCGAGGGCGGCGCGCTGGTGAAGGCCCCGATGCACGGCAAGCTGATCGCCCTTTATGTGAAGCCGGGCGACCGGGTGGAAAAAGGCACGCGTCTCGCCGTCGTTGAAGCGATGAAGATGGAACATGCGCTCACGGCCCCGCGCGATGGCGTAGTGGCGGATGTCTCTGGCCATGTCGGCCAGCAGGTCAGCCAGGGCGCAAAACTCATCCTGATCGGGGAAGGCTGATGCGTTTTGCCCTCGCGCTTGCCGGCCTGCTGCTCGCCAGCCCGGCCTTCGCCTGTTCCTGCATGAGGCCCGGCCCTGACACGCCGAAGCCGCAGCATCTTCTGCTGGCCACCGTCACCGACGTCGCCACAAGTTCGGACGGGGCGAGTGCCGTCACAACACTGAAGGTTATACGCAATCTCATTGGCCGGGCGGAAGGAACGATCCGCGTGCGTGCCCGCACGAGTTCAGCGGGTTGCGGCGTCCGCTTCCGCAAGGGCGCGCGGCAACTCTTTGCGCTGCAACGGCAGGGCAGCGGCTACACCACGAACCTCTGCCTGATGCTTCAGGCCCAGCAATGACGCTGCATCTTCTGAAGCTCTGCGTTGGCGTTTCTGCCATCAGCGATCTCAGCGAGTGGATCGAGGAGCAACAGATTTATGCGCGCCGCGCCGGACGGGCCTTCGAGCAGCGCCATACGACGCGCATGGTGCCCAAACGCGAGGCTGAACTCCTGCGCGCGACTGAGGGACCTGGCTCGCTTTTCTGGGTCATCAAAGGGCAGATTGCCTGCCGCCAGCAATTACTCGACATCCGGCCCTTCACCGATGGCGAGGGCATAGGACGCTGCCACCTTGTGCTGAAACCAGAGGTCATTCCGGTGGAGCCACGCCCCTATCGCGCGTTTCAGGGCTGGCGCTATCTCACCGCCGCCGACGCCCCGCGTGATCTTTCCGCACGGGCCGAGGGGCTGGAAGCCATGCCCGAGGAGATGCGACGCGAGCTCGCCGGCCTCGGGTTGATCTGACGATTCGGTCCAGCTGACATTGCCCCCGCCCCGCCGCACGAACGGGGCGAGGCAGCGGATCCGAACTCAGCTCAGACCGCAAGCATTCATCGCGGCCTGGGCCTTCGGCCGGGCGCTGTCGGCGAAATAGCCATTCTCGCGGTAGAAACCGATCTCGGTCTTGTCCATGGCCTTCAGAGCGCCCGAGGCATAGCAGCCGCAGGGACGGGAGAGTTCCGCCGTCGAAGCGCTCTGCTTGGCCTTCTGAACCTTGATGCAGCTCGCTGCAACGCCGCGCTGCAACTCACCCATCGATGCGGTCTTGAGCTTCGGATCCGGCTTGAATTCCGGCATGCTCTGGCAGCCCCACAGCAAAAGTGCAACGCCCGCCGCCAGAACGGCGCGCCCAAAAGTCCTCGTCATCGTCGATCCTCAATTCAAAATCCCGCCCCAGTTCGCCCAATGAAGGGGCGGTTCGTCAAGCCTTCTTTATCCACACCCTGTTGTCGTGGAAAGCTGCACCGCCGAATGGCGCCACGGGATCGGCCCCGGTCAAGGTGTTGATGCCACGCCCATGCTTGTGCGCGCGGTTGGGGAAAATCGATTCCGCAATGACAACGCCCCGGCGCACCCCGTCGAACAGACGGGCATGAAGAAAGACGCTGCCGCGCGTGTTGCCCACTTCAAGTTCGTCACCCTCGCCAATCGCGTGTTCGGCGGCATCTTCCGGATGGATCAGCAGGCTGGGACGCCCCTCGCGCGCGGCCGAGGTGGGCGTTTCGGTGAAGGTCGTATTGAGGAATGATCGGGCCGGCGAGGTTGCGAGGCGGAACGGATGGTCGGCATCCGGCGCTTCTATCACGGCCATATGGTCGGGAAAGCCCGGCAGGCGGTCGCAGGGACCCATCAGCCCGGCATTGGAGAAAGGCACCGTCCGCCAGTCTGGCCGAAAGCGGAATTTTCCGTCGGGCCAACCAAAGCCTCCCGTGAAATGCGCTTCCGCAAAGGGCGGTTGCAGGTCGCGCCATTTCTCCTCGCGCAACGTTTCGAAGCTACCGCAGCCACGCGCGCCGAGAAGCGCGTCAACATGTCCGCGCGCATCGAGATCGAAGCCGGCATGGCGTGCGCCCACACGTTTTGCCAGCGCCACCACTACCTCGTGATTCGAACGGCATTCGCCCGGTGCTTCGATCAGTTTCGGTCCGAGCGCGACATATTGATGGCCGCCGCCCTGGTACACATCGTCATGCTCGACGAACATCGTCGCCGGCAGCACGATATCGGCCATCAAGGCGGTTTCGGTCATGAACTGTTCGTGGACGCAGGTGAAGAGATCGTCGCGCAGGAATCCTCGTTTGACGGTTTCCTGTTCGGGCGCCACGGTCACGGGATTGGTGTTCTGGACAAACAGAACCGTCACCGGCGGGCCGCCGCGCAGTGCCTCCGCATCCCCGGTCAAAACACGGCCGATCTGTGACTGGTCAAGCATCCGGATGCCCGGGTCCTTCTGGTCCAGCGCTTCCAGCATGGTCTTGTTCCAGCGGTAGATGCCGCTGTTGCTGTGAAAAGCCCCTCCCCCTTCATGCTGCCAGGCGCCCGTGACAGCAGCGATGCAGCTTGCCGCGTGCATGTTGGCGGCACCATTGCGCTGACGGGAAAAGCCGTAACCGAGCCGGAAATAGCTGCGGGGCGTCGTTCCGACCAGGCGCGCGAACGCTTCGATCTCCGCCACCGGCACACCGCAGATGGCCTCGGCCCAGGCGGGATCGCGCGTGGCAAGATGCGCCTCCAGTCCGGTGGGATCATCCGTGAAGCGCTCAAGGTATTCGCGATCCGCCAGCCCCTCGCGAAACAGCACATGCATGACGGCGCAGGCCAGCGCACCATCTGTGCCC
>JAIUNP010000240.1 GCA_020161975.1 Pseudomonadota bacterium
GATCGCGGTCAGCATGATCGCGGTCAGAAGGGCAGGGAAGGCGAAGACGAGGTCGTTGAAGCGCATCAGGATCTCGTCGATCCAGCCGCCCCGCGCCGCTGCCCAGCAGCCCAGAGGCACGCCGAGCGCGATGCCGATGCCGACCGCGACGATCGCCACGGCAATCGAATTGCGCGCGCCGACCATGATCATCGACAGCACGTCACGGCCGAAATGGTCTGTGCCGAACCAGTGAGCGGCAGACGGCGTCTTGAGCCGGTCCGCCACTGGCAGGACGGTCACATCGTAAGGCGTCCAGAGATAGGAGAGCAGCGCCATAAGTGTAATCGCCAGCGTGATGGCGAAGCCGATGACGAAGGAGCGGTTCGTGAAGGCTTTCGCGACGATGTTGTCGGCTGGAGGCTGGGCAAGGCTCATTCGCGTGTCCTCAGGCGCGGGTCGGCGACCGCGTAGGACAGGTCAACCACAAGGTTGATCGCGATGATGGCGGCGACGATCAGGATCACCACGCCCTCGACCACGATCAGGTCGCGCTGGGTGATCGCCTGGAAGACCAGTCTGCCAAGACCCGGCAGGTAGAACACGTTCTCGATGATGATGCCGCCCGCCAGCAGGAAGGCGAACTGCAGGCCGAGAATGGTGAGGACAGGAATGAGCGCGTTGCGCAACGCGTGGCGCCAGAGCACGACATTGCCCGGCAGGCCTTTGGCGCGGGCCGTGCGGATGTAGTCCTCCCCGAGCGTGTCCACCAATGCTGACCGGGTGACGCGCGCAAGGATGGCGGCCTGCGGCAAGGCAAGTGCGAGCGCAGGCAGCGCAAGCGCCTTGAGGGCAGGCCCCGCTCCCGCGTCCCAGCCGGGAAATCCTCCCGCCGGCAGGATGCGCAGCCGATCCATCCGATCGGCCAGCGTGCCGGCATAAAGGCTGATGAGAATCGAAGGCCCCAGTTCGGCAAAGGCCATCATGCCCAGCCAGGTCTTGGAATGCGTCGCTTCCCAGGTCAGCCAGCCGACGCAGAAGCGCACCAGCCAGATGGCTGACAGCGAAGCAAAATTGCCGATGCTGAAGAGACGGAAAGCGCGGACGGAAAAGACATCCGCCAGATCCGCGAACCGTCGTCTGAATTCAGCACCGACGTCCGGCATCCGATTTCAACCACCCTGAATCAATATGCATGTCCAAAACGGAAACATTTGTCGGCATGAGCAGGCGTGGCAAGCAAAATCGGTTATCGATTGCCGGCAGTTTGCAGTTGCCCGGTGTTGGGCTATGTCCGCCGGACACAACCCGGACCACAGGTTTCATGTCACGCCCCCTGCTCCATCTTCGCGATATCCATCTTACATTCGGCGGCACCCCACTGCTTGCGGGGGCGGAAATCGCTGTCGCGGCGGGGGACCGGATCTGTCTTGTCGGGAGGAACGGTTCGGGCAAGTCCACGCTCCTGAAAATCGCGGCCGGGCTGGTGGAGCCGGAAAGCGGCGAGGTGTTCATCCATCCCGGCGCGACGGTGCGCTACCTGCCGCAGGAACCTGATTTTTCCGGATTTTCCAGCACACTTGCCTATGTTGAGGCCGGCATGGCGGCGGGCGATGACCACTATCGCGCGCGCTACCTTCTTGAATCGCTCGGGCTCAGCGGTGATGAGGACCCGGCGCGGCTTTCGGGCGGGGAAGCCCGCCGGGCGGCGCTGGCACGCGTTCTGGCGCCGGAGCCGGATATCCTGCTGCTGGACGAGCCCACCAACCACCTCGATCTTCCGGCCATCGAATGGCTGGAGGGCGAATTGCAGCGCAGCAAATCGGCCATCGTGCTTATCAGCCATGACAGGCGCTTTCTTGAAACGCTGTCGCGCACCACCGTGTGGCTTGACCGGGGCACGACGCGGCGGATGGATGATGGTTTCGGTCGCTTTGAAGCCTGGCGCGATGCTGTGCTGGAAGAAGAAGAGCGCGACCAGCACAAACTTGAGCGCAAGATCGCCATGGAAATGGACTGGCTGCGCTATGGTGTCACCGCGCGGCGCAAACGCAACGTGCGTCGCCTCGGTCTGCTCAAGGACATGCGCAAGGAACACCGCGAACATCGGTTTGCACAAGGCAATGTCAAAATGGCAGCGCAGGAGGGGGAGTCCTCGGCGAAGGTCGTAATCGAAGCCAGAAATATCGCGAAATCCTTTGACGAGGCGCGGATCGTCCGCGATTTCTCAACCCGCATCGCGCGTGGCGACCGGATTGGAATCGTGGGCCCGAACGGCGCCGGCAAGACCACTCTGCTCAGCCTGCTCACCGGTACGCTCGCGCCCGATTCCGGCAGTGTGAAGATCGGCCAGAATGTCGCCATGGTCACGCTCGATCAACGCCGTGAAAGCCTCGACCCCACCGCGACCGTCGCAGACACGCTGACCGGCGGACGCAGCGATCTGGTGATGATCGACGGGCAACCCAAACACGTCATCGGCTACATGAAGGACTTTCTGTTCATGCCCGAACAGGCGCGCACCCCCGTCACCGCGCTCTCCGGCGGCGAGCGCGGACGCCTGATGCTGGCCCGGGCGCTGGCCAAGCCCTCGAACCTGCTTGTTCTCGACGAACCGACCAATGATCTTGACCTTGAAACGCTCGATCTGTTGCAGGAACTGCTCGCCGAATACTCGGGTACGCTGATCCTGATCAGCCACGACCGCGACTTTCTCGACCGGGTGGTCACTTCTGTCATCGTCAGCGAACCGGATGGGAAATGGCAGGAATATGCCGGCGGCTATTCCGACATGCTGTTGCAGGGCGGACGTTCAGTTCAGGCGCGCGGCAAAGAGCAGGCCACCGAACGATCCAGGCCAGCCGAACCCGCTGCAAAGACCGAGGCGGCCGCCGCTGCCCAGGCGCCCGCCCGCCGGCGTCTCAGCCCTGCCGAACAGCACGCGCTCAAGACCCTGCCCGCCGAGATTGACAAGCTCACGGCCGAAATCGCCATGCTTCAGGGGGCCGTGAACAATCCCACGCTCTACGCCAAGGATCCCGGCCTTTTCACCCGCGCAACAACGCGTCTTGGCGCGGCACAGCAGGAACTGGCCGCCGCCGAGGATCGCTGGCTGGAACTCGAAATGATCCGGGCCGAAGCGGAAGGATAACCGCGCCTATTTCTCGCGTGTCACGCGGGCGTTGCGCACGGCAATCTTCGGCGCGAAAATGCTGATTTCGGCGGCTGTATCGTGTGTGCGATGCAGGGTTCCCTGCCCGCCGTCCCAACTGAACAGGACAGTTTTCTCATCCGGTGAGACTTCGACTTCAGTAATGGAACGCGGCGCGCCATCGAGCAACATCTGCTCGAATTTGCCGTTCTTCAGCTTGAGTTCGATCGCCGGTTTAACCTCGGTACTGCTGCGCCAATGCCCGTTCCAGCCGTCGACCGGACTGACTTGCGCAAAAACAGGCGCTCCATTGGTAACAGCAGCCATGAAAGCAATTGTTGAAACTGAAAATACCCGCAACATAACCCACCCCTGAATTGCAGGGCAGTTTTAGTGCGGGCTGTACCGTTACGTCAACCAACGGCCCCGCTCACACTTAGGGATTTACGCCCGATTTTGTTCAATTTCTTCGAAAATATGCACACGGATTATCTCATCAAATGAGTTTTCGGCTTTAAATCCAAGTGAAAGCGCCCGTTTCGGGTTGAACTTGCGTGGCCAGCCCGCAACGATCCTTACGATATTCTCATCGGGCACACGGCGAATCAGCGACACCGCCTTTTCACCGGCGACCCTGCGCAGCGCCTCGATCTGCTCACCCACCGTGCAGGCCAGGCCCGGCATGGTGAGGCATCGGCGCGGGCCGATGCTCGCGCCATCAATCGCCGCCGCATGGAGCAAAAAGCCCACCGCAGACCGCGGGCTAGCGTGCCAGTGCATCACATCGTCACTGACGGGCAATACGGCCTCGATGCCGACCAGCGGCTCACGGATGATATTCGAGAAAAAGCCCGAGGCAGCCGCATTCGGCTTGCCGGGGCGCACACAGATCGTGGGCAGGCGGATGCCGACACCATCGAAAAACCCCTTGCGAGTGTAATCGTTCAGCAGCAGTTCGCCGATGGCTTTCTGCGTGCCGTAACTCGTCAGCGGCGTTGAGAAGAACTCGTCCTCGATCGTTTCGTGGAATGGCGCGCCGAATACGGCGATGGACGATGTGAAGACCACGCGCGGACGCCAGGCGCCGCCTGAGGCCATGTGCCCTTGCCGAATTGTCTCGAAAAGGTAGCGCGTCCCGTCGAGGTTAATCGCGTAGCCCTTGTCGAAATTCTGCTCGGCCTCGCCCGAAACAATGGCCGCCAGATGGAACACCACGTCCGGCCTATCCGCCAACAGCCGGGCCGCAACGCTCGGGTCGGCGATATCGACCGCGACCGACGTTGTCTTGAAGGGCGCGTTCGCAGGCGCCTGAGAGGCCACCACATCGGCAAGGGTCACATGGCTGATCGTCTTGCCGTTCAGCGCCCCGTCCTTGGCCAGCCGCTCCGCAAGCTTGCGACCAACCATGCCCGCCGCGCCGATTATCAGGACCCTCATGGTCTCACCCTCGTCTGCCATGTCACCAATTGTCAGACAAGTGATGACCCAGCCGGCGCGGCGGCGCAAGTCCCTTCACTGAAGTTCACAGGCAAAGCGGAAGCGCCTTGCCTGCCGCGGCGGCAGCAGGATCATGCCGGGCTTTTCGGAAAGGTCGCCGGAAAAATCCACCGGATCCCCTTCCCCCGTCCATGGCTCGATGCAGAGATATCCGGCGCCCGGACGGGTCCAGAATACGCGATTGGGAAAGCCCTGCGCCGTCACGACAATCTGCCGCCCCGAAGGCGCCACAAACGCAACGCGCTCCGAGCGCACATTGCGGAAGACGAGCGAATCCTGCCCGGCAAACGCGCGGGAAAGGTCGATGTCCCGCCCGGACAACGGGGCAGGAATCGTTTCGCCGGTGAACAGCCCTCCCGGCGCAGTGCGTACGGCCTCGGCGCGTTCGTCCTGTTCAAACACAAGCCGATAAGCCTCGCGCGCGCCGCCATCGAACGGCCAACGGAAGCCCGGGTGATAGCCAAGCGCGAAGGGTAACACCGTTTCGCCGGGGTTTTCCACGGCGATGTCGCAGGCAAAGCCAGCTTCTCCAACGCTGACATTAACCGTCAGGTGAAAGCGGAAGGGAAAGACAGCGTGCGTTGCCGGCGTATCGTCAAGAACCATGCGGGCCGATGCCGGGCCATGTCGCTCCAGCCGGAACGGGGTCGTGTGGCCGAAGCCATGCACGCCGGACGCATAGCTCTGCCCACCAACGCGGAATGTCCCGTTCCTCAGCCAGCCGCAGAACGGAAAGAGGATCGGCGCGCGGCGCGGCCAGAAGGCGGGATCGCCATTCCAGAGAAGGTCGCGACCACCCACGCGCCAGGCGAAAATCTCCGCCCCCGCCGCCGACAGCTCAACTTCGCTTTGCCCTGATTTTAGAAAAAAATTCTCCTGCATTCCGACCTCAGAGCATCCGGGGCGCGACAAAAATCAAGCGCTCGGGACGACTTGTCGCAGATTTCGTGGTAGAATGCAGCCCGTCCGCCGTTGAATGGAGAGAAAAATCCGCTATTCACTTCCAAAACACGAAGGTTACCAACGTGAACGCTCATTCCAAGTCCAATCCCTCGGCGCCCTATTGCGCGCGGACGGATTTTCGCCAGACGCAGGCCGTGCTGAAACATTGGCGCGAGGATGTTCCCAATGATCGTATCGGTCTTCTGATCAAGGATGCGATGCGCGGTTTTCAGCGCACCATGCAGATGCGCTTGACCGAGCATTCCGTTTCCTACGGCTACTGGAACTTCCTGCGCATTCTCTGGCAGGGTGACGGCATTACCCAGCGCGCGCTCAGCGAAAAGGCCGGCGTGATGGAGCCCACCACCTTTTCCGCACTGAAAGCGATGGAGAAGCTCGGCTATGTCGAGCGCCGGCAGATGCCGGACAATCGCAAGAACGTCTATGTCTTTCTGACCGAGGAGGGTCGCGCGCTGAAGGACAAGACCGTCCAGCGGGTCACATTCAACGCCATCACCAAGACGG
>JAIUNP010000241.1 GCA_020161975.1 Pseudomonadota bacterium
GGACGAGCTCTATGGCTATGCTATCGATATCGCCAAAGGCTTGGGCGATGCGAGAGGTGCACAACTTTTGCAGATGCTGCCGCAGACCAAGATTTACGCGACAGGTCTTGAGGGTGACCGGCTGACGCAGGGCAGGGAGGCTGTTGAGCTGCAGCCAGGTGCAGCCGACCGGCTGAAAACGGATATCATCGCCAAAGCTGTTTCTGTAGGCCTCAGCGGTGACCGCATGGCCGAGCGGCTGGAGACAGGTGCCGCCAATGCCTGGGAAGAGCGCGACTGGGTGCGCAGTGACTTGGCAACCCTGTCTGGGCGGCGGCGTGCCGATCTTCGTAACCCCGATCAAAGTCGGAAGGTCGTCGATGATCTTGAAGGTTTCTATGAAACGGCGGCCAAACTGATCGATCATGCCCGAACGCATGAGGCGGTTCCTGAGAATGACCGGTTGCTGCGCGCCCTCGGGTCGATGGGCCGCATCATGCAGACGGATGGCAAGGTTGAGTTTCGGGGTGATGCGCATGCGGAGCGGTTCGCCGATGAGATGCGGCAGCGGTACGGCCAAGGGGTTGTGGCGGAACTCGCCAGCGGCCGGACGGATGCTCTGGCAGGGGATTTCGAGGACGCGGACGAGCGGAAGTGGATCGCGCGGGCCATCGTTTCTTCGGCTAAGTCGCATGTGGCGTTCGGTCTGACGCTGAAAGAGGCACGGCACGCTGAGCGGCTGCTCGCGTCAACTCCTGCTCGGGGCGAGCATGATTGGGAGCGGTGATTGCGATCAGTGCCCTCGTCAAGGTTGCGTTAAGGATTTTAGCACGTGCCGTAGTAGCCGCCGGAGTATCGGCAGTATTCTGTGGCAGTGCCGGAACCGATCATCTCTGCCGCAATGTCTCGGCCGTTGGGCAGCAGGCATTGGGCAACAAGGCGTCCATATCGATCAACGTCCAGAACTGCGCAACGCAGATGCTTGCCGGATATCAAACTGCGCAGGGTCGACGTGGCGGTTGAGCCGCCTTGGTGGTTCCATTCCGGCGCATCTAGGCCCCAGACACGAATTCGACGCGACTCGCCGCTCAACGTAAAGGTATCGCCGTCCAAAACCTTGCTGACACGTGCTTCAAGGATGTGTGCGTCCTCGGCTCGAGCCATCCCGCCATCAAGGAACAGTAAACCAATCCCGATTGCCACCAATAGGTAAATGCCGGTGAGATCGGCGCGACGAAGTCTGAAACGGCTCAAGTGTCTATACATGCGACCATTATCGCTCGGCTCGTCATATCACTGCAAGTTGCTTCCTCTATCAAAACCATGACGAAACAGGTGTGGGTGCCGACGGCGGGCTGACGGAGGCTTGCAATAGGCACTTTTCAGCGCCGCCATGGGTTGGGCCTGAGGGCATGCTGTTTAGCCGAACTGCCGAAGTTTTTAGGGCTGCAATCATGCTGTGACTTCCTGACAAGTCAGAGTGGCATTGGTAGGCTGGTCTCAGAAATCGCGCAGTCCGGGACGGTGACCAATGGCAAAGAACAGGATCGATGAGGCATTGGCCGCTCTGAAAGCCGCAGGCAATGACGGTTTTGGTGCGCGCCGGGAGGTTCTTGAACGTTTGGGCTTGGATCTGCTGCATCGACCGGCTCTGGGCGGTCAGATCGTTGCACGAATTTGCGCGATCGCAGAACCAAGCCCACGCGACGAGGGTTTGCTAGACCTTCTGGGAGCAGGACTTGATACTGCCCGCATCGCCCGCGAAAACGGTAAAGCACGTGGTCAGACCCTTATCGTTGCAGTCGAAGCGGCATTAGACCTTGCGCGCGGACAAGGTCGGATGACATCCGCCCACAGTATGCTCTTTGCCCAACTTTGGACCCGAAATGGCTTGCCCGCGCCGGCTGCTCTCGCACTTCAGGCCGAAGAGGTCGTTCCTGCAGCTGGTCGGCGCGCGTCCAATCTTGCTGAGGGTGATGTTCTGCTGGAAGGACTCTTTGCCGAACTTATCCAGCAGGCGGAGGGCGAACCGCTTGCCCTACGTCATGCGCTGACCGAGAGCTTCCCGGCGATGCCGCCTGAAATGCGTGATCATGTCGTGGCGTATTCGGTCGGCCGCAGTGATCCCATCCATGCCGAACTGGCCTGTTACTGGTTGCTTGACCCAGCCCTGCACATTCGTCTCACAGCAGCACAAGGCCTCGCCAATCGCCTTGCAAGTGCTGAACTTCCTGGGCGAATACTGGCGTCACTGGTCGTCCTGCGCAGTTGGATGCCCGACGATGCCGCGCGGGCGAAGGTAGACACCATTCTCAAAGAGGCGATGCGCAAGAGCGTCGCACCTTCAGCAGATCAGGCGCCGTGGACGATGCACAGCATTCGCGCATCCTTGCCCGATGGTGGAGGGGCTCAGAGCATCGGCATTGCGCTACAATCCGGTTCGCAGCGCAAAATGGCGATGCTGCTCCTGAAACAGGGGCAGGGTGTGAAGGACGCATACACCATCACCTGTCGAACAGCGCGGGACCAGAAATCCATCGTTGAGCGCATGACCGAAGAGGTCGGCGCTTTGACGGTGACTGGAGATTTTGTGCGGCGTGCCGTTTCAATTGCGCTGGCAGATGGTCTGACCCATGGACAGCCGCCCGTTCCGGGGCTGATCGAGGTTGTCCGTCTATGTGGTTTTGCCGGTTTGCGGCCGGAGGTGCAATCGACACCGGACCTCATTGCTGATCTTGCCTCAACGCGGGCCGTGCAAGCGCTTCCGCCGCGACAGCACGGGGATCTGATTACCGCCAGCGAGGAATGGTGGGATCGGCACGAGACAATCGAAAGCTGGTTCGAAGACAGCGATGCAGCCCATTCCGTTCTCGACAAGGCGCGCAGCGCGAAATCTGCAGAGACGGCACTTTGGAAATGGCTGGAGACCCGACGCGATTGGTGGGCACGGATTCTGGCACGCTCTGCGGATGTTCTGGAGACGGCTCACCACCCGGACGCGGCAGGCTTTGCCGCCTGTGCCATGGCCCTGCTGGAAGGCCGCAGTTTGAAGACGATCCCGGTCATGCTTGATGTGCACGAACAGACGATTGAAGCTTGGGTCCGAGATGATCCAGACTTCGATCCGGGCCTGACGTTTGAAGAACTGGCGCATGAAGCACCCACCCCCGAAAAGAAGGGCGAAGTCGCAGCCCTTCTGCGGGGCACCGATCTTTCGGTGGACTGGCTTGACGGCTATATGACCGGCGTTGTGATCGCGCCGCAGATGATCATGCCAAACCAATGGCTGCCTGCAGTTCTGGAGCCGGTCTTGCCACGGATCAACCCGTCGCAATTCCAGCGCTTCATGGACCTTCTCATGATGCGCGCTCAGACGGTCTCGGATGTTGCCTCTGTCCCTGACCAACTCGTTGCTGAGATATCCGCCCGTTCGAAGAAGGGGCAGGCGGACTGGTGGCGCGGGTTTTCGGATGCCGTGGGTAAGTTTCGGAGCGCATGGCCAAAGAAGGGTATGACCAAAGAGGATCGGCGGCTTTTTGAGATTATCACCGGTGGATTTACAAGCGCGGACATGACGGAGTTTGCGGCTCTGGTCGGGCATCGCCAAGAGCGCAATCTTGGTTGAGGAGGATATTCATGGGTTCGATGAGGGCGGGGAGCAGCCTGACCGAAGTGCGGTGTCGCAGTTGCGGCGGACCAACGTCAAGCGAGCAGCCTAGTGCCCACCGGCTCGAGACTCTGACGATAAAATTGGCATATCGGCACGCCTAGCACTGCCCGATCATCCCCGAGCCCGTTGAGCTTGACATTTGGGTGTCGAAACGCCACCTTTAGTTGCAGGAGGTGCCCCATGGCTCAGTCTGTAAAAATTGCTGACGACACGCTGGTCGATGACGCGCGGGTCATGGCAGAGCTCCAGAGCCGGTCTTTGGCCGGGCAGATCACGCACTGGGCGCGCATCGGTCGCGCCATCGAGCGGTCTGGCCGGTTCGATCATGTTAGGCTGTCGCGGGTGCTGGCGGGCGAGGCTGAGACGACCGCCCTCACACCCGAGGAGAAGGCGGCTTGGTCGGAACGTTTCTTGGTTAAAATGTCGGAACCCGGACCCGCAGAAGAGGCCTTTTTCACCGAGCTGCGCGTCAGCGGCAAAGCGGTCGGTCTTGATGCTTCCGGCAAACTCATCGCCGCAGAAGCGCAAGCCGGGGAATGAGCCCCACTCTTATTCTGCTTGCAGGGCCAAACGGCGCTGGTAAGTCGACGCTCTATCAGACCCGCGTGGCGCCTGCTTTTGCAGGAACTTTCATCAATGCCGACATCATTCAGCGCGAAGAGCTTAGAGATCCTAGCCCCGAGGCCGCGTATAGGGCAGCGGAGATTGCAACGCAAAGACGAAGCGCGATCCTGGCCGCTGGCGGCGATTTCGCGACCGAGACGGTGTTTTCGCATCCATCAAAGCTTGATCTCGTAATTGAGGCGCGCGCCTTAGGCTACACCATCTGGGTGATGCATGTGGGCGTGGACAGCCCCGACCTCTCGGTAGCGCGCGTCGCGCACCGGGTCGGAACTGGCGGCCACGACGTGCCCGAAGGCAAGATTCGCGAGCGATATGACCGCTCGGCACCCCTCATCCGCGAGGCCGTGCACCTTGCCGATATTGGCCTCGTCTACGACAACTCGGTTGCGGGCCGACCCCCGAAGCTTGTTCTAACCTTTGAACGTGGCCTTCTGGTCCGGGTCAGGCCCAATCCATCGGTCTGGATCGGCAGAACCTACGCCGCAGATATTTTGGGGGCGAGCAACATCGATGACACCGAATGAAATCTTTAAGGATAGGCCTGAAGCAGGCTGACCGCCTGGCCAGCATGCCAACAGATGATAGGCGTGCGTTCATTTCGGAAGGTCTGACGATTATTTACACGAGTGCAATCAGTTTCTGGGAAGGTGCCCGACTGCTCAGTTCCCGTACGCGTGAAGCAGATGTACTGGAAGAATACGCCACCGAAGAGGCGGCAAAGATTTTGATTCTTCTTGACGTTTTTCGCGCACCACCCGCACGGCACGGGGACGTTCTACGCCAACAGCTGAAACGGTTTTACAGTCACCACGACAGATTAATCTATGCTGAGGCCGTAAAGTGGAAGCCGATGCACAGGGCACAGCTCCAAGAATATCTTGACCATACACGGAGAAGCCACACGCTTGATGGCCCTGCAGGTGAGTTCATTTTGCCAAACGGACCCGTCTTTGAGCGTGAGAGAAAGCTCTATGCGGATGTGATCGCCTATGAGGATAAGGCCATCCATTGGAACGACCCTGTCGGACCGGGTGCTGCGATGGGCACCCTTCCTTTCTTCGACCATCCACCTGCAATTGTGAGTCTGATCATATCGATGTCTCGAATTGGCCTGCTCACTGTGGAGGGCCTCAAGGCCATCGAGGAAACATGGGGCAAGGTCGATTTCATGGATACGGATGGCGCGGTGCTTGCGCGCGACCTCAGCCACCAAACGTTGATTGAGCTAGAGAAGAGCGGCAAAATACCTCAGGACGCCCAGCCAAATGACGTTTGGCAGGTCAAAGATGCTTGGCCGTTTCCAATGTGGAGCATGGATCTCAAGAAACTGGATGTACCACTGGCGGAGATGGAGGAGGAGCGCGACAGGGGCCGTTGGTCTGAATATAGTGATCCGGGATACTAAGGGCAGGTTGTCAAATGCGTGATGGAGGTTTCCCGGTTGACGATGAGGACGTGCTTGAAACCATGGCCCGGATGCTGGCCGCGGCGGGAGAGACCGAGGCAGCAAGCCTGATCCGAAGCGGCCGCTGCAAGTTTGAGTGGGATCACAGGGACAACTGGAACGGCGGAACGGACTGCTATGTCCTTCGCATCGCGATTGCCGCTGAAAATTTCGTGGCTATTGGCGATCGCAAGACAGCACTCGAAGGAGTCATAGTCAAGCGCCTGGAAGAAGCGGCCAGTCAGTTTGGTACTGATTGGTAGGGGTCTGATGCCGGAGGGGGCAGAATCCTACGCTAAGGGGTAGTTTGGGCCGAATTTCGCTGCAGAGTTCTATAGACGGTCGGCCTTGAGACGGAGAATAGTTCAGCG
>JAIUNP010000242.1 GCA_020161975.1 Pseudomonadota bacterium
TCGCAAACCGGTTCGATCGGGTGCGTTCCATTCGCCTGCGAGTCGGTGCATTGCCGCGAAACCCCACAGGCCTGCTCGGCTACGCCTTCAACTGGTCACCGGAAGGGGTTGTCAACGAATACCTCAACGATTGCGAGGTGGTCGAGGAAGGCGTGCGCAAGACTGTCTCGGCCATGGAATGGGTAGAAACGCTGTACGTCGATGGTGTAAAACTCGAGGCATTCACCACCTCGGGCGGATTGGGCACGATGTGTGAGACCTTCGCCGGTCGTATCGAAAATCTCGATTACAAGACCATGCGCTACCCCGGCCATGTGGAATTGATGAACTTCTTCTTCCACGAGTTGCTGATGCGCGAGAGACGCGACATCGCCGGGCAGATCCTGACGAACGCCAAGCCACCGGTCGATGACGACGTCGTTTATGTTCATGTTGCCGCCGAGGGCTGGCAAGCGGAGAGGCTGCTGCGCAAGGAATTCGTGCGAGCCTATCGACCGCGGCTGATCGGCAAGCGAATGCGCACGGCCATTGCGTGGACGACATCGGCATCGGTAGTTGCCGTTATCGAAGGCGTGCGCGCCGGCAGCCTTCCGAAGCAGGGATTTCTGAAGCAGGAAATGATCCCGCTGGACGTATTTCGTGCCACCAGGACAGGCGCGTTTTTCTTCAATCCGCCGCCGATTGATTGAACGGAAGACGCGTTCAGTCTGATGCAAATTCCGCGCTTATGGCGAGGTAAGCACGTCATTTTCGACGCGATTTTCCATCTGAGGCGGCTGATTTGTGCGTCGATTGCCACACCTGCATCGTGACAACTGTGGGTCGCTGGTTGGTAGTGCTTCTGAGCATCGCAACCGACCTCAGACATCGGCATATCCGTGTGTAACAATTCATCGCGCCAAAACGAATCCCTGTTTGCGGATTAGCGCCGAAAGGCGCGGACACATGCAACGGAGGTCGCGTATGGAGACTCAGGAAACCCAAGCGAGGCTTTCCGGCCTGGCAGATTTGGTCAGCCGGATCATCGGGTTGCCATCGTGCATCCCCTACTCATTCATTGCATTTCTCGCCCGTTTTTCCATTGCCGCGGTATTCTGGAAATCCGGCCAGACCAAGATCGACGGATTCAAGGTTGATCTGATCGAGGGAACGTTTTCGCTCGGCATACCGCGGCTGGCCGACAGCGCTGTCGATCTTTTTCGTGACGAGTACAAGGTTCCGCTCATATCGCCCGAATTGGCGGCGCCGCTCGCGGCTTTCGCCGAGCATCTTTTCCCGATTCTCATTCTGATCGGTCTTGCGACGAGATTTTCTGCGCTGGCACTGCTCGGAATGACCCTTGTCATTCAGATTTTCGTCTATCCCGACGCCTATCCGGTGCATGGGACATGGGCTGCGATATTCCTGATGCTGATTGCACAGGGCCCCGGTGTTTTCTCGATTGACCATTTGATCAAACGGTCGCGGAGCATGTCATGAAGAGGCCGGCGGCGACAACCCCGGTGCCTGCCGCCGTATCGCGCAGGTCCGTCCTGTTCGGGATGCTTGCCGGCGCGTCAAGTGCACTGGCGGAGGAATCGCCGCGCATACCGTCGCTGGTTCAGGACGGGCGTTCGTTCGTTTTCATCGAACCGATGCCAATGGCGCCCCGGGTGATGCTGTTGCGGCGCGACGGCGTGCGCGTGCCATTGCTCGACCGATCGGATCCGCGCCCGATCCTTCTCAATTTCTGGGCAACCTGGTGCCCGCCCTGTCGCGTTGAGATTCCATTTCTCCAAAAATTGTACAACCCGAAGGATCGGAGCCAGCCCCGTGTGCTTCCGGTATCGATCGACAAGGGGGGCAATCGCGATGTGGCGCCGTTTCTGGCCAAATATGGCGTCAATTCGCTGCCCGTTTTTCTGGATCCCAAAATGGAGGTTGGCCAAAATCCGCGCGGCGCGGCGTCCGGCTATCCG
Source organism: Pseudomonadota bacterium (assembly GCA_020161975.1). Lineage (GTDB taxonomy): Bacteria > Pseudomonadota > Alphaproteobacteria > Rhizobiales > Beijerinckiaceae > JAIUNP01. The sequence continues at coordinate 1,959 of JAIUNP010000242.1, forward strand.
CTCCTGCTCCACTGGTTGCCACTCAGCTATGTCATCGCCGCCAATGGCCTCATTGTCGGATATTTTCCGGGTGTCATAGACTGGCGGCAGGACATGGCCCGGTCGTTTTTTGCAGCTGTCGATCAGTTGTGAGGATTTTGGCGATGATCGCCAAATCGCGCCATTTCAGCATTTCGCTTGTTGTGCCGCTCATGGTCCGTGCCACGATCGGGCTGGTCGCAGGCGCCGTGCACCTGGTCTGGGTGAAGGCAACCAACGCCAACAGCACCCTTGTCGCCGCCGACCTGAACGCGCAGATCGCCGGGCCGGCTCAACTACACGGCACTTGGTGATGCGGTGAATGTTGCCAGCCGGCTCGAAATGCTCAATGGAACTCTCGGCACGATGATCCTGATCGGCGAGGAAACACGCCGCCAGGCCGGCGACAGAATTGTCGCCCGCAAAATCAATACTGTGCTTGTGCCCGGTCGCAAGGTCGAACTGACAGTGTTCGAATTGCTCTCCCTGAACGAAGCCGGCGTCTCCAAAAAATTTTGATCCGGATGTAACTTCAACGCCGAACAAAACGAAAAGTAAAAAAGCGCGGCAGACTCCGCGTCGGAGATTGCTGATATGGGTGGAGGTCCAGTCGAGCCCACTGTTCGGTCCAGAACACGCGATGTTCGCCTCGATTTCGCGCGCGGGCTCGCAATGTTCATTATTTTCGTCGCGCATGTGCCGGACAACAGCTGGTTCCTGTTCATTCCTGCGCGTTTCGGATTTTCGTCCGCCGCCGAACTTTTCGTTTTCTGTTCCGGATTGGCGAGCAGCTATGCTTTCGGCGGCACATTTCGTCGCAGTGGTTTTGTGGCGGGCTCACGCAGAGTGATGCGCCGCGTTGCACAGGTCTATGCCGCACATATCGGACTGGTCGCCGCGTTGAGCGCGGCGAGTTTTCTCGGTTTCTGGCTGCTTGGGAAAAACTATCCGAATGAACTTGGATTGAATGAACTTTTCGCAGCCGATGGTTCCGGCATCATTGCTCTGCTGTCGTTGCGATTGATGCCGCCCTTCACCGACATTCTGCCGATGTATATCGTGCTCCTGGCATTGATCCCGGCGATGATGGCGTTAGCCCGAATTTCGTCTGTCCTGCCGATTGTCGCGAGCGGCGGTCTCTGGCTGGTCGCGAATGCGAGCGGGCTGAACTTTCCAGCCAACGGCGCGGGCTGGTTCTTCAATCCGCTGGCGTGGCAGTTTCTGTTTTTTGCCGGCTATTCTTTTGGCGTGAGCTGGCTCAAGGCTCCGGAACTGAAGCGGGGCTGGCTCTTCTGGGTTTGTGTTGCCGGGATTGTCATCAGCATTCCGCCCAACTTCTGGGCCTTCCGAGAGACCTTTCCGGAGCTGGAAAGCATCCGTGCCGCCATCCTGCCTGAAAATAGCCAGAGCTTCTTAAGTCCGTTTCGGGCCGGTCACTTTCTGATACTTGCCTACGTCGGTTTGGTGCTGATCGAGCCCTATCGGACAAGGCTGGTTGCGGTCGCGCCGATCGTCAAGGTCGGCCAACAGTCGCTACCGACATTCCTGACCAGCACCACGCTGATCTGGATTGCCGGAATGGTCCTTGACTGGACCGGACGCGACCAGATCTCGACCGCGCTCACCAATCTGGCGGGCTTCGGAATCATCATCGCCGTTGCCTACATCGCGGCCGAGATAAAAGGCCGAAAACGGCAGCTTTTGTCACTCACGAGCGCAGCCGATCAGCAACCGCTGCCTGTGGCCGAGTAACGTATTTGGAGAGGACATCACATGGTCGATGCTGACATGATGGACACCGAGCCGAACACCGCCCCCTGCCCCGGATCAGTGTATGACGCGTTCGCAACGGCTGTGCTTGCGCATGATCGGGCCGTTGTTGACCGGCTGAAAGCCGTTCTGGACCTGAACCCTGACAGTTCGCGGGCATGGGCTGCGAAGGCCATTCTGACCGTCATGCTCGCCCGTTCTGAGCTGCTGCCCGCAGCGCGGGAGGCGGCTGCGACGGCGCGTCGATGCCGTGACTGCAATGGCGATGACGCCGCGTATGTGAAGGCTGCCGAGGTGCTGGTTATCGGCAACTGGTCCGGCGCGGTCAGCGTGCTCGAACGCCTTCTTGAACGGTCACCAAATGACAGTCTCGCCGCCAAGCTGTCGCATGGCTTGCAGTTCATGCTCGGCGACGCGACCGGAATGCTGCATTCAATCAGCATGGTGATGAACCGGCTTGAGCCGGACCACCCTCATGCGGGCTTTCTGTTCGGGTGTCAGGCGTTTGCGCTGGAGGAAAATCATCGCTTCGCGGAGGCCGAGCGCATCGGGCGTGTGGCGCTGGAACGCACCCCGCAGGATGCCTGGGGAATGCATGCGGTTTCGCATGTCTACGAAATGACCGGACGAGCCGCGACGGGGATTGCATGGATCGATGCGCATCCGGAAGCGGTCTGGAATTGCAATAACTTCCGGTTCCACCTGTTCTGGCACAAGGCGCTTTTTCTTCTCGACGTTGGCGACGTGACGGGCGCTCTCGAATGTTATGATCACTTTGTCCGCGCCGAGAGAACGGACGATTTTCGGGACATCGCGAACGCCACCTCGTTTCTGAAGCGGATTGAACTCCTCGGCAAAAGCGCAGGCTCCCGCTGGGAAGAACTTGCCGACATATGCGTGCGTCGCATCGAGGACCGGACTTTGGTGTTTGCCGATCTCCACTATGGCATGGCACTTGCCGGCGCGGGCCGGGTTGAGCCTGCGCTGGCGCTGGCAAAGTCGCTTCAGACATTGCCGGCGCAGTCTGAACCCCAGACCGTTCTTGCAAAACGCGTTGGCGCCAGGGCCGCCGGGGCGATCATCGATCATGCCAGAGGTCGTTATTCTCAGGCCGCCGAAAAATTGCATTCGGTTCAGCCGCACCTTCAGCTCCTTGGGGGCAGCAACGCGCAGCGCGACATCTTTGAACAGATCATGCTCGACGCCATGGTGCGGAGCAATCACCCTGAAGCGCCTGCGCGGCTGGCATCGAGGCTTGCGCGTCGCCATGGAAACAACGCGTTTGCTTCGGCCCTATTATCGAGACATGGGCGGGCCGGGCATCAAATCAAGCCCAGGATTACCCGCGGGGTATTGGCATGAACATGTCCGCGATACGCCTGCGCTCTGTTGTTTCGGCAGGAGCAATGTTGGTTTTGACCGGGGCAGCGGTTGCGCAGCCTGTGGCCATCGGTGAACGGCCGGGCTGGAAGATTGCGAAGACCGCTCACAGCTACGCCGAGCTCAATCGCCGGCTCGAAGACGCCATCAAGTCCAATAAGATGGGGCTTGTGACCTCGGCCAGCGCGTCAGAGGGCGCGAAGGCGCAAGGCTTTACCATTCCGGGCAATCGTGTTGTCGGCGTTTCCCGCAATGATTTCGCGCGCCGCATGCTGGCCGCAAGTCTGGCCGCCGGTATCGAAGCGCCGATCCGCCTCTATGTGACCGAAAACGCGGATGGAACCGGCACACTTTCCTACAAGGCGCCGTCAACGGTTTTCGCACCGTATCTGACGGGTGCGAACGCCGATCTTGCAAAGGTGGCGGCAGAACTGGACGATATCTTTGCGCGCATCGCTGCCGAAGCGGGCAAATGATTTGATTGCGGCGGTCGACGTTTCCGGGAAGCGGTCGCCGGTTCAATGGCCCCTGCTCGTTGTCGGCGCTGCCGGGCTCGCGACCGTATCCGCCACAGCCTTCTCCCATGGAGGCTGGCGTCTGGCGCTTTTGCCGATCATCGGCGCAGTCGCGGGCTGGACCTTGCAACGCGCCGCCTTCGGCTTTTCTTCGGCCTGGCGCGCGCTGCTGACTGCCGGCCAAACCGTCGGTGTCCGCGCCCAGCTTGTCATGGTCTCGATGACGATTGTGCTGTTTTTCCCCCTGCTTTGGGTCGGCGAGGTTGGCGGACAGGTGCTGTTCGGCTTTGTCAACCCGGTCGGCGTTGCACTCGCGCTCGGCGCGTTCCTGTTCGGCATCGGAATGCAGCTCGGCGGCGGCTGCGGTTCGGGAACGCTCTATACGGCAGCGGGTGGCAGCGCC
>JAIUNP010000243.1 GCA_020161975.1 Pseudomonadota bacterium
CGCGATCTCGGCAATTTCACCGTCGTCGGCCCCTCGGGGTCGGGCAAGACGGTGTACCTCTCCTTCATCTCGGCGCAGGCGCAAAGAATTACGCCCCGTCCAAAACTCCTCTTCGTCGACAAGGACCGGGGTGCGGAGATCTTCATCCGCGCCATTGGCGGGCAATATGAAGTCCTGTCTCCCGGCGAACCCACGGGGTTCAACCCGCTGTTCCTCCCGAACACCGGCGAATCCCGCGAGTTCCTGTTCCAGCTCTTCGCCTTCATGCTGCGCCGGACCGACGGCACGGAGATGCCGGCGTCAGAAGAGCAGGTCATACGCAACGCGGTGCAGGCGGTGCTGACCGGGCCGCCAGAGGGGCGGAACCTGCCAGCTTTCGCCACTCTCTTGCGCGGTCGATTGAGAGCCGGGGAAGGCGATCTTCTCGCAAGGCTCGAGACCTGGATCCGGCCGGAGCAGCGGGGCTGGCTCTTCAACAACCCCGTCGACACGTTCTCGCTCTCCTCCATCTACGGCTTCGACATGACACGGGTGCTCGAAGACCCGGTCATTCGCACTGCCGCGCTGATGTATATCTTCCACCGGACGGATGAGCTTCTCACAGGCGATCCCGTCATGATCTTCCTCGACGAGGGTTGGCGGCTTCTCGACGATGAGGTCTTCGCAGGGTTCATCAAGGACAAGCTCAAGACCATCCGTAAGCAGAACGGCATCATCGGCTTCGGCACGCAGTCCGCCGCCGATATCGTCCGCTCGAAGTCCGCCAACACCCTGATCGAACAGACCGCGACCAACATCTTCTTTCCGAACCCCAAGGCGGATGACGAGAGCTACCGGAAAGCGTTCCGGCTCTCGGCACGCGAGGTCGAGTGGATCCGCACGTCAGTGCCGGAGCAGCGCTCCTTCCTGATCAAACACGGGCAGGACAGCGTCATTGCGAAACTCAATCTCGCGGGGATGCCCGATCTGATCAAGGTGCTCTCTGGGCGGACCGAGACCGTGGCGGAACTCGAACTGATCATGGAAGCGGTCGGACCCGATCCCAAGGACTGGCTGCCGATCTTCCGGGGGGCAACGGCATGATCAGGCTTTCCCGACCAACAGCACTTCTCGTTCTGATCACTGGGCTGTTCCAGAGCGTTCCCGCCATATCAGCCGTGCCGGTCAATGATGCGGCGCAGCTCGAGCGGAAATCGGTGACGAGCGGAACGACGCTCGAGATGAAATCCGTGCTGACCCAGCAGAACCAGAAGCGCGAGGGGGTCAAATGCGCGGTGACCACGGGCAAGAAAGGATCGATCCAGAACCCTTCTACCGAACCCAATGTCGCAACAGGATCAAACGCCGTCCGCCCCTATGGTCCTGATCTCCCCGTGCAGCCGCAACAGGGTGCAACGGGAGGAACGCTCAATGAACAGACCTTGGGAGCCACGGCGGGCAAGACGGTGGCCGGTGTCGACGCTTCGCAAAGCGGGGTCGCTGCGACCGGGGACGCCTATCGCGCAAGGCCTGGTGAAACCGGTCGTGCCGGAACCGTCATGCAGGCCCTCGACGAAAATTCCTCGATCCGCATCCAGAACGGCATGACCTGGAACCAGACGATGAACGCTGTGAACCTCTGGGTCCAGGCGCTCAATGCTCTCAACCTCGCGAGCCAATCCGACATGAGCCAGGGGGCAGGGGCGGTCAATCCGTTGACGCCACCAACAGCTCCCGGTCCCACATGCCCCACGGGCTATACCGGAACGGGGACAGCCGCCGATCCCTGCCGGCCGCCGGGATGCGCTGCCACCGTCACCGATGGCTCCTGCGTCATCCGTCGATACGTCGACAGCAATGGCAATGTCGTGACCTATCTCGCGCGGGTGCAGGAGACCTTCGCCCTCCAATCCGGGACCGCCGATACCGCGACGGGAACGACGACTGGATCGATTAACTCCCAAATCGACGCCCTCACCGCTGCGGCCCGCGCCGCGCAAACCCCACCCCGTTGATCCAACAGCAAAAGGAGTGATCCCCCATGAAACAAGCAATCCTCGGATCGCTCCTGATCGCACTCACCTCAGGCGCCGCCCTCGCGCAGGTCCCGGTCAATGACGCGGCGAACCTGGCAAAAGCGCAGGAGATCGCGGTCAATACCCAGCAGATCCTGACGACGGACCGCGACATCCTGACCAACACCGCGCGCACCCTCGCCGCCATCACCGGTGACCGCTCTTCGCAGGCGCAGGGCTCCCTGGCGCAGATGGCGCTGGGAAGCGGCTTCTCGATGGGCTCCGCCCCGAACCTTGGCTCCGTCATCTCCGGCGGACAGCTCACGTTCACCGGCCTTGGCGGTAATGCCCAGGGGATCGTTTCCAACCTGATCAACGGTCTCCAGCTCGTGCGCTCGATCACCGGGCTCATCAACGGCACGTCGCGTCCGACCGATCAGGCCTACCAGAACTCGGTCAATGTCGCGGCAACCCTCACGGGCCTTGTGTCCGCAACGCAGGGAGCGGTGCAGACGAGGTCCTCCGCCTTCATGTCGGGTGGACAGCAGATCGGCGCCTCTCCCGATCTCAAGGGCAGCGTCGACCAGAACAGCCAGATACAGATCCAGACCGGGCAGACCATCAACGAACTCACCGGCGTCGTGAACAATGCGGTGACCGCCGCCAATCAGGCCAATCTCGACCGGATCGCTGCGGCCTCGGCTGCGGCCAGCGCCATGACCTACCGCCCGTTTGGACAATGATGATGCGGCCCATGATCCAGCTACCTCAGTCTTCTACAGCTCATCGAACGATGATCGTGCGACGCGCTTCATTTGTGCTGGTTTCGGCGCTGTTTCTCTCGGCGTGCTCGCACAAGCCGCTGAAGGCGCCGTGTGATCTCAATGAGGGCAAACCCACTGCTGTCATCGGCTTTGTGCTCTCGTCCCTGCTGCCGGACAGCGTTGTGGCGTTGCTCGTGGATACCGGCCCTTGCGGCCCTCTGCGCCGTCTGCGTCAGGACTGATCCATGGCGCTCGTCACCGATCTCCTCGCCAATGTCGATAGGGCAGGGACCACCTATGTCGCGCAGGCCTATCAGGCCCTGGCGCAGTCCCTCAATGATGGTGGCGCGACCTCTGTCGGCGCCCTGATGCTCAGCCTCTATGTCATCATCTGGGGGATCGGGATCTGGCAGGGAACCGCGACGGGCGGCCCCTCCGACCATGCTTTCCGGCTCTTTCGCGCCTTCCTGATCTATACCCTCGCAACCCAATGGGGCGAGTTCCAGTCTCTCGTTTATACCGCGATGAACGAGGGCCCCGTCGCGATCGGCAATTCCCTCCTCAACGCTGTCAGAACCGCCAATGCCACAGGCACATCGGTGAACCTGACGTCGGTCAGTGCGGTTCAAACCGCATTGCAGAACCTCTGGGATACCACGGGCAATGCGGTGTCAGCCTTTGTCCGGAACGCCGGCATCACCAATCCCGGCCCCTACTTCATTGCCGGCATTCTCCTGATCGCCATGGCGATCCTGATCGGCTTCGGGCTCTTCCTGATCATCCTCTCCAAGGTGTTCATGTGGCTGCTCCTTGGTCTCGCGCCGATCTTCATCCTGCTCCTCCTCTTCGGGGTGTCGTCGCGGTATTTCTCGGGGTGGCTCTCCACCCTGATCCAGTATTTTCTCGTCCAGGTCCTGGTCTACGCCTTCATCGCGTTCTATGTCGGCCTGACGCAGCAGTTCTTTGATCGGCTGAACCTTGCGAATAACGGCTTCACCACGACCTTTGCCGATATCGCGCCGGTCATCCTGATCGCGATCATCGGCACCCTGCTCCTGCATCAGCTCAATGCGGTCGCGGCCTCCATCGCCGGCGGCATTCCGATGTCTGCCCCTCGGCTGGGACAGATGCTCTCCTCCGCCCGCATTCCCGGGACGTCGATGCTGTCCTTCAGTGAGAGACGCGCCGTCAGCCGGATGAACCGGATGTCAGCGCATAGGGCATCCCTGATCCCAGCCGGTCCCGACACTTCGAACCAACGTCCGAGTTCCGAGTATTCCCGTCTCGCCAATCAGCTGCGCCAGCAGAACTGATTCCAACATTTGAGCCCTAGGACATGTCGATTGCCACACCGGCGGCAGCCCCGCCGATAAAAGCCGATTCCCGATACTTTACTGAAGCGCAGAGCTGGGAAGCCGATATCGCGCGGCGCAACCGGAATTCCCGCGCTATCGCCTGGATCATCGCGAGCGTGATGACGGTAATCGCGCTCCTTGCCCTTGCCACCCTCGCGATGCTGGTGCCGCTGAAATCCTACGAGCCCTATATGGTCGTCGTCGACAAAACGACGGGCTTTGTCGAGGTGAAGCGCCCGATGGCCGAGGGCGTGCTGACGCAGGATGAAGCCGTCACGACCTTCAATGTCGTGCGCTACGTCAAGGCGCGCGAGACCTATGACCCCAAGGCGCTGAAGGACAATTTCGATATCGCCCAGCTCCTTGGCACAGGCGACGCCTCCCGCGAACTCACCGAGATCTTCTCGCCGGCGAATCCCAAAAATCCGATCAAGGTTTTGGGGATGAACACGGTGGTCGCGACGACGATCAAATCCGTGACCTTCCCGAACAACCGTACCGCCCTTGTCCGCTTCTCGACGGAAGAGAAGAGCCAGACCAACACCGTGGTCCGTCACTGGGTCTCGCTGATCCGCTTCCGCTACACCTCGACGCCGATGCGAAACGAATACCGCTTCGAGAACCCCCTCGGGTTCCAGGTCACGGAATACCGCCGGGATCAGGAGACAGCCACAGCAGGACAGGGCAAGCCGTGATGCGTATTGTTCTCTTCATCCTGTCGCTGCTCGCCGTTTCGCCTGCATCAGCTGAATCCGCACCCCGCGCCGGCGCGCTCGACCCTCGTGTCAGGGATGTTCTCTACCAGAAGGACAATGTCGTCGCCGTCGATGGCAGCTACGGCGTCTCGACCATGATCATCCTCGGCGAGGACGAAAAGATCGAAACCCTCGCACTCGGGGATTCCGTGGCGTGGAAGGTCGAGCCCAACCGCAAGGGAAACATCATCTTCCTGAAACCTGTTGAGAAGGACGCCTTTTCCAACCTCAATGTTGTGACCAACAAGCGGCTCTACGCCTTCGTCCTACGCTCAAGCTTCCGCAGCGCACGAGCGCAGATTTTCAAGATCCGCTTCCGCTATCCCGAGGATGATCTCGACGCGCGGTTGATGAGCCAGGCGAAGGAGCGCGCGAAGTTCCCGAATGCGCGGAACTTCAACCTCGCCAATGCCAACAGGGATTACGCGATCAAGGGGTCCGATCAGGTCAAACCCCTCGAGGTCTTCGACGACGGCGTGAAGACCTGGTTCCGGTTCCCGCAGACCGGCGAAACCCCCGCCCTCTTAATCGTCGACCAGGACAGGAACGAAAGTCTCGTGAACTCAAGGCGGGAGGGCCCCTATCTCGTGGTCGACAAGGTGGCGCCACAATGGACGCTCCGGAACGGGGACGACGCCACATGCCTCTTCAACCTGAGGGTTGTCGCGGATGATGGCTCGACCGTGCCTGTCGCAGCGCCCCAGCGCATCGGCTTTGATCAGGGCAAATCCTGAACCGGCATTTTCTGACCCGCGCACTTTTAGAGAGCACATCAATGCCGGATCCATCGACCTACCGTAACCTCGAACTCGACCATGCCGCAGCAACCGCTGTCGCGAGGCCCGAAACCACCTTCGGCCGAGTCCTGAAAGTGGGCGCGCCCCTTGGCGCTCTGGGCGTCGCGGGCTGGATGATCTGGGCGGGCCTCGCCAAACCCTCGGGGCCGATGACCAATCCTGACAGGGAAGAGTTCCGGACAACCCAGTTCCCGGCGCCCGATCTCGAGTTTCCGAGGGCGCAGACCGATCAGGGCCGGATGTATATCCCGCCGGCAGATCCAGCACCCCCGCCAGCGCCAGGAAGGTGACGACCACGCCGATGTCGCCGACGTGCTCGCGCAGCCAGGGCGATGCCGCGCTGGTCGAGGCCTACGACGCGCTGCTGGCCAAGAAT
>JAIUNP010000244.1 GCA_020161975.1 Pseudomonadota bacterium
AAAGGGGCATCTCGCAGTTCGGGTGACGCCGCCTCTTGTCCACGCAGCTAAAGGAGCAGGCTGTCACGTGCCCTGATCAAGATCCGCAAAACGGCGGCCGCGTTCCTTCATGCTGCCGGCATCCGGTTGCGGCCAGTGCCCGACCGAGCGAAAACGGGCCGCGATGCTGGCGGATTGGCCGTCTGCATGATCCAGGCGCTGCATGCCGATGGAATAGAGGGCCGACAGCCGCTCCGGGGCACACATGTCGGCTACCGCCCCTTCTTCACAGCGGCCGGACCCGTAGAGCAAAACGGCGCGATCGCCGATTTCGAGCGCATGGGTCGGTTCGTGCGTGGTCATGACGATGGTCAGGCCGCGCTCGGCGGCAAGCCGTCCAAGCATGGCGAGCATGATCGCCTGGTTGTGGAAATCGAGCGCCGCGGCAGGCTCGTCGAGCAACAGGATGTCAGCGTTCGATGCGAGCGCGCGGGCGATCAGCACCAGCTGCCGCTCACCGCCCGAAAGCGTCCCGATGGCCCGATGCGCAAAGCTGGAGAGACCAAGCAGGGCCAAAGCCTCGCGCGCGTGCTCGCGGTCGAGCGCAGTGGGGCTGGAGAACAGCCCGACATGCCGGGCGCGGCCCATCAGCACGACGTCGAAAACGGAATAGGAGAAGGGCGCGGCAAACTGCTGCGGCACATATCCGAGCATGCCAGCACAGCTGACATGACCTGTACTTGGCTGCATCAGGCCGGCAAGGCACTTGAGCAGCGTGGTCTTGCCGCGGCCGTTTCGACCGAGAAGCACGAGCGTCTGGCCCTTGCGCAGCGTGAAATCCAGTTTTTCGAACAGCCACGGATTGGCATCATCATAGCGGAAGCCGACGCCGCGGGCTTCTATGGCGACTACCATGCGTCCCCCCGGTTGCGATGCAACAAAATCAAGAAGACCGGCGCCCCAACGATCGCCGTCAGCACGCCGAGGGGTATTTCGGCGGCGATCATCGTGCGCGCCAGCGTGTCGACCAGCAGCATGAAGATCGCGCCGAGCAGCGCCGCTGCCGGCAGCAACCGGCCGTGATCCGGGCCTACCAGCGTGCGAGCGAAATGGGGAATGACCAGCCCCACCCAACCGATGATGCCCGAATTGGCAACGCTGGCGGCGGTAATGCCGGTAACGCAACAGAGCGCCAACCACCGCGTCGGCTCGACCTTGAGGCCGAGCGCGCGGGCATCCTCGTCACCGAGCGAAAGCACGTTGATCCGGAACCGCATCAACAGCAGCGGCACGGCGAAGAGCATGACGAGCGGCACCATGTAGAGCGCCCGTTCGGGGGTTGCGCTGGCAAACGAGCCCATGAGCCAGAACACGATGGCCGGCAGCGTGTCATTGGGATCGGCGAAATAGGTGCCAAGCGATACGAGTGCGGAAAACAGCGCCGAGACGACAATGCCCGCAAGCACCAGCATGAGCAATGACGATCGACCGGACTTGCGGCTCATCACGACGACGAGGAGCAGGGCGCCAATCCCGAAACCGAACGCCATTACCCAGAGCACGGCTGCCCCAAGCCCCAGCAGGATGGCAAGCACGCCCCCGAAGGCGGCACCGGAGGAAACGCCAATGACATGCGGATCGACCAGGGGATTGCGGAACACGCCCTGCAGCACCGCACCTGACAGGGCCAGCCCTGCTCCGACCGTGGCGCCGATCAGCAGGCGCGGCACGCGCACCAGCTCGACGACCCGCCAGACCGGTTCGGCAACGCCATCGCGACCGGGACCGATGCGCAACCAACCGCCGACCAATGTCGCGAGATCGCCGAGACCCACGCCATAGCGGCCGACCGAAAGCGAGAGGATCATGGCAAGAACCAGCAGCCCGACCAGACCCGTCATGACCATGCGCACGTCGAGCGGCGGGTCTCCGGCAGCCGGCGCGGCGACGCCATCCGTCACGGCCGCCCCTCCGCGGGAGCCGCCGGCGGTTCGTCGGAGAAGACCAGCGCGTTCAGAATGTCATGGAAAAGGTTGGGCTGCTGGCGGGGATCGGAGCAGAACTGCTCGATATGGTCGCCATTGTGCATGAAGACCTTGCCACCGCCGGGCATGCGCCAGACCCAGTCGACCGGGCCTTCAAGCACGGTGCCGTCCGGCCCCGGCCCCCCGATGAGGCAAAGCCATTGCGCGCCGGCGGGCGCGTCGGAAAACCCGCGTGCATACTGGCCGAGGATCCCTTCGTGCCGATGAAAGTTTTCAAAGTCCATCCGGCCGAAATAGGCGCCGGGCTGCGCAGGCCGGATCATCCAGTTGGTGAACGGCTTTGGCGGAACGGCGCGGAACGGGCTGAGGCAGGGCAGGAACGGCAGCAGGATATGGCCATTGAGCAGGAAGTGGCCGCCGCCAGCGAGATAGTCGACCAGCTTCGCCTCGATGGACTTCAGGAAGATCTGGTCGGCCATGCCCGAGAGCATGACCACATCGACCTCGGCAAGATCGATCGTCTCGAGGTCATAAACATCGGCAGCGCTGTAACGCCAGTCCTGCGGCACAAGCCCGCCGATACGATCGCGGTTGTAGCTGCGGGTGGAGCGCAGATAGAGCAGATGCGGCCTGCGGCCGTCATGGCGGAGAACACGGTCAGCCATGGTTCTGCACCTCGCGCTTCAGCCAGGGATAGAAGCCGTTGAGGAACCGCGTCGTTGCGGGCATGAAACGGCGCCCGTGATGGGTATGCGGGTCGATGGTGGAGGCAATCAGCCGTCCGCCGCCGGCGACAGCCTGATCATAGAGCAGGCAACCTTCGTCGTTGTCGAGATTGAGGATCGGCGTTGCCGTCGGCGGCAGCCGGAAGGCACCGAAAAAATGCCAGCACATATCCGCAAGGGGAATAGCCCGGGCCATGGAATGCTCGGGCCGCGGCTGATACGCCTCCATGCGCCCTCCCGGCCGCATCCACCATTTCCAGTCCTCTGTCTCACGCGAGAACCACTGGACCTCCACGACATCGAGCCATTCGTCCATGCGATTGGGCTCGAAGACGATGAGGAAGCCACCGCCGGCAAGATAGTCGTTGAGCTGACGGGCATGCCGCCGCAACAGGTCCTGGTTGGAGAAATCGGGAACGACGATGGCGCGGAACCCCGTAAGATCGACCTTGTCGAGGGTACGCAGATAGAGTTCCGCATCGAGATAGGCCTGATAATCGCGGTAGCATTGCAGCTGCGCGCCGTCACCCGACGTGATGAAGCCGATATCCTTCAAGGCACCCTCCCCGATCCTGGCTCGATCCCGAAAACTATCGAGTCCGCCCGAAGGCGTCGGCGTAGCCTGCGCTGCCGCCGTTCCATTCCATCTGCATGAGCTTGTCGACCTGTTCGTCGTTCAAGGTTTTGCCGTAGAGGAACTGAAAGCCATCGACGACAGCGGTGCGCATGTTGGTGTCGAACAGATCGGGATAACCGATTTCGGCAAACCACTGGTAGGCGAGTTCGCCGCCAGCCGCCGTCGCCGGGTCGATTGCCGGGGTCTTGTAGACCCGCGCCGCCTTGACCGCGGCCAGCGCGCCCAGCACGGGATGCTTGAGGATATCGTCAGGCTTGATGGTGTCGTTGTAGTAGTTGACGAGGACGATGTCCGGGTTCCATTCGAGCAGCGATTCCGCGCCGACGGTGACGGATCCTTCGGTGAAGCCCGCTTCGGTCGCGGCATTGATCAGGCCCGATGCTGCGAAATAGGCTTCCTCACGGCCGAACACCACGAACTCGTTGTCGCTCATGCTGTCGATGAAGACGATACGCGGCCGGGGCTTGCCTGCGGCCTTCAGCACCGCGGCGATGTCGGCGACGGTCTTGTCCTCCCAGTCGAGGAAGGCCTTGGCCCGATCCTCCTTGCCGAGGATCTGGCCGAGCATGGCGATGTAGCCGCGCCGGGTTTCGCGCGATTCCGTGCTGACCGTGGCCACCTTGATGCCCGCATTCTCCATCGGGGCAACACGCTCGTCGGCCTTGGCCTGCCATTGCAGCACCACATCGGGGCCTGCAGCGAGTATCTCTTCGACATTGGGGATGAAGTTGCCGGCGACCAGATCGGTGCGGATATCGGCAATCTCGGGGAAAAGCTGACCGATCACCCCGTTCATCAACGCCGCCTGCGCCCGCGGATTGATGGCGGTGAGGCGCTGGGTTCCCCCGTCAAGCGCGATCATGGCTTCGGGGATGGGCAGCGGAAAGATCGCCACGCTGTCCACCGGCCGCTCAATCGTGACCTGTTGCCCGCGGGAATCGGTGATCGACACTTGCTGCGCAAAACCGGCAGCGGGCACCGCCACGGCGATCAGCATTGCAAGACGCAGAGAAGAAAACAAGGAAGACACCACGACAGGCTCCGGATGAGGTGAAGTTGATGTCTCCTATTTTATCATGACGCTAATGGTCAAGTTTTATCTGCCGCGCTCCAAGGCATCGCCGCCGCGCTTGCTGTCCAGCAGCGATGCCGAAGCGCCGGCATCACGCTCCGACCGACTTCAATGCCGGAATGCGCTCGGCGTCACGGCGTTTGACGGCCTCGATATCCCGATAACCATCGGCCGGATGGGTTTTCGGCAGATACGGCCCCTCACCGAACAGTTTTTCGCGTAGCGTTCCGGGGCGGTAGCCCGTGGGATAGGCACCGCGTTTCTGCAGTTCCGGCACGATATGGGCAACGACATCCTCAAAACTGTCCGGCGTGACAGCATAGGCAAGGTTGAAGCCGTCGACGTCCGTATCCGTAACCCATTCCTGCAGAATATCGGCGATGCGCTCCGGCGAGCCGACGAAGACCGGTCCCATGCCGCCGATGCCGCCGAACTGGGCGAGCTCGTCGATCGTCCAGGACTTGTCTCCGCCGGCGATGTGCTCGACGAAGGAGTGGATGGCATTGGTCTCTATCTTCTCGACCACGTCCGCCGGTGCATACTGGCCGAAGTCGATGCCGCTCCAGCCGGACATGAAGGTGAGCGAGCCGTCGTAGGAGACATAGCTCTTGTAGTCCTCGAACTTCTTCTCTGCCTTCGCCTCGCTCTCATCGGTGATGATGGTGACGAGCGTGTAGATATAGACCTTCTTCGGATCGCGGCCGGCAGCGGCAATGCGCTGGCGGATATCGGCAACATAGGCCTTGAGCACCGATTTGGTCGGCGCGGCGACGAAGATGCATTCGGCATGGGCGGCGGCAAAGGCCTTGCCCGGGCCGGACGCGCCGGCCTGGTAGAGAACCGGCGTGCGCTGCGGCGAAGGCTCCGTCAGGCCATAACCGGGAACCTCGAAGTACTTGCCCTTGTGGGCGATCTCGTGGACCTTTTCCGGGTGCGTGAAGATGCGCTTGCCGCCGTCGCGCACCACCGCACCCTCCTCCCACGAGCCTTCGAGCAGCTTATAGAGCACCTCGACATATTCGGCGGCGACTTCGTAGCGGTTGTCGTGCCGGCGCAAACCACCCTGCCCGACATTCTTCGCGCCGCTTTCCAGGTAGGAGGTGACGATATTCCAGCCGACGCGACCCTTCGAATGATGGTCCGCCGTCGCGAGGCGCCGGGCGAAGGTGTAGGGATGCTCGAAGGAGGTGGAGGCGGTGATGCCGATACCAAGATGCTCCGTGGCAAGCGCGATGGGGGCGGCAAGCTGGAGCGGGTCGTTCACCGGAATCTGTGCCGCCTGATGGATCGCGTGGTAGTTTGAACCCTTGTAGACATCATAGTAACCGATGACATCGGCGATGAAGATGCCGTCGAAGACGCCGCGTTCCAGCGTGCGGGCAAGATCCTGCCAGTAATCCAGGTCTTTGTATTTCCAGGATTTGTCGTTCGGATGCGCCCACAGCCCCGGCGACTGATGACCGACACAGTTCATGTCGAAGGCGTTGAAGCGGATATGGCGGGCCATGGGAATCTCTCCAGGGATGCGGGAATGTCTGACGGCACGGACATATGGCGAGAATAACGCCTCCGTATCTTAAATACAGAAATTCTATCTTTTATATATACTAATTTCAGAAATGGCTTTTCT
>JAIUNP010000245.1 GCA_020161975.1 Pseudomonadota bacterium
GGTTTTCAGAGTACAGTCTGTCTTTGGTGACATCAAAGTAAAAAGCGGAAAGATCATCGGTGCAAAAATGATGTATCAGTGACATGACCTTGATCAGGTTGTGCCCTTCATAAGCCGCCCTGACACTGTCGTTTAAATAATTGACCCGGTCCATCAGGGCCTTGTCAATGAGCCACATGTGATCTAAGCGAGGTTCGTCGCTATAATCGTGAACGTTGCCGAGGATGAACCTGCAGGTGTTCCTGATCTTTTGCTGGATGTCCCCGACAGTCTTCAGGATCTCTGAACCGATCGAAGCATCGCGTGTCCAATCTGATGTGGCCACCCACGTGCGCAAAAAGTCAATTCCATATCCGGAGGAGGCGCCCGATTTCTTGATGATGCTATTGGGCTCGATGCCATTCCCCAGGGATTTGGACATTTTGGCTCCGGTCTCATCGACGACAAATCCATGGGATATGATCCGGTGGAAGGGGGCCCTTCCGGTGGCGGCAAGACGACGACCGTCGCCTTCCTTGCCGCCCAGGCCCAGAGAGCAGGGGGCCGGACGATCATCTTCGACAAGGAAGCCGGTCTCAAGATGGCAGTGCATGCCTTGGGCGGCCGCTATGCCGAAGTGCGCGCGGGACGCCCGACGGGGCTGAACCCGCTCGCGACCGAGGCCGGAGAGCGCGGGGAAGCCTGGCTTCTCGACTGGCTGGTAGCCCTCCTGGAATCCCGCTCCGGGCCAATGACGCCCCTGCAATCCGAGGCTCTCAAATCCGCCATCGCCCAGAACGGCAAGGCACGCGAGGGCTTGCGCAACTTCCAGAGTTTCCAGGAACTCTTTGGCGATGTCGGTGATGGTCTCGATCTGGCGCAACGTCTCCGCGAATGGGGTCCGGATGGTCGCTACGGCTGGGTCTTCGGTGAGGCCCAAGAGCCGGTGGTGGATTTCACCAGCCATGATGTGACGGCCGTCGATCTGACGGAAATCCTCGACCTCGGCACCGAGCGGACTGCAATCCTTGGCTATCTCTTCCGCCGCATCGAGATGCTGATCGAGGAAAAGCGCCCGACGCTGATCCTGATCGACGAGGCCTGGAAGGTTCTCGACGACGAGTACTTCGCCAAAAAGCTTGCTGAATGGCTGGTGACGGCCCGGAAGAAGAACGTCGTCGTCGTCATGATGACCCAGTTCCCGAGCCAGATCCGGGGATCGAAGGCGCGATCAATCCTCGAAGCGCTACCGAACCAGCTTCTCTTCCCGAACGGTGAAGCAGCCTCAAGCGACTATGACAGTTTCCGCCTGACCGACGGCGAATTGGATTTCGTGCTGAACCCGATCCCGGGCCAGCGACTGGTCCTGTCACGCTCTCCACGCGGCTCGTCCGTTCTCAACGTCGACCTGAAGGCACTCGGGCCTTTGCTGACAGCTCTTGGCGGTGGACAGGCCGGTCTCAACGCCTTCGGCGCCGACTACGCCGCGCGGCCCAAATTCTGGAAGGAATGATAACTCAATGCGATCAATACTTTACATAACTCTCCTTATGCGCTCTATCTCTGGGGCGGTTGTACTGGGGGCATCTGCCGTTCTCGCGGGCTGCGCCGAAGTGCCGATCGCCAAGACCAATTGTTGGGCAACCACTGGCTCCACTGTGTCGACTTCCACCAAGGGTGCAAGCCCGGATGCGGGCCTTGTCTCGCGCGGCAACACCTCGCCTGTCGATGTCATTCCCTGCCGCTAAATCCAGACGACCTGCCAGGGCGCTTGCCTTGATGGCTGCGGCTCTGCCGCTGGCGGCCTTCGCGCAAGGCGTGCCGATTGCCGATGGCAAGTCGATCATCCAGCACAGCCTCGAGATCGCGCAGATGTCCTATCTGACCGGCGCGCGGGAGCTTGAGGCCGACAAGAAGGCGCGGATTGCCGAGCTGCATCAGGAACAGCTTGATGCGCTCGACGCCACGCTGGCGATGATGGCCGGCCAGACGCCTTGGATCGGTGATCTCGAGGTGATCCCGGGGGCCGAGGCCGAAGTCCTCTATGATGTCGAGGATGACAGCCCCTATGCGGCGCGGCTTTTCGGGGATGGCAAGACCGGCATCGAAGAGATGATCGTCGCCACTGCGAAGAAATACGCGGGCCACCCGGGGCTCGCGCGGGCTGGCCTCAATCCAGTCGAATTCCGCATCTGGTTCCAGAGCCTTGTGAAGCAGGAATCCGGGTTTTCCATCGGGGCACGCTCGCCTGTCGGCGCTTTCGGCCTGACGCAGGTGATGCCGGATACGGCAAAGGACCTCGGCATCTATCCCGCCTATTACGACGACCCGATGCTGCAACTCGATGGGGGTGCCAGGTATTTCCTGACCCAGCTCAACAAGTTCGGTTCCGTGCCGCTGGCCTTGGCGGCCTACAACGCCGGTCCCGGCAATGTCTCGAAATACGGCGGTATCCCGCCCTTCAAGGAGACCCAAGACTACGTCGTCCGCATCACCGGGTTTTTCAATACCTATGCGGGACAGATCAGCGGCATTGATCAGGTCGGCACTTTCGATCCGCGCGACATGGCGATTGCCACGGCCTCCAATGTCTCGGACGCCGGGCTGCACTATGGCATGGAAGCGAGCCTCGAGATCGAGAGCTCGCTGAAACGGCTTCGCGTCCTCATCGAGAAGATCCCGACCACCAGTTCGGCCAAGGAAGCGCTGGATCTCAACACTTATGCCCGGGCCGAGGCGGCGCGGATCGCGCTGATGGTCGACAGGGTCAAGGCCGCAAGGGTCAAGGTAGACCAGGCGCGCTACGCACTCTGGATCGAGGCTTACGCCCGCGACGCAACATTCATCAAGGTAAAGGCTGGTTCCGAATGATCCCCAAGCGCATCCGGGGCATCGGCCCCCTTCTCCTCACCGCAGCACTGGCGCTGCCGCTCCCTGCGGCAGCCCAAGGCGTGCCGACCATCGACCTCACCAGCATCGCCAAGATCGGCGAGGTGCTGACCGAGGCCAAGCTGCAGGTGCGCGAGATGATCGCCTCGAACCTGAAGCTCGACGAGCAGATCCTGAAGCAGATCGAACAGATCGCCACCCTGAAGGCACAGCTCGACGCGCTTCGGAACGGGTTGACGCTGGAAGCCTTGGGCATTCCGGACCCAGACACCTTCTTTGACGACATCCTGCCGGACGTCGCCGATCTGACCGGCGGGCTCATTGCCGCGAAGGACGGGAAATATTCCCTGATGACCACCTCGGGCAAGGTCGGCGACATGCCGGCCGGGCAATATGTGTCGGATTTCTTCGCCTCGGTCGGTTTGGACACCGCCACCGTCGACACGCTTTCGAAAAGCGAGGATCCGGGCGCGGCGCGGATCGGCACGCAGGCCAACACGGCCGCCTTCCTGTCGGCCGCGGCGGAAACATCCTCGGTCAAGGCGTCCGAAAGCCTCGAACGGGTGCACGAACTGGTCCAGGAGATCCCGGACACTGAAGGGCTGAAAGAGGCCATCGACCTCAACACAAGGGTCACGGCCGAGATGTCCATCGCCATGGCCAATATCTGGAACATGGAATCCGCCCAGCTCATGGGAATGGGGGAAGCCGGAGTCATGGATGCCGCGACGGCCGCCGAGGAAGAGAAGTTCATCAAAGTGATCCGAAAGGAATGAAAATGGGCCAGCTCCAACAGAAGCCCTTCAGCGCTGCGCTGATCCTGGCGACCCTGTGGACGGGGATGACCTCGGCCGAGGCTCCTGCCTCAGCCGACATGGCCCAGGAAGAGGCCTTCCTCAACGTCCTGCCGAAGGTCGAGGTGCCGGACGACGTCCAGCCGATCCCGGGCGCGGTGAACGAAGAGTTCCGGAACTGTGAGGCCCAATGGCCGCCGCAGTATCGGGAAGCGCAATCCGGGGCCGAGGCCCGCGCGCTTCGGGACATCTACAGCTTTGTCAGGGCGCGGAACGTCATCGCAACTGCTGATTGTGGCTGCGCTGGTAAAGTAGCGAACTGGGACGATGTAGAGGCGGTCGCCGCTGCCTTGCGCGAAAGTCAAAAGGTTGAACGACTGTCCTGGCAACATACAGCGGCTATCTCGACTGAGGCTCGAAAGCTTATCGCTGTTGCTGAGACCATGTGCGGCGGCTCCTTCTGATGGACAGCGTCTCGACCATTCTGACGACTTTGGATGCAGCGATCACGGCGGCGGGCCAACGGTTTTTCGAAGCAACGGCCAGCGCCGTCGGCCCGATCTATTCGAGCCTTCTCG
Source organism: Pseudomonadota bacterium (assembly GCA_020161975.1). Lineage (GTDB taxonomy): Bacteria > Pseudomonadota > Alphaproteobacteria > Rhizobiales > Beijerinckiaceae > JAIUNP01. The sequence goes on from JAIUNP010000245.1 coordinate 4,241, forward strand.
CGCTCCTCCTCGTCATGGTCGGGATCAATGCCGCCCTCAATGTCTACCGCATCGCCATGCGCGATGCAGTGCAACTCGCCTTCCGCATCGTGATGGTGCTGATGTTCGGTCTTACCTGGTCAAACTTCAGCCAGATCTATCAGGCTGCCAGCAATGGGCTCAGCGATCTTGCGCTGGAGTATTTCCGCCTCGGCGGCAGCGGTGTCGCCACTTCCGCGACCGCAGCCATGGATGACATGGCCAACATGATGGCTGGCAACGTCGATAGCGTTTCCTCGGCTATGTCTTCGATCATGCGCGGCTTTGTCGCCGCAATCCTCTATGTGGTCCTCGGCATCCTGATGGCGGTTTATGTCTTCATCGTCGGCTTCGCCAAGCTGATGATCGCCTTCCTTCTGGGTGTCGCCCCGCTTGCCATCGGCGCCACGATCTTCGAGAAAACCAAGGGCATCTTCGAGGCTTGGCTCTCGGCGATGATCGGCTATCTGATGTACCCGGTCGCCTCCGCAGGAATCATCGTTGCCGTCGTGACAGTGGCCCATGATGTTTTCCGAGAAACGGAAGATGTCACCGATCTTGGGTCGATCCTCGGCTTCTTCGTCATCGTCTTTGTGGGCATCTTCGCCCTGATGGCCATCCCGAATGCCGTGACGCATATCACCGGGCAGATCAGCCTTGCCAGCATTGCGCCTCAGGCGCTGCGGGTTGCGGGCAAGCCCCTGGAAAAGGCCAGCGACTATTCTGCCCGGCGCATGAACGAGTTCCGCTCCGGCTTCATGACCGGCAAGACCGAACACCACCATTTGCGCGATCAGGCGCGGTCGGATGCTGAGCGCGGCCACGCGGCCCGTATGCGGCTCGGCCAGTTCATCCGCGACAGCTGATCCAGCCACCCGACAGCCGCGCCAAACCCCTTTTCCCGGAGCAAGACCATGACAGGTTCACCCCCTGAATTGAAAAGTTTTCTCGAAGCCGAGATGTTTTTCGGTGTGAAGAAGCGCGAACGGATCGCCTATGCGGTGGCGGGCGGCGGTCTCGCCATCGGCCTCATGGGCATGATCGCCGTCGTCACCCTCCTGCCCCTGAAAGAGACCGAGGCCTTCCTTGCCATCGTCGACAAGGACACCGGTGTGGCCGAGCGCGTGGTGGCGGTCGAGAAGGCCGGGATGGAGCAGGCTGAAGCCATCCGGCAAAGCCTCCTCTTCGCCTATGTCACAGACCGCGAAACCTATGACCAGCACGACAACGAGGAACGGATTCTCCGCGCCTATACCTGGTCCGAGGCAAATGCGAAGTCGTCCCTCGTGGCGCTTTGGACCGAGGGCCATCCGAATTACCCGCCAAAACTCTATGGCGAGAGCTCCAAGGTCCGGGTCGACATCCTTTCGATCACGCCGGTGACCGAGACCACCGCGCAGGTCCGCTTTACTAAGACCTGGGTCTCCGATGGCGAGGGAATCCCGGATCGGATCGGCAAGTTCACGGCAACCGTCACCTTCCGGTTTGAGCCGACCAAACAGACCGCACTCGATCTCGTCTGGCAGAACCCGACCGGGTTCCTCGTTACCGATTATCGCCTCACATCCGAGGCCCTGACCCCTTCGGAAGGCTGACATGACCCCACGCTTTACGTTCCTCACGGTGGGTCTCGTGGCCAGCCTCACGGCCCTGCCTGCCCTTGCAGAGACCTCCCCAAAATCCGGCAGTCATGACGCCCGTGTGACCTATGCCACTTATCAGGAGGGCCAAGTCTACCGGATCACGACGCGGCT
>JAIUNP010000246.1 GCA_020161975.1 Pseudomonadota bacterium
CGAGCGCGGCGCCGATCTGCATCAGGTCATCGTCGGTCAGCGCATCGACCACCACCAGCGCCTTCCGGTCGCGGCCCAGCGCCTCGATCCTGGCGCGGATCGCGTCGGCGCCCTGATGGACCACCTCCCACGGCAGCCAGTCGACCGGGGTCGCGGCCTGAAGTTCCAGCCAGCGCCGTAGGTCGGGATCGGTCATCGGGTTCAGCGGGTGATGCTGCATCCCGCTTTCGTGCAGCGGCACCCCGTTCACGAACAGATGCCCGGCATAGATGGTGCGTCCCGCGCCGGGAAAGGCCGGGCAGACCACCGCCGTCCGCGCCCCAGTCGCCGCCAGCAGGGCATCCGCCACCGGGCCGATGTTGCCCTCGGGCGTGGAATCGAAGGTCGAGCAGTATTTGAACAGGATCTGCGGCGTGCCCTGCGCCTTGAGCCAGCGGAACGCCTGCAGCGACCGCTCGACCGCCTGATCGGCAGGGATCGAGCGGGTCTTGAGCGCGATCACCGCCGCCTCGCATTCGGCATCGCCCTGCGGGATGCCGTTGAACAGCGTGGTCCGCATGCCCTGACGGGTCAGGGTATTGGCCAGGTCGCTCGCCCCGGTGAAATCGTCGGCAATCGCGCCCAGCAGGATCATGCCAGCGCCACCCGATAGACCGAGGTGGTGGCGGTGATCCACAGCTGCCCGGCGCCGAAGCACAGGTTCGACACCATCTCTGGCAGCGCAATCTTCAGGATCATGGTGCCATCCGGCGCATGGACGCGGACGCCGTCCCAGGCGCTGGTCCAGACATTGCCGGCCGCATCCACGCGGATGCCATCCGGCACGCCGGCGTCGATCACGGCAAAGACCCGGTCGTTCGAGAGCATCCCCTCGCCGGACACGTCAAAGGCGCGGATATGATGCGGGCGCGAAGGGACAAACGCCTCGTCGCCATAGGCCGCCCCGCGCGAGGCGCCGCTGTCGGCGATATAAAGGATCCGCCCGTCGGGCGAGAACGCCAGCCCGTTCGGCCGGTCGAAATCGCCGGCAGCGATCCGCGTGGTGCCGGTCGCGGGGTCGAAACGGTAGACGTGATTGCCGGTCTGTTCGCTCTCGGCCTTGTAACCTTCGTAATTGCTTTCGATGCCATAGGGCGGATCGGTGAACCAGACCGCGCCATCGGTGGCGACCACCACATCATTGGGCGAGTTCAGCTTGCGCCCCTCATGCGCGTCGACGACGACGGTGCAGCTGCCATCGCGGCCATAGCGCACCACCGCCCGCCGCCCGTCTGTCTCGATATCCTCGCGCAGAGTGGTCACTTCATGCGGCACACCATCGACGACCAGCGTGATCGTGCCGTGCACATAGCCGGTCGGCACTGCATGAATGCCATCCGCTGCGGCCCTGGCCAGCACAGTGTCCGGCAGAGCCGTGGTGCAGATGTCCATGTCGGAAATCGGCAGCCCCATCAACAGATTGCGCACGGAGCCACCGACGAGCCGCGCTTCCTCGCCGTCGCGATTGAGCAAGGCGAAAACCCGGCGAACCCCGGGTCTGTCGAGCAATTCCGCATCCTTGATGCGACGGGTCTGCCCGGTCATTTTGCCTCGCCTTCGATCAGCTTGCCGTCTTTCCACACCGCGGGCTGATAGCCTGCCGTGTGCGGTTCGGACCGGAACTCGGCAAAGATGATGGTTGCGATGCAGAGGATCAGCCCTGCTATCGTCAGCCAGACAAGCGGCCCCTTACTGATGCGGAGCGCCGCTTTCGGGTCTTTCTCGGCAAAGGCCTGATAGCCGGCAAAGGCCGCGAACGGGATCAGGAAGATCAGCAATCCATCAATGGCAAGGCGGATCATGCGTCCCTCAGCCGTTCAAAGAGAATGCGGCACAGCGCCGCCGTCGCCCCCCAGATGTGCGCGCCGGGCTGGTCGACCACATAGAACTGGCGACGGCGCCCCTCCCAGACAAGACTGTCGAGCCGGTAGCGGTCCATGTTGAACAGCACGGACAGTGGCGTCGTGAACACCCGCTCCACCTCTTCCGGATTGGGCACAAGGTCGTCCGCGCGGTCAACAAGTGCAACCACGGGAGTCATGCGGAAGCCCGTGCCAGTATAGTAATTGGGCAGGAAGCCGAGCGGGGTCACGCGGGAGCGGTCGAGGTTGATCTCTTCTTCCGCCTCGCGCAGCGCCGATTCGAGTGCCGTTTCACCCGGATCCACGCGTCCACCGGGAAAAGCGACCTGCCCTGCGTGCTTGCGCAGTTTGTGCGAGCGCTCTGTCAGGATGATCCGTCCGCCCGGTTCATCGAAGGTGACCGGCACCAACACCGCAGCTTCGACGGCATTGTTGATCCGTTCCATATCCGGTGCGAACCCCGCGATGCGGTGATCGCCGAGGATGACATCTCCCGGTTGACGCGGTGGCTCAGGCTGACGGAGCAGAGCACGCTCCGCCCGCCGGACAAACCCATCGTGAGATTCAAGTCCGGCCGGCATCAGATCTGCCCTGCCACCGCCTCGGCGGGCGCCACGGCGAAGAACGAAGTGCCGGATTTAAGGCCGAACCAGCCATTCTCCTCACGGCACCGCGCGATGAGGTCATGGGTCAGCGCGCGGGTTGCCAGCGCCCAGAGGTCGCCGCGGATGAGAATGTAGGGCTTGAGGCCACCGGTCGTGTCGGTTTCAAATCGCATCGGGTGCTTTTCGCTGATTTCCACCACCTCGTCGAGGTTTGTCCTGACGAAAAGCCGTTCGCCGGCAGGATCGGCCTCGCTGGCAAGGTCCACGGCGAGAAACGGCGCATCGTCCACAATGATCCCCACTCGCTCGACGGGCGTGACCAGAACGAAACGCTCGGGATCCTTGCGCAGGATGGTGGCGAACAGCTTCACCATGGCCATGCGGTTGATGGGCGAGCCGTTATAGAACCAGCGTCCGTCCGCCGCGATGCGCATATCGATCTCGCCGCAATAGGCCGGATTCCACAGATGCACCGGCGCCGGCCCGCGAACAGCCATCGCCCCGGCCATCAGCCGTTGCGCCGCTCCTGCCAGCTTCGGTCCAACTTCCGTCATCTTTGCCCTGTCTGCATCATGCAATGCACATACATCACCCAACAGTGATTTGGTCATCCCCTTCTGCCCTGTGCAAGCCCTTGCCGGTGCGAAAGGAAAGCGTTGTACTCAGACGCGAAGCAAACCAGAGTGATCTGGCAACAATGACCGGAGATTCCTTGCCATGACGACCGCCATTCAGGGACAGCCTGACGATTTCGCCACGCATGTCGTCAAATCGGCGGAGGACTGCGCAGCGGCACTGCAACGGGCCCGCGAATCAGTCGGTGCCGTGATTTTCGGACAGGAACGGGTAGTTGAAAACACCTTGATCACCCTGCTCAGCGGCGGCCATGGCTTGCTGATTGGTGTGCCGGGCCTTGCCAAGACCAAGCTGGTTGAAACCCTCGGCACGGTTCTGGGGCTCGATGCCCGCCGTGTGCAGTTCACGCCGGATCTGATGCCCTCGGACATTCTCGGCACGGAAATCCTTGAGGAGCCCGTGCCCGGCAAGCGTGCCTTCCGCTTTGTACGCGGTCCGGTCTTCGCCCAGTTGCTCATGGCAGACGAGATCAACCGGGCGAGCCCGCGCACCCAGTCCGCCCTGCTTCAGGCGATGCAGGAGGGTTTTGTCACCATCAACGGCGAGCGGCATGATCTGCCCCAGCCCTTCCATGTTCTGGCCACCCAGAACCCGGTGGAACAGGAGGGCACATACCCCCTGCCGGAGGCGCAGCTTGACCGCTTTTTGATGCAAATCGATGTTGATTACCCGAGTTTCGAGGCTGAAAAGCGGATGCTGATCGAAACGACCGGCAGCGGTGGCGGCAAGGCCCGCCCGGCCTTCACGGGGGCCGAGCTTGTCAACGCCCAGCGGCTCGTCCGCCATCTGCCGGTAGGGGAAGCCGTGGTCGACGCCATTCTTCGGCTCGTCCGTTCAGCTCGTCCGGGACCGGAAGGCGCTGTCGGCGACAAGCTTGCCTGGGGCCCGGGGCCACGCGCCAGCCAGGCACTCAGCCTCGCAGCGCGCGCGCGTGCGTTGGTGGAAGGGCGGCTGTCGCCGTCCATCGAGGATGTTATCGCGCTTGCCGAACCTGTCCTGAAGCACCGCATCGCCCTCTCATTTGCTGCACGGGCCGAGGGCGAGACGATTTCCGGCCTCATCGCCACGCTTGTGAAGAAGATCGGCTGACATGGCGACAGCGCGGCTCACCGAACCGTTCAGCCGCAGGAAAAGCGCCGGAATCGAGGGCGAGGCCCACGAGCTTGCGCGCGTTCTGCCACGGCTGGCGCTGGAGGCGCGACAGGTCTCGGCCCAGGTCGCGCTCGGCATCCACGGGCGCCGCCGCGCAGGACCGGGCGAAACCTTCTGGCAGTTCCGACCCTTCACATCCGGAGAACCGGCGGACCGGATCGACTGGCGCCGGTCTGCCCGCGACGACCGGCTCTATGTCCGTGAGCGCGAGTGGGAATCGGCCAGCACCTGGTGGCTCTGGGTCGATGTCTCGGCCTCGATGGGCTATGTTTCCTCCCTCGCCCTCGCCGCCAAACGCGACCGTGCCATCGTGCTCGGCTTTGCCATGGCTGATCTTCTGGTGCGCGGCGGCGAGCGCGTCGGCCTCATCGGCCTCTCCCCGCCCCTGTCCACCCGCGCCATCGTCCCGCGCCTTGCCGAAGCGCTGCTCATGCATGGCGATGCAACCGGCGACCTGCCCGAGGGCCCCATTCCCGGCCCTCGCGACCGCGTTTTGCTGCTGAGCGACTTCATCCTGCCCGCCGAAGCTTTTGCCGAGCGCTTCCATCGGCTGACCTCGCGCGGCGCCACAGGCACCTGCCTGATGGTGCGCGACCCCGCAGAGACGCTCTTTCCGTTTTCCGGCGAGACGGAATTCGAGGAGGCCGAGCATGGGGAGCGCTGGCGCGTCGGCAATGCAGCCGACATGGCCCAGCGCTACAAGGAGCGCCTCGCCGCCCATGAAGCCGCCCTGCGCGTCACAACCACGCGTCGCGGCTGGTCCTTCCTTACCCATGGCACGGATGACACGGCGGCCGATGGCCTGCTGCGTCTCGCCATGCTGGTCGAAAACGGCGCTTCGCGCGCCTTCGGAGCACGTTGATGCTGGGCCTGCCCCTCGTGTTTGCCGCGCCGATGGTGCTGATTGCGCTTGCTGCCCTGCCCGCGCTCTACTTTCTGCTGCGCGTCACCCCGCCACCGCCAAAGCGCATCCCCCTGCCGACAATCCCGCTGGTGAAGGATCTGGTGACACCGGAACGACAGCCTGCGCGCATGCCCTGGTGGCTGCTTTTGCTGCGACTTGCGCTGGCTGGAATTGCGATCCTGGCGCTCGCCGGCCCGCTCTGGAACCCGCCGCCGGTGGAATCAGGCGCCGGACGCGGTCCTCTTGTCCTGCTGATCGACAACGGCTGGGGCGCCGCGCCAGATTGGCCGAAGCGCCGTGACCGGGCCATCACGCTGATCGAGACAGCGGTCGATCGTCCCGTCGTCCTGCGCGCTGCCTCCGAAGAGGCGGCCATCCCCACCGCCGTGAATGCCCGCGCCGCCATCGAGCGTCTGCGGGGCCTGCAACCTGTCCCCCATTCCATTGACCGGGCGAAACAGTTTGCCGCGCTCGCCAGCTATGCCGAGGCGACACCGCAGGCCGAAATCCTCTGGCTGTCTGATCGTATGGCGACGGGCACCGACGAGGCTGCAACCCGCACGTTCATTGAAAAGCTCGGCCCCCGTCTGCGCATCATCGCGGATGAGCGGACGCCCGTCCGGGCCATCGCGTCGGCCAGCAACGAGCGTGATGCGATGGTGGTGAAACTGGTGCGCCCGGCGAGCGGCGGGGAATCGCTCGGCATCGTCCGCGCGCTGGACAGCAAGGGGCGCCCGCTGGGCGAGGCGCCCTTCGATTTTGCCGGCACAGCGAAAGCCGAGGCAAAAAT
>JAIUNP010000247.1 GCA_020161975.1 Pseudomonadota bacterium
CGCGTGAAGAGCATGTCGCGGCGCGCGCGCACCGGCCATGTCCGGCCGACGAGCTGGTCTTCGAAGCGCAGCTCGCGCACGTGCGTCACCGTCATCGAGCGCACGATGAACAGGGTGCCGCTCGACTCGTAGCGGGCCGGCGTCCACCCCACGGCAGCAGACTGGTCGACCACCACGTCCTGCATCGCGCGCCACACGTCGCCTGCGCGCGCCGAGAGCCGTGGAGAGAACGAGTTGCGCTGCAACACCACGGGGAAGGGCTTCGCCGACTCGGGCCAGGTGCGCATCGCGCGCGCACCATGTCAGGCGAGACGCGCATGGTCACGGAAGGGAAGCGCCTGCGCCTGCTTCGCCGTGGTGGTGCGGTCGTCGGCGAAGGTGAGCGCGATGTTGCCGCCATCGGAGAGAATCATTCCGTAGCGCTTGAGCGCGCGCAGAATCACGCGAGCGCCGGGCGTGAAGGACGTCTCGTCGAAGCTCGCCTTGAGGCGACCCAGCGCGGCACGGCGGTGGTGTTCGTCCTGATCACGTTGATGGTGATGCTGGCGGCAATCCTGCTCGGCCTTGGGCTGGCGGACCGGATTGTCCAGCCGATTGGCCGGCTGATCCAGGCGGCGGATGAGGTCTCCAGCGGCAATCTTTACGTTCAGGTGCCGGTGACCAGCCGGCGTGATGACGTGGGCCACCTCGGCACCACCTTCAACAAGATGACGGCGGTGCTCCGCTCGCAGCACAATTCCCTGACGGCGGCCAATGAGCTCAACGATCAGCGTCGTCGCTTCATGGAGGCGGTGCTCGCGGGGGTGCCGGCTGGCGTCCTTGGTGTCGATGCGGATGGCATTGTGCGTGTGACCAATCCTACCGCCGAGCTGCTCATGGCCAGTGGCGCTGAAACTCTGGTCGGCAAGCCGATTGCCGATGTGCTGCCGCAGATCTACCCCTTGTTTCAGGACGTGATTTCCGGTCCGGCGCGGCTACTTCAGGAAACGATCGAAGTCTCGCGCAATGGCCGCGACCGCACCTTGTCCGTCCGCGTAACGCGCGAAACGGGCGCGGAAACGGGCTTCGTCGTCACGCTCGACGATATCACTGATCTTGTATCCGCCCAGCGCACCTCCGCCTGGGCAGATGTCGCGCGCCGCATTGCCCACGAGATCAAGAACCCGCTGACGCCGATCCAGCTCTCCGCCGAGCGGATCAAGCGCAAGTTCGGGCGCGTGATTGTCGAGGACCGGGCCATTTTCGACCAGTGCACCGATACGATCGTGCGGCAGGTCGAGGACATCAAGCAGATGGTGGACGAGTTCTCGTCCTTCGCGCGGATGCCAAAGCCGACATTGGCGACCGAGGATGTCGTGACGACCGTCAAGGAAGTCGTGTTCCTGATGCGGGTTGCGCATCCGGATATCGAACTTGTCGAAGCCATGCCGGAGACGCCCGTGCCTGCGCGCTTTGACCGGCGTTTGCTTGCGCAGGCCGTGCAGAACATCATCAAGAACGCGACCGAGGCGATTGCCGCCGTGCCGGCAGAAAAGCGCGAGGCTCCACCGCGCATCCGCGTGGCCGTCAGCGCGCTCGACGAAAATCGCATTGCGGTTGATGTGATCGACAATGGCAAGGGCTTTCCGGTCGAGAACCGGGCCCGATTGCTGGAGCCCTACATGACCGACCGCGAGGGCGGCACGGGCCTCGGCCTCGCGATTGTCGCAAAGATTCTCGAAGAACACGGTGGAGGGATTGAGTTGCTCGATTCCCCGGAAGGGCGGGGCGCCTGCGTGCGCCTAATCTTGCCAACGGCCGGTTCCGAGAGTGAGTATCCGAAGAAGGGAGCGCGCGGCGCATGAGCCAGGAAATCCTGATCGTCGATGACGAAGCTGACATTCGCGACCTCGTGGCGGGCATCCTTGAGGACGAAGGCTACAAGACACGCATTGCGCGGAATGCCGATGAGGCTATCCAGGCGATCGAGAGCCGACGGCCGCACCTGCTGTTCCTCGACATCTGGCTTCAGGGGAGCCGCCTTGATGGGCTGCAACTGCTCGATGTCATCAAGCAGGCGCATCCGGACCTGCCGGTGGTGATGATCTCGGGCCATGGCAATATCGAGACCGCCGTCTCCGCCATCAAGCGCGGGGCCTATGATTTCATCGAAAAGCCGTTCAAGGCGGATCGCCTCGTCCTGATCGCAGCCCGCGCACTGGAAGCGCAGGCGATGCGCCGCGAAATCCAGTCGTTGAAAACCCGGGCCAGCCATTCGGAGCGGATGATCGGGCGCTCGACGGTGATGAACCAGCTTCGCCAGCAGATCGAGCGCATTGCGCCAACCAATGCGCGGATCCTGATTTCCGGCGCCTCCGGTGCCGGCAAGGAATCCGCGGCACGGGCCATCCACGCGGCCTCCACCCGCGCTTCAGGTCCGTTCGTGGTTATCAACGCCGCCACCATCACGCCCGAACGCATGGAAGAGGCGCTGTTCGGTGTCGAGGGCGGTGAGGGGCGTCGCTCCGGTGCGCTGGAAGATGCGCATGGCGGCACGCTCTTCATCGACGAGATTGCCGACATGCCGCGCGAGACGCAGGGCAAAATCCTGCGCGTGCTGGTCGATCAGAACTTCCAGCGTGTCGGCGGGGCAACGCGGGTGTTTGTCGATGTGCGCATCGTTTCGTCCACGTCGCGCAATCTGGAGGCGGATATCGCCGAGGGACGCTTCCGCGAAGATCTTTACCATCGCCTTGCGGTCGTGCCGCTGCGCGTGCCCGCCCTGTCAGAACGGCGCGAGGATATCCCGGAACTGATCGAATCCTTCATGGATCAGATCTCGACTGCGACTGGGCTGCCAAAACGGACGATAGCGCCAGATGCAATGGCAATCTTGCAGACCCATGACTGGCCGGGCAACGTTCGCCAGTTGCGGAACAACATCGAACGATTGATGATTCTGGCGGGTGGCGATCCTTCGGTCGAGGTGACAGCGGAGATGCTGCCGCAGGATGTCGGCTCTGCCGCGCCGGGAACCCCGACCGGAAGCGGCGGCGAACGACTGCTGGGCCTGCCGCTGCGCGAGGCACGGGAAATTTTCGAGCGGGAATATCTGATCGCGCAGATCAATCGGTTTGGCGGAAATATTTCACGCACGGCGGAATTTGTTGGTATGGAACGATCGGCGTTGCACCGAAAACTGAAATCCCTGGGCGTTTGAAATATTTTTCTTTCAGTGTACGTCTTGCGGATCGCGGGTGATTCAACGCATATGCTGGACGAAACCAAAGGGCGATAGAATAAATAACTGAATTCACTTCGGAATTTGGAAAAATAATCTACTCTGGGAGAGGTTTTCGGGTGTCTGGTACCATATCGAGTTGCACAATCAGAGGTGTTATGCTCGGTTTGTGACGATAAGGCCGACTGCGGTTGGCTGGTGTTCATTCGGGTTGATGTTAGGTCTCACAACAGAAGTGGGCACAAAGGACGAGTGCTGGGGTTGATATGATGGCGAATGATCGGAGTCAGAACTTGCAGGACGTGTTTTTGAATCACGTCCGGAAACACAAGGTTCCTCTGACGATTTTTCTGGTGAACGGCGTGAAGTTGCAAGGCGTCGTGACCTGGTTTGACAATTTCTGTGTCCTGCTGCGACGGGATGGTGTTTCGCAACTGGTATACAAGCACGCCGTTTCCACCATCATGCCGGGGGCGCCGATCTCCCTCTCCAGCCCGGCGGATGACGAGGGGTGATGGTCAATTGTAAGGCGGCGCGTCGGTCTTGAACGAGCGCCAGAACGAGCATTTTGTCAGTTTTGATGCGGCGTCCGCGCATAGCCAGCGAATTGCGAGCGAAACGCGGACGGTTGTGGTTGGCCCCTATCTGAACGGAGGCCGCCGCGGTGTCGAGGCGGGCAGCGCACGCGCATTCGAGGCGCGCCTCGACGAGGCTGTGGGCCTTGCCCGCGCCATCGATCTTGCTATCGTTCATGCCGAAATTGCGCCGCTGAAGCTGCCCAAACCCGCGACCTATCTGGGGTCCGGCAAGATTGAGGCGCTGAAGGCTGTCGTTGAGGCCGAGGAGGCCGGGCTTGTCCTGGTCGATTGCGCGCTTTCGCCGGTCCAGCAGCGCAATCTCGAAAAGGCGCTGGGCGTCAAGGTCATTGACCGCACCGGGTTGATTCTCGAAATTTTCGGTCGGCGCGCGCGCACGCGCGAGGGCTCGCTCCAGGTTGAGCTCGCGCATTTGAACTACCAGAAGAGCCGGCTTGTCCGTTCATGGACCCATCTGGAACGCCAGCGCGGCGGCTTCGGCTTCCTCGGCGGTCCGGGCGAAACGCAGATCGAGGCGGATCGCCGGCTGATTCAGGAGCGGATGCGCCGCATCGAGCGCGACCTGGAGGGGGTCGTGCGCACCCGCGGGCTGCACCGGGCCAGCCGCGACAAAGTGCCGTTCCCCACGGTGGCGCTCGTCGGCTACACCAACGCCGGCAAATCGACGCTGTTCAACCGCCTGACCCACGCCGAAGTGCTTGCAAAGGACATGCTGTTTGCCACGCTCGATCCAACGACGCGGCTGGTCGATCTGCCGCATGGCAAGCGCATCATTCTGTCCGACACAGTGGGTTTCATTTCTGACCTGCCGACCATGCTGGTCGCCGCGTTCCGTGCCACGCTGGAGGATGTGATCGAGGCCGATGTCATCCTGCATGTGCGCGACATTTCCCATGGCGATGCCGATGCACAGGGCGCGGATGTGCGCGCCATTCTGGGCGATCTCGGCATTGATCCCGACAAGGACAACCGCGTTCTTGAAGTGTGGAACAAGGCTGACCTGCTCGATGCCGATGAGCGGGAGCGCCTGCTTGGACTCACCCGGCTGCCCGGTGCGGAAGGTACCCGCCCGGTTCTGGTCTCGGCGCTTGATGGCTCGGGCATCGACCAGTTGCTGGCCGAAATCGAGGCGCGACTGGGCCGCGACCACGCGCGCTATCGCCTTGAACTGGCGCCGAGCGACGGTGCCGGCCTTGCCTGGGCCCATGAGCATTGTGAGGTTCTGGCCCGCGAAACGCGCGAGGACGGACGCATCATCCTGACGCTGCGCGTCGCGCCGGAGCGGGAAGGGCGGTTGGAGCGTCAGTTCGGCGCTGGGCTGACGCGGATCTGAACGGCCGCGCGCCGCCGGCGCGAGCCCGGCGCAACCGCCTTATTCCGGCTTCAGCAGAACGTGCTTCTTCTTGCCGAACGACAGCTTGATGGCGCCATCGGTGATACTCTTGCCGTCGATGAGGGCTGTTGCATCGGTCACTGGCTGATCGTTCACGCGCAACCCGCCACCGGCGATCTGGCGCCGCGCTTCGCCGGTCGATTGCACCAGCCCGGCCTTCACGAAGGCGGTGAGCACACCCATGCCGGCCTGCAATTCGCTGGCGCTGATGGTGACGCTCGGCAGGGTATCCGCCGCAACGCCCTGCTCGAAGGTCTTGCGCGCGGTTTCTGCGGCCTGCTCGGCCAGAGCGCGACCATGCACCAGCGTGGTCGCCTCGGTGGCCAGCACCTTCTTGGCTTCGTTGATCTCCGCGCCGCCGAGCGCCGCCAGCCGTGCGATTTCCGCCATCGGCATCGTCGTGAACAGCTTGAGGAAGCGGGCGACATCCGCATCCTCGGTGTTGCGCCAGAACTGCCAGTAGTCATAGGGCGAGAGCATGTCGGCGTTCAGCCACACGGCGCCTGCGGCGGTCTTGCCCATCTTGGCGCCCGACGAGGTGGTGAGCAGCGGCGAGGTCAGGGCATGAAGCTGGTGCGTGCCCATGCGGCGGCCGAGATCGATGCCGTTGACGATATTGCCCCACTGGTCGGAGCCGCCCATCTGGAGGTTGCAGCCAGTGCGGCGCGCCAGTTCGACGAAGTCATAAGATTTCAGCACCATGTAGTTGAACTCGATGAAGCTCATCTCATGGTCACGCTCAAGCCTGAGCTTGACCGAATCCATTGCCAGCATCC
>JAIUNP010000248.1 GCA_020161975.1 Pseudomonadota bacterium
GGCATCTATTCGGTCAAGGAACTGCCCGGCACACAAGGCGTGTTCAATTTCACCGAGGCGAGCCCCTATGGCACCGACATGCGCGCGCTCGTGCTCGTCAAGCTCGAGAAGGGCAACTGGACGTTCTACAAATAACGCCGAGGCTCATGAACCATCTGGCGTGGTGACGGCGGTGCTGAACCGCCGGCGTCATCACGCGCCTGTCGTGACCTAAGGGGCGACACCGGGAAAGGTCACGCCAGCCATGTGGAAACCGCCGGAAAAGATCAGATATGAAACCGCGGTCGCGCGCTGGCCGGGTGCGGCGGAAGCCTCGGGCTCGTTGCTGTTCAGCCGGCTCGACCACAAGGCCCTGTCGCTCGAAAGCCGGACCTGGGTTCCGGCGATGGTGCCATGGCGCGCCACCGACGAGGGTTTCGTCACCCCCGCCAACATCGAATGGTATGCCCGCTTTGCGCGCGGGCGCCCCGGTGCGATCGTGCTTGAGGCGACCGGCATTCGCGATGTGCCCTCGGGGCCGCTGCTGCGCATTGGCCATGAACGGTTCATCCCCGGCCTTGCGAAAATCGTCGAGGCGGTGCGCGATGCCAGCGGCGGCACGAGCCGGCTCTATATCCAGATCATCGATTTCCTGAACATCCGCCGCAGGCCGCCGCCGGAGAAATTCTTCCAGCGGTTCCTGCGCATCACCGACCGGCATCGCGATGCTCTGGGTGCGCGCGAATGGCCCGAGGCGGATGTGCGCGCCGCACTCGCCGCCCTGCCCGACGAGCGCCTGCGCGAGGTTCTGACGGCGCGCGAATATGACGAACTCGCGCAAGGCTTCCGCGAGCGCGTCACCGATACGCATCTTGGTCATATCGCCGAACTGCCAGAGGTTCTGCCGGGTCTGTTCGCCGCCGCCGCGTTGCGAGCCCGCGAGGCCGGGTTCGATGGCATCGAACTGCATTACGCCCATGCCTACACCATGGCCTCCTTCCTCTCGGCAACCAACACGCGCGGCGATGGCTACGGCGGTTCGCTGGAGAACCGGCTGAAACTGCCGCTCGACGTCTATAAGGCCGTGCGCGCTGCGGCGGGCGAGGATTTCGCCATCGGCTGCCGCTTCCTCGCCGATGAATGCATTGAGGGCGGCAATGGCGTGAACGAGGCCGGGCAGATCGGCGTCGCTCTCGCCGGGGCGGGCATGGATTTAATCTCGCTGTCGCGCGGCGGCAAGTTCGACGACGCCAAGCAGCCGAAGGTGGGCGAGGCAGCATATCCTTACACCGGGCGCTCGGGCTACGAATGCATGCCCGGCCATATCTCGGACAGTTTCGGCCCGTTCGGCCGCAATATCGCGGCATCCGCCGCCGTCCGCGCCGCGATCCGCGCCGCCGGTCTCGCCACGCCGGTGGTGGCGGCGGGCGGCATGCACGGTTTCGATCAGGCCGAGGCGGTGCTCGCCGCAGGCAAGGCCGACATCATCGGATTTGCCCGGCAGGCGCTGGCCGATCCCGACTGGTTCGCCAAGGTGCAGGGCGGAAACGGCGCTGCCGTGCGCCTGTGCGAATACACCAATTATTGCGAGGGCCTCGACCAGAAGCACAAGACGGTGACGTGCCAGCTCTGGGACCGGACGGCGCTCGATGCGCCCGATGCGACGCTGACCGCCGATGGCAAGCGCCGCCTCGTCGCCCCGGCGTGGAAGCCGGGCAACGACAGAAGTGACAAGACCGGATGAGTGCCAGGGAGGCTGACATGAAGATCGCCGTTCTGGGCGGGGGGCACGGTTGCTATGCCGCCGCCGCCGATATGAGCGAGGCCGGCCACGAGGTGCGCTTCTGGCGCCGCGATGCGGCGGCGCTGGCTCCGGTGCTCGAAACAGGCCGCATCCGGGTCAAAGATTTCAACGGCGAGCGGGATGTGTTGATCGCCAGCGTTACCACCGATCTTGCCGAGGCGGTGAAGGGGGCGGAGCTGATCCTGTCGCCGCTGCCCGCGCTGGCGCAGACCGACCTTGCCGTGGCGCTGGCGCCGCATCTTGAAGATGGTCAGGTCCTCTACATTCCGCCGGGCACGCTCGGTTCTGTGGCGATGATGCGCGCCATCCATGCCGCCGGATACAGGCCCGACATTGCGATTGCCGAAACGGGCACCCTGCCCTGGCTGACGCGCAAGCACGGGCCAGCGGAGGTCGCCATCACCACGCGGGCGACGCGATTGCCGACCGGCGTATTCCCCGCCCGCCACAGCCAACGCGCGCTCAAGATCATTTCCAGCGCCTTTCCCGGCGCCATCGAGCCGGTGGAAGATGCGCTTTCGGCCGCGCTGATGAATGCCGGACCGATTATCCATCCGCCGCTCATCCTGATGAACGCCGGGCCGATCGCCCATTTCGACCGCTGGGACATTCACAAGGAGGGCACGCAAGCCTCGATCCGTCTTGTGCACGACCGGCTCGACGCCGAGCGCATCGCCATCCGTGAGGCGCTGGGCTATGGCGCGCCGCATTTCCCCCTGGCCGATCACTACAACACCTCCAACTGGATGTATGGCAATCTTGCCCATGACAAGCTGGTGGCCTCGGGCGATTGGCACGAGAAGCTCAATCTGAAAGATCATCGCTACATGGCCGAGGATATCGGCATGGGGCTGGCGCTGCTCACGTCAGTGGCGCGCTGGGCCGGTGTGCCCGCGCCCACCGCCGAAGCGCTGCTGCAACTGGGCAGCATCACGGCAGGCGTCGATTTTGCACGGGACAGCCGCACGCTTGAAAATCTCGGCCTTGCCGGGCTGGATCGCGCTGCCATGACGGCGGTGCTGCGGGAGGGGTTGTGAGCAGCCCGCGCGCCGCCATCGCCTGCGTCGGCGCGGGGCGGATGGGGCGCGGCATGGCGCATGCCTTTGCCTATGCCGGGCATGAGGTGCGGCTGGTGGATGCAAGGCCGCGCGATGCTGAAGCTTTTACGGCGCTTCGCAGCGCGGCGCTGGCGGAGATCGAGGCGAGCCTTGGCATGCTGGCGGCATTGGGCGCCTTCGATCCGGCGCTGACGCCCGCCATCATGGCGCGCGTCTCGGTGGTTCGGCGCGATGAGGCGCATCAGGCGCTCGCCGGGGTGCGCTACATATTCGAGGGCGTGCCCGAAACCGAGGATGCCAAGCGGCAGGCGCTGGCCTTCATCGACGCCTTCGCCGCGCCCGAGGCAATCGTCGCCTCAACCACATCGACGTTCCTTTCGACCCATCTTGCCACGATGACCACCCGTCCGGAGCGCTTCCTGAATGCCCATTGGCTGAACCCGGCCTTTCTGGTGCCGCTGGTCGAGGTCAGCCCGAGTTCAGCCACTGATGCTGCCGTGACCGCCGAGCTTGTGGCGTTTCTCGAAAGCATCGGCAAGGTTCCGGTCGTCTGCAAGGCCAGCCCCGGCTACATCGTGCCGCGCATTCAGGCGCTGGCGATGAACGAGGCGGCGCGGCTGGTGGAGGAGGGCGTCGCTTCGGCGCAGGATATCGACAAGGCCGTGCTCTATGGCTTCGGCTTGCGCTTCGCCGTGCTCGGACTTTTGGAGTTCATCGATTGGGGCGGTGGCGATATTCTCTATCACGCCAGCCGCTATCTCGCTGAAGCAACGGGCGAAAATCGCTTTGCCGCGCCGCAGGTCGTGGTCAGCAACATGGATGCGGGCCGCATCGGCATGAAAACCGGAGAGGGGTTTTACGATTGGTCCACCCGCGATGTTCCGGCCTACCGGCAGCAACGGCTGGCGGCGTTTCTCGAACTCATTCGCGCGCGCGGGCTGATCAAGCCGCCGGTTCTATAAGTTTCTGATTTTCATATTCTTTTTGCAATGCCGCGCCGGTTTCATCGGCCAGTGCCGCCTTGCGCAAGGCAGCCAGCCGCGCTGCCGCGCCCGGCCCGGAAAGCTTCGGCAGCAGCGCCATCAGCGCGTTGAAATTGGCATAGCCGCGCGCATGCGTGTCGCCGTAACCCTTCACCAGCCCGCGTGTTTCGGCAATTTCGAGCGCCAGCGGATAATCTGTCGCGGCGGTTTTCATCACCAGCGCCAGCCATTCGCTGATGCTCTGCTGTTCGGCGGCGTCGCGCAGGTTGGAGTTGCGCCAGTTGCGCCGCCCGGCGATGAGATAGAGCTGCAGGAACCCGCGGATCGAGGTGGTTTCGAGGATTTTGCCGTCTGCGAACAGCCTTTCCACGATGCGGCGCGCCCATGGCGTGTCGAGAATGAAACGACCCAATGAAGCGGGCAGGGTCTCGGCGATCTCCTGCACGCGAGGGTGCAAATACTCTCTGATTTCGAGCAGCTGCCCCGGTTTGAGGCCGACCTCCTGCTTCACCCGGTCGAAGCGGCCAGCGCGTATTTTCAGATCGGCGACCCGGATCGTATCCTCATAGGTCATGGCGAGCGCAAGCTGGCGCGCCACCTCATTGAGAAGATGGAACTTGTCGGAGCCCGACCGCCGTTCCACATCGAGAAACGGTTGCAGCCGCTCAAGATAGAGCCGCACTGTATGGCCGCTGCCCCAATCGTGGCATTGCGCCGCGCCCGCCTCGATCATATCGCGCGCCGCCGCCGGGAAATCGCCGATTTGCGGCGGCGAGCCTTGCGTTGCGCCGGGTTTTGTCTCCTGCACCGTGGGCGGGATCAGCCCGCCCGATCCGGCATCGAAGGCGGCGGAAAAGGCAGCAAGCGACGATTTCACGCCGATGCCGCCCCGCTTGATCGTGTCCTCGAACGCCTGCCGGTCGAAGGGCAGCACATCCGCCCCGGCGGTCGCGCCGAACATCACGGCGGAGATCACGCTGCCCGTCGCATCGGCCATCGCCATCATGTCGAAGGCGATGAACCGCCGCGCCGCCGTGCGGCAGGCGGTCAGGATCGCGGCCTCGTCAACGCGGCCATCGGCCATGGCGATCTTCTCGGTCATGGCGAAGACGCGGTGCGATGAGGCGATCAGCACCGTCCTGTCTGGCGTGACGATGCCGCGCTGGATCGCCCGGCCCGCCTCCATCAGTTCGGATGCGATGACGATATCGACATCGCCCGGCGCCGGCATCTGGGCCAGCACGGGCGCCTGCCCTGCCGGGATCCGGTCTTTCGGAAACAGCTCGATGTAATAGATCGTCGCGCCGGTGCGCTGGGCGACGCCCGGCACCGAGGTCATCTGCGCGACATGTCCGTTCGCTTCGCCCAGATCGACCAGCCAGTTGGCGAGCACGCCGCCGCCCTCGCCGCCCATGGCCAGCACCGCGATGCGGATCGCGCGAGGGGGCTGGGCCTCCGCCTGCACCGCTTCGCTCATGTTGCCACCGCGATTGCCGACACCGCGAGGCGGGCGCGCCGCCGCTCATGCCGGCGTTGCAGCCAGCCGATGATGCGCCCGCGCCATTTGTGCCACCTCAGATCACCGCCGTCGGGGTTGTTGATGATGGATGCCTTGTAGAACGACGGGCAGAGAATGGCGGCATGGCTGACCTCGCCGCAAAGGCCGCAGCCAACGCAGGAGTTGATGACCTTCGTCACCGGTTCGCGCCGCAGCGGATTGGGATTGGGCGCCACCGTCAGCGACGGGCAGCCGGAAAGGCGGATGCAGGAATGATCGCCGGTGCAGGTGTCGGGATCGACGCCGAAGCGCTCGCGCACCACGCGCTGCCCCTCGCCCATCGCCTTGCGGACGAGCGGCTTTTCGCGGCGCTGCTTGTTGAGCATGCATTCCGACTGGGCGACGACGATCTTGGGCCCGCCTTCGGGGCTGGTCATCGCCTCGCGCAGCGTTCCCATCATCCGCTTGAGATCATAGGTGCGATTGACCGTGCGGACCCAGCCCGCACCGATGCCGCGCACCGCCTTCTCGATCGGATGCCGCGTCTCGCGCGCCTTGTTGTCGGCCCACGACGACAGGATGTCCTGCCCGCCGGTCGCGGCCGAATAGCCGTTGTCGATGATGACG
>JAIUNP010000249.1 GCA_020161975.1 Pseudomonadota bacterium
CCGCGCCTTCAACGATGGCGTTCCCGTGCCGGATGACGAGGAGCTTGCCCGGCGGCAGGGCCGCAACAAGATGTGGGAACTCGCTGAAAGCGTAGATCTCGACCATGACGTTTCCTTTGCGAAGCTGGTCGAAAACGCCCCGAAACCTGTCATGCAGGCCGCCTATTCCATGGCGCGCGGCGCGGTGGGCGAAGAAGCGGGGCGTGTCTCCGTGGCTGATTACACGCGTCTTTATGACGGCAGCAATCTCATCGTGCCGTCTGGCTATGGTACGCTTGTTGCCCGCTATGGTGCGGGGGTTCCCGTATCGCTCGATACGGTGGCCAGCGCCATAGACTGGACCGGGCAGGGCGTTTCCGTCACCACTGACAAGGGGGTGATCCGGGCGCGGGCGGCGGTGATCACGGTGCCGCTTGGCGTGCTCAAGGCTGAGCGCATTCGTTTTACGCCCGGATTGCCGCGTGAGATGCTGTCCGCGCTCGATGGGCTTGCCATGGGGGCACTGTCGAAACTGCTCCTGCACTTTGGCGGGCAGCGCTTCGATGTGCCCGAGGGGATGCATATCGTCGATACGGGCGAGAGCAAGCCCGGCCTCAGCTTTGAGATGTGGCCCTTCGGTTCCGAGGTCGCCGTGGCGTGGTATGGCGCTGATTATGCCCGCAGCATCAATGCATTGCCGGAAGAGGAGGCAATCCGTCACATGCTGGAGCGGCTGGAGCGGATGCTGGGGCCGGAGGTACGCAGGGCCTTCAGGGGCGGGGGACGCTATGGCTGGTCGGCGGATCCCTATTCCATCGGTAGCTATTCCTATGCCCTGCCGGGCCGGGCCCGGGCGCGCGATGTGCTGCGCCAGCCGGTGGGCGAGCGGCTGTGGTTCGCCGGAGAGGCAATGGCGGGGCGCGCCTCAATGACGGTGGCCGGCGCGCAGCAGACCGGGGCCCATGCGGCGGAGGCCATTGCCACGCGCCTTCAGGGCAGGCGATAAGACATCCCGATGAAAATCCTGATGTTCGATTCCGGCCTGGGTGGCCTGACGGTGCTGGCGCCTGTGCGCGGCGCGCGGCCTGACGCCGACATCATCTATCTCGCCGATGATGCGGTGTTTCCCTATGGCGCATTGGGCGAAGCCGAACTGGTGCAGCGTGTACTGAGCGTGATCGAGCCGGTGGTGGCGCGGGAGACGCCGGATATCATCATCAACGCCTGCAATACGGCCTCGACGCTGGTGTTGCCGCATTTGCGCCAGCGCTATTCCATTCCGGTCGTCGGCACCGTGCCGGCGATCAAGCCGGCGGCGGAGCAAAGCAAGAGCCGGTGCTTTTCCGTGATGGCGACGCCGGGCACCGTTGCGCGTGACTACACGCGCGAACTGGTCGAAAAATTTGCGGCAGGCTGCGCCGTTACGCTGGTGCCCTGTGCCAATCTCGCGCGGCTCGCAGAACAGCATCTGCGCGGGGAGACGGTATCCGACACGGCGCTGCTTGCCGAAATGATGCCAGCCTTCGTGGAAGCAGGCGGTCAGCGCACGGATACGGTGGTGCTGGCCTGTACGCATTATCCACTGCTGATGGACAGGATGGCCGCGCTGGCGCCCTGGCCCGTCACCTGGATCGACCCTGGGCCCGCCATCGCCCGGCGTGTCGTGCAGCTTCTCGGCGAGAGGCAGGAAGGCGCGGCCCCCGCCGGGCCGGGAGTGATCCACTTCACCTCTGGCGCAGCGCCGGGGCCGGCGCTTGCCGCGACCCTTGCGGCGCGCGGGCTTATCGCCCGGTCGCTCCCCTGAGAATATTGACCGGCGCTTCCAGCACGCGACCGGCGGTGTCGATCATGAACGATCCGACACGGGGAACAGCGCCGTCCACAGTCTGATTGTCCGACATGCGCAGGGAGAGTTTGCGCACGACCAGCGGCGAGGCGGCAAACTTCGAATGGTTGATCGAATCCGATGAAGAGAGGTCGGTCAGATCGATCACGGTGAAGCCGTATTTCTCAATGGCGGCCAGAGACGCGCGGGCCGAGGGCGAGGCTGCGCCGACGCGCACCACATCGCCGGCGAGGCGGCTCGACAGCTTGAGCGCCTTGTCATCGCGCGAAACCAGGATCACCGTCTGGCCCTTGCGGCGGCCGATAACCTCGAACTGCGTCATGAACACATCAACATCGATGTCAGGCGCGGCGAGAATCAGCAGGTTCAGCTTGCCGCCGAAATCCGGCTTGCCGGCCAGCTTCGCCATCTGCAACGTTTCCATGGTCAGCATGGTGCCCATGGAATGGGCGAGCACATCGATGCCCTTCACGCGCGGATGGCGCGAAAGCATCGTAAACATCCGGAGCATCCGCGTGCGCGAAGCAAAGATGCTCTCGCGGTCGGTCAGATAATCTTTCACGACGCCGCGCGAAGGCCAGGAAAACAGGATCGGCAGGGCCTTCATCTCGGAATCGTTGATGATCTGCGCGAGGCGGAATACCGCGTCCTCATGGGTCGTGTTGTAGCCATGAACGAACACCAGAACCTGCCCGTTCGCCGGGATCATCCGATCGACCATGGCGTTGAAGCGAGCCTCGTCGAGCATCTCGTTCGAAAGCGTCACGAAGCTCTTTTCAGCCTTGCCGGGCAGGGTTTCGGGCCATTCGATTTCGCCGGTCTTGTGGTTCGGCGGGATCGAGACGGTCAGCTTCTGGAAACTCAGGGCTTTTGCGCGCGTGGAATTGAAAGCGCCGGTCTCGCTCGAAATTCCGCGGGTGGTTGCTGCCAGCAGGGCAACGGACTTTGCACCGGGGGCGGATGCCTCTACCGGGACGAGGGCACCGGGCATATCATGGGTCGCGCAAGCGGCAAGAACGCTACAGAAAACAGCAACAAGCAAACGCTTCAACATGACTTCCCAACCCCGGTTCCATCCCATTAGTCCACAATTACGACCGGACGGCATGCTTTCATGATAGAGACCGGACAGCTTGTCCAGACAGGTCCTTTACCATTTGTTGACATCTAGCCTTGGAGACATGGCGAGGCAAGCCACACCCCTTCATTTGCAAGGGCGCGGCGCTGACTTCATACTGCACACGTCAGACGGAATTGAGTCGCTGTCTCGCTGGCACAAACCGAAGATCGAGGGGAATTGATGCGGAAAACGCTTCTGGTTGCGCTGTTGCCGCTTCTGGGTGGGTGCTACACCGAGACAAACCTGTTCTATCAGCCCATTTTTCAGCCAGCCGGCGGAATTCCGGACGAATCGTTCATCGTCATCCAGAACATCAACCCGCCGTTTGAATGCCGTGTGGTGCCGCAGAATTCCATGTTTCCGGCCATCTACAAGGTCGTGAATGGGCCGGTGACCGAGCGCGAGGGCGTGAAGTTCGTTCGCGATGTCTGTCGCGTCCGTCCGCCCGAGCCGCCGCCGATGCGGTGAGGATTGTCAGGCCTGCCCGAGGGCCGGGTTTGCGAACCGCTCGCCGGGCGCAAGGCGGATACCGGCCATGGTCGCCATGCCAAACTCGATGGACTGGGCGATCATCTCGGCTTTTTCGATAAAGACAGCGGCCGCTACGGGCGGGCAGGTTTCGCGCGCCGTCTCGCGAAAGAGCGCCAGCCAGCGGTCAAAATGCGCAGCCTCCACCGGCAGGCCGAAGTGCTTTTGCATCGGGCGGCCATGGTAGATACCGGTCATCAGCGTCACGGATGACCAGAAGGCAAACATCCGTTCAAGATGCGGCTCCCAATCGCTGATGCGGGCCGCGAACACCGGGCCAAGCGCCGGGTCTGCCTGCACCTTGCCGTAAAACGCTCGGACCAGCCGCTCGATCATCGTCTCGTCGATGCCTGTCTTCTCGCGCAGGTCAGCAGTGATGCGGGCGCGCCGGGCGGCGTGTTCTTCCGGGGTCAGATGCTGGGTCATGGCCGGCGTTCTGCCGCGTGACGGCCGCGTGCGCAAGAGGGCAGGTCGTCGCGGGGGAGCGCAAAAACCGGTGGATTGTCCGGGAGGCCGCTTGCTTCGCCCGGGGACGCTGCCAAATCATGATCGCCAACAAAAGTATAAGGGGGCGTGGATGAGCTATTTTCCGAACTGGACACTGAAGACCTCCGGCGCGGTGATGCCGGACGAGAAGTTGCCTGCTGCGCAGACGTTGATTGCCGGTTTGCAGCATGTGGTGGCGATGTTCGGGGCGACCGTTCTGGCGCCGATCCTGATGGGGTTCGACCCCAATGTTGCGATCTTCTTTTCCGGCATCGCGACACTGCTGTTCTTCGTCATGACCGGCGGGCGGCTGCCGAGCTATCTCGGGTCCAGCTTCGCCTTCATCGGCGTCGTGCTGGCGGCGAGCGGCTTCAAGGGCGGCGGCCCGAACCCCAACATTGCGGTGGCGCTGGGCGGTATCATCTTCTGCGGTTTCGTCTATGCGCTGATCGGGCTGATCGTGCAGTCCATCGGCACACGCTGGATTGAAAAGCTGCTGCCGCCCGTGGTGACGGGCGCGGTTGTGGCCGCCATCGGGCTGAACCTCACGGCGGTTGCCATTGGCATGATCTCCGCGTCCGGCTACACCAAATGGGTCGCGCTTCTGACGGTTGTCGCGGTGGCGGTCGTGGCGGTCTATGGGCGGGGCTTTGCCCAGCGGCTGCCAATCCTGATCGGCGGGCTGATCGCCTATCTTTTCTATGCGCTGACGGCGACGAGCTTTGGTGCGCCGGGAATCGACTTGTCCAAGGTCGGGGCGGCAGCCTGGTTCGGGTTGCCGAATTTCGTCGCGCCGGTGTTTTCTTGGCCTGCGATGGCGCTGATTGCCCCGGTCGCAATCATTCTGGTCGCCGAAAATCTGGGGCACATCAAGGGCATCGGCGTGATGACCGGGCGCAACATGGACCCGCTGATCGGGCGCGCCTTCATGGCGGATGGCGTGGCGACGATGATTTCCGGCGCCGGTGGCGGCACGGGCGTCACCACCTATGCTGAAAACATGGGGGTGATGGCGGTGACGCGGGTCTATTCGACGCTGGTGTTCGTGGCGGCGGGCTGCATCGCCATCCTGCTTGGCTTTTCGCCCAAGTTCGGGGCACTGATCGGGACCATTCCGGTGGCGGTGCTGGGCGGGCTTGCGGTGGTGGTGTTTGGCCTCATTGCCGCGACGGCAGGGCGCATCTGGGTCGAGAGCAAGGTTGATTTTTCTTCGCCCAAGAACCTGATCACCGTTGCCACCGCGCTCATCCTCGGCGCGGGCGATCTCAAGCTGCCGATCTTCGGCTTTGAGCTCGGCGGCATCGGCACCGCGACCTTCGGCGCGATCATGCTCTATCACCTGCTCAACATGGGCAGGGAGAAGGAGAGCGTCTGAAGGACCGATGTTCAGCCGGTGCGTTGCCGGGGTGGCGTGGCCTTGAGGCGTTGCAGGAAAGCCTCGAAGCCGCGGCGGCCCTCTGCCGGGATATGCAGGGCGCGGGTGCCGGGCGCCCGCTTTGCCCAACCCCGTGCAAGGATCAGGTCAAGCAGCGCCTTGCCAAGGCTCCCGGCGAGGTGGTGCCGCCTCTCCGACCAATCGAAGCAGGAACGGCAGAGCAGGCGCGGCTTCCTTGCCAGCGCATCCGTATCAATGCCTTCGGCGATGAAGCGGCTGCGGCCTTCCGGTGTCAGGGCCAGCCCGCCCGATGCGGCGGTGATCAACCCGGCATTGATCAGCGCGTCGTGCATTTCCACAGCCAGCGGCCCGGCGAGGTGATCGTAACAGCTGCGCGCCTGGCGCAGCGCCTCATCACGTGGGCCAGGGCGGGTGCGCAGGCGGCCGAGACGTGCGGCAAGACCGGTGAGGGATTCCAGTGCCCCGGCGACATCCGGCCGTGCGATGCGGTAATAGTGGTGCCGGCCCTGAATTTCGACGCTGACGAGCCCGGCGGCCTTGAGCTTGGCAAGGTGAGCGCT
>JAIUNP010000250.1 GCA_020161975.1 Pseudomonadota bacterium
TCGTCAACGACATGATCGAGAACGGCGGAATGCCTTCGACCGTGGACAAGTCGAAGTTCAAACTGGGCGAGAACATCGCCATCTCGCCGGGCGCGGTCGTGTTCCGCAATGAGATCATCGAGCTGATCCAGTATGCGCCGAATACGCCAGAGGTTTACAAGCGCCCGATGCTGATGGTGCCGCCGCAGATCAACAAGTTCTATTCCGTTGATCTGGCGCCAGACAAATCCATGGTCGCCTATCTCGTCCGGAACGGCATCCAGACCTTCGTCGTTTCCTGGCGTAACCCGACTCCGGCCCAGCGCAACTGGGGCCTCACCGATTATGTGCTGGCGCTCGACGAGGCCGTTGATGCGATCCGCGACATCACCGGCTCGGAGACGATCAATCTGCTCGGTCCCTGCTCGGGCGGCATTACAGCTTCGACCTATGCCGGCTATCTCGCCGCGCGGGGCGAGACGAAGATCGAGAGCCTCGTGCTCGCAGTCTGCGTGCTTGATACCTCCAGCGCACAATCCTCCCAGTTCGCGGCGATGGTGACGCCGGAAACGGTGCGGGCCGCCCGCGAAATCTCGCGGGTCAAGGGAGTACTGGAAGGCGCCGAACTTGCGCGCGTCTTCGCCTGGATGCGCCCGAACGACCTGATCTGGAACTACTGGGTCAACAACTACCTGCTCGGCAATCCGCCGCCGGCCTTTGACGTTCTCTACTGGAACGCCGATACGACGCGCCTGCCGATGCAACTGCATCACGACTATCTCGACCTGATCGCGAAGAACCCCTTCGTCGAGGCCGGCGCCATGACGATTGGCGGCGAAGTGATCGACATGAAGAAGGTGAAGCTCGACACCTATGTCGTTGGCGGCACAACGGACCATATCACGCCCTGGAAGGCGTGCTATGCGACAGCCCGCCTGTTCGGCAAACGCGCCACCTTCGTGCTCTCGAATTCGGGACACCTCCAGTCGCTGCTCAATCCGCCCGGCGCCCCCAAGGCGACGTTCGTGGCTGGACCGGCGAACGAGCGTGATGCCGAAGACTGGGCGCTCAAACATCCGCGCACCAATGGCTCGTGGTGGATCCACTGGCTCGGCTGGGTGCAAAAGCATTCGGGTGACAAGGCACCGGCGCCAGCGGCGCTTGGATCGACCAGGCATCCGCAATTGATGGCTTCCCCAGGCTCTTATGTGCTCGAGCCCTGAGGACCAGACGGAGCGGCGGGTTTCCGGGGTTTGCCCCTGACCTGCCGCTCCAATCCGGTTTCATTCGCGGCAAGGCTGTCGCCTGCCCGAATTTTCCAGTCACGGAGTTGCCCTTGTCTCGCACCGCCGCCCAGTTCCAGACAGCCTCTGACCGTCCGGGTTCCGATGGCATCCTTTTCCGCCAGGTGGTGGTAGGGGATCAGAGCCTTGCGACCGCCTATCGCCCGCCAGCGTCGGCGGACCGCCCAACGGTTCTGATGTTCAATGGTATCGGCGCGAACCTTGAACTGGCGCTGCCCTTTATCGCAGCGCTCGGTCGTCGCGGCATCGGCGCATTGATCTTCGATGTTCCCGGTGTCGGTGGCTCGCCCGCGCCCGAGCGTCCCTACAGACCCGGAACGCTCGCCAAGCTCGCCTTCAATCTGCTCGCAGAAATGGGCATCGATACGCCGGTCGTTGTCGCCGGCGTTTCCTGGGGCGGTGCGATGGCACAGCAGTTCGCCCGGCAATATCCCGACGCGACGCAGCGCCTCATTCTGGTGGCAACCTCGCCGGGCGTTGTCATGATCCCGGGCAAACTCTCCGCCATTTTCAAGATGGCCGGCCCGCGCCGCTACATCGACAAGGGCTATATGCGCTCGGTCGCCGGCGAACTCTACGGCGGCGCCTTCCGCAAAGACCCCACACTGATCCACGAACATGCTGCCGCAATGAAGGGGGCGACGCCTTACGGCTACGCGCTCCAGCTTCTGGCCATGACCGGCTGGACCTCGGTTCACTGGCTGCACACGCTGAAAATGCCGACGCTGGTGCTGTCGGGCACCGATGATCCCCTGATCAATGTCTTCAATGCCCGATTGCTGGCCTCGCGCATCCCCAACGCCCGGCTGGCGTTAATTGATGACGGGCATTTGTTCGTGGTGACGGAAGCGGACGCAACGGCGGCGATCGTCGACGATTTTATCAGCGGTGACGGATCTCTCGCCGGTTATCCGCGCGACTGAAGGTTCCTGGTCATGGCCGCGCCCCGCGCTCCGCTTTCGCCAGCAGATCAGGAACAGCTGACCAGCCTGCGCCGGATGCAGGCGGGCGCAACCGCCCTGCTCGGGGCCAGCCTGGCGACGCTCGTCGCCGCCAAGGCACTGGAGCCGCGCTATCCGGCGCTCGCCTATCTGGCCGCCTTTGCAGAGGCGGCAACCATTGGCGGGCTCGCCGACTGGTATGCGGTTGTGGCTCTGTTTCGCCGTCCGCTCGGATTGCCGATCCCGCATACGGCCATTCTTCCCTCGAACCAGGATCGGGTGGCTGAAAGTCTCGGCTCGTTCATCGAAGCGAATTTTCTGGCCGAGCAACAGGTGCGGGCCAAGCTCGCCGAAACCGACTTTGCCAAGCTGGTCGTCAACTGGCTGGCTGACGAGAAGCGGGCGGGTGTGCTTGCCGGCTTTGCCGTGCGGATGTTGCCCCATGCGCTGAATTCCGCCGATGCTTCGCGCCTGAGGGCTTTCGTGGCCGACCGCGTGATGGAGGCTGCGGAGCGGGTGAATGTCGCCCCGCTCATCGCCAACCTGATCGAAGGACTGGTGGAGGGTCAGCGGCACCAGCATTTCCTCGATGAACTGCTCGACGTGCTGAGCCGACTGCTGCTGGAGCCGAAATCGGTCGAGACCGTCCTTCTCAAGATCCGCGAGGAACTGCCCTCGCTGCTGCGAACGCTCGGTGCCGACGGTTTCCTTCTGCGCAAGATCATCACGTCGGCTGCCGGCCTGATCGAGGAGGTCAAGCAGGACCCTGATCACTCGCTGCGCCTCGAAGTTGACAAGCTGGTGCGCAACCTCGTCCTGCGCCTGCGCAATTCGCCGGAATTCCAGGAGAAGGTCGACACCTTCAAGAACACGTTGCTTCAGCGGCCTGAAACCGCCGAGTTCTTCGCCATCGGCTGGGAGAGCCTCAAGAACTATGTGACAGCGGATGCGGAATCCGAGCATTCCGCCTTGCAGCGACACCTGACGACCGTTCTGGTCTCGGCCGCCCGGGCGCTCGGGGAAGATCCCGAACTCAGGGCAGAACTCAATTCGGGTATGGTGACTGCCCTCTCAACCTTCATTGCCGAGCATAAGCAGGGCATTTCGACCTATATTTCCAACCAGGTGAAAGCCTGGGACATGGAACATATGACCCTGCTGGTCGAAACCAAGATCGGTCGTGACCTGCAATACATCCGCTTCAACGGAACGCTGATCGGCGGGCTGATCGGGTTGATCCTTTATAGTGTCCTGCACGCATTCGGGCTGCGGTAACGCGTCCCGGATCTCGCGACGAGAAAAAAATCGGATCAGACGAAAGATTTATGTTGCACTGCACAATGTCTTGGTTTATATATGAACTATCGGCGATGGAGGCGCTGGATCAAACCTCCAACTGACCTGAATGGAGCTTATCATGACCAAGACCGCCAAGACCGAGGCCCGCATCGAGGAAGTCCGCAACGAGGCTGACTCTGCCGTCAAGACGCTGTTCCGCGTTGTCGACAAGGCCAAGAACACCGAATACCTCAACTCCGTCCGTTCGACCGTTGCCGGCGCTGCCGACACCGTGAAGGACAAGGCCGGCTCGCTGCGCACCAGCGCCACCAGCGCCGTGAATGTCGTTTCTGCCGGCACCGTGAAGGGTGTCGAGGGCCTGACCGGCCTCGGCCATCACATCGTTGATGCGTCCTACGCCAATCTCGCCCGCACCACGGACATGGTGAAGGACCTCGCCAATGCCCCGACCTTTGGCGACGTGTACCGCATTGAGGCGGATTACATCCGCTCGATCGCCAAGCAGAACTACGACCAGCTGGTTGCCGGTGTTTCGATCATCCGCAACATCTTCGCCACTTCGGTGAAGGCTGCCAAGGATCAGAGCAGCAAGGCTGCCTGAACAGAAGTCGCGTGAGACGGGCAGCTTCCCCCTTGCCCCACTCCGCAAAGATCCGGTCGCCCCGTCGGGCGGCCGGATTTTTTTATGCCTCCGCGCCGCCGGCCGCGGGCTCACGACTGGCGCCCCCGCTGGCGATGCCCTAGCTTGAACCGTGTTCGCCTTCCCCACCTGACGGTGTTGGCGAGGGACAACAGATCGCGAAAGGCCAGTCGATGACAGCGAATGCTCCCAACGTTGCCATCATAACAGGTGCTGCGCGGGGCATCGGGCTCGCGACAGCACGCCGCTTTCTTGCCGCCGGCTGGTCTGTTGGTCTGATCGACATTGATGGCAAGACGTTGGAAACAGCCGCCGAGGCATTGGATTTGCCGGCGAGGGTGCTGCCAATCACCTGTGATGTCGCTGAACCGGCGGCTGTCAACGATGCTGTGGCGGCAATCGCTGGGCACTTTGCCCGCATTGATGCGCTGGTGAACAATGCCGGTGTCGCGGTGTTCAAGCCCGTGCTGGAGACGACGACGGCCGAGTGGCGTCGCGTTCTTGATGTCAATCTGACCGGCCCCTTCCTGTGTTCGGTTGCGGTGGCCCCGTTCATGCAGGCCCATGGGGGTGGTGCCATCGTCAACATCACCTCGATTTCCGGGCTGCGCGCCTCGACGCTCCGCGTCGCGTACGGCACCAGCAAGGCCGGCCTCAGCCACCTGACCAAGCAGCTGGCGGCGGAGTTCGCCGGCATCGGCATCCGCGTCAACGCCGTCGCCCCCGGACCGGTGGAGACGGCCATGGCGCGGCAGGTCCATACTGCCGCAATCCGGGCCGATTACCGCGATGCGATCCCGCTCGGCCGCTATGGACTGGAAACCGAGATCGCAGAGGCCGTCTTCTTTCTCTGTAGTGACGGCGCAGGCTACATCACCGGCCAAACGCTGGCAGTTGATGGTGGTTTCGATGCCACGGGGATCGGGCTTTCAACGCTGCGCGGAGAACGCGGTTAGGGAAGCTTGCGCCGGTTTTCCTAGCTGCATCTCGCCGTCAGTCCGCCATCAACCGGCAGGCATACCGCATTGATGTATGCAGCTTCATCGGAAGCCAGAAACACCGCAGCATTGGCGATGTCCCACCCCGTGCCCATCTTGCCCGTGGGTGAGGCGGCATGACGCCTGGCCATCATCTCGGCGGTATCCGTGTATTGGCCTGTGATCTGGGTGTGGATCAGCGGGGTATCCATCAGCCCCGGCAGGATCGCGTTGCAGCGGATGCCTTCGCGCGCATATTGAAGGGCGATGCCCACCGTGAACTGGTTCACGGCGCCTTTGGCAGCGTAATAACTGGCGTAGGAATACCCCGTATAGCGCAAGCCGGCAGCCGACGAGATGTTGGTGATAACGCCCTTGCCCTGCGCCTGCATGACCGGAATGACATGGCGACAGGCCAAAAATGCGCCGGTGACGTTGATGTCGATCTGACGGTGCCAGTCCTCCAGCGTGATGTCCGGCGGACCGCCCATTTTCGTGGTGCCGACATTGTTGTGCAGAATGTCGATGCGGCCAAACATTCCCATGACCAAATCGACGACGGCCTTCACCTGCCCTTCGTTGGTCACGTCGCAGACCGCCGACATCGGCGTCTTGCCACCTTCGCCGGAAATGATCCTCACGGTTTCCTGCGCTGCGGTTTCGTTGACGTCGACGCAGGCGACAATCGCCCCCTCGCGCGCATAGGCAACAGCGCTGGCCTTGCCGTTGCCCCAGCCCGGCCCCACAGACCCCGCTC
>JAIUNP010000251.1 GCA_020161975.1 Pseudomonadota bacterium
GTCATCAAGAAGGGCGATCTGATCGTCATCGAATCGACCTCGCCGGTCGGCACCACCGAGCGCGCCGCCGATCAGCTTCGTCGTCTGCGTCCGGATCTCACCTTCCCTGACACGCTGCCCGAGCTGTCCGACGTCATGATGGCCTATTGCCCGGAGCGCATCCTGCCCGGCCAGACCCTGCGTGAACTGGTTGACAACGCCCGCATCGTCGGCGGCCTCGATCATCGTTCGGCACTGCGGGCCCGCGAGGTTTATCGCTTCTTCGCGATGGGCAAGATCAAGCTCACGACTTCCCGCGTCGCCGAACTCTCGAAGCTGACCGAAAATGCCTTCCGCGATGTCAACATCGCATTCGCCAACGAACTCAGCCTCGTCTGCGATCACCTCGGCGTCGATGTCTGGCAGGTGGTGAAGATGGCGAACCTGCATCCGCGCGTGAACATCCTCTCGCCGGGCCCCGGCGTTGGCGGCCACTGCATCCCGGTCGATCCGTGGTTCATCCACGAGGCGCTGCCGGATGCGACCCCGCTGATCCGCCATGCCCGCGAAGTGAACGATGCCAAGCCCGTGCGCGTCGCAGACCAGATCACGCGCCTGGCCGGCCGCTACAAGGAGCCGGTGATTGCGGTGCTCGGCCTTGCCTACAAGCCGAATGTCGATGACCTGCGCGAAAGCCCGGCGCTGGAGATCGCCCACATCCTTGCCGAGCGCAAGCTGGGCCGTCTGCTGATCGTCGAACCGAACATCGAGCACCTGCCCAAGGGCCTCGCAGGGCTCCCGAATGTCGAGTTCGTTGACCATCACGAGGCCGTTGCCGAGGCTGATGTCGTGGCAATCCTCGTCTCGCACTCGAAGTTCCGCAATGTCGACCGCGCCGCCCTCGCCTCGAAGGTCGTGATCGACACCGTCGGCCTGCTCCAGGCCCACGAAGACGAATAAGCAGCGAGTGGCAAGGGAGCGGTATCATGTGTGGCATTGCAGGGCTTGTTCAGCGCCAACCTTCCGAGGCACGGTCCATCCGCTTCCGGTCTGCAGCCTTGCGCAGCCTTGGCCGGCGCGGACCGGATGACTTCCGCTTCGGCGACTATGCCGGGGCGGAAATGATCCATACCCGGCTCTCGATCATCGACCTGATGGCCGGTCAGCAGCCGATGGAAGACGAGAAGGGCGCCCTTGCCTTCAACGGCGAGATCTACAATCACGCCGATCTGCACATTCCCGGCATCGACTACCCTAACCATTCCGACACGCTGGTTCTGCTGCGCGGCCTTGGCGTCGAAGGAGTCCCATTCCTCGACAAGGCCGACGGCATGTTTGCCTTCGGCTATCTGAACAAGGCAAAGCGCAAGCTGTATCTGGCGCGTGATGCCTTCGGCATCAAGCCGGTTTACTACATCCTCAAGCCCGAGGCCTTTGCTTTCTCCTCGACGATTCCCGCCCTGATGACGCTCTCGGACAAGAACATCAATCCGCAGGGCTATTATCAATTCTACGTCGGACGCGGCGCGCGCGGCGCCAACACGCTGTTTGACGATGTTCACGAGGTGCCGCCCGGTCATGTCGCGATCTACGACTTGGACAGCCACAGCATCACGGTTGAGCGCTGGTACAATCGCCCGGACATTGCCGTGTCCGATGCGCCGGAAGCCGAACTTCTCGACCGGCTCGATGCAATCCTCAATTTCTCGATCCGGCGGCATCTGGTGTCCGATGTTCCGGTGGCGGCACTGTTGTCAGGTGGAATCGATTCCGGCCTGACGACGGCCATCGCCTCGAAATATGTGGAGAATCTCGCCTGCTTCTCCATCGGCTTTCGCGACAAGCGATACGATGAGAGCCCCTATTCGGAGGCAATCGCCCGGAAGTTCGGCCTGCGCCACTTCGTCAAGTTCGTCGATGGCAATGATCTGGTCGGGATGCTGGAAAGCTGGCCCATCATTGCCGATGACGCCAGCGCCGAACCTGCGTCGGTGATGCGCTACCTTGTGGCGCGCTATGCCCATGACAACGGCTTCAAGGTGGTCCTTTCGGGGGAGGGTGCCGATGAGTTCTTCGGCGGCTACAACCAGTACTACCGATTCCAGTTGGCTCAGGCCGCCAACCGCATTGGCCGCTTTGTGCCCTTCCTTGCCCCGCTGGCGCGCCAGTTGCTCTGGCCGCGGACCCGGTTGATCCACTACATCGGCCAGGCCGTTGCCGATCCGCGTTACACCGGCACGAGCATGGTTTTCGAGCCGTTCCTCCTCAAGGAGGTATTCCGGGACGATATCGGGCCGCTGCCGTCCGCCGGAACCCTGCGCGATGCGTTGTTCCTCGACCAGACCTATCGCCTGCCGGACGATCTTCTGACCATCACCGACCGGGCGACCATGCATGCCTCCATCGAGGCGCGGGTGCCGTTCATCACCCGCTATGTCGCTGATTTTGCCGCCTCCCTGCCGGACAACATGATCGTTAACGGCAAGAAGCAGAAATACCTGCTGCGTCAGCTTGCCCTGCGCTACCTGCCAGCCGAATGCGTGGAGCGCCCCAAGGTCGGCTTCGACATGCCGCTCGGCCGCTGGTTGCGCAATGAGTTGCGCCCGCTGGTCGAGGAGACGCTGGCGACAACCTGGCAGCGCGATTTCCTGAAATCCGGCGCGATGGAAAAGGTTGTGGCCGCACACATGTCCGGCAAGGCCGACTTCGCCGACAAGATCTGGGCGTTCATCACGCTCGAACGGAATGTAAATGCCTTGCGTGCCATAAACTGACGAGGTGACCCATGCGCGTAACTCTGTTTGATACCCCCGTCGACATCCTCAGCCGCGCCGAAACCATCGGCAGGGCAGTGAAGGCCATGGAAACGCGGCAGCGCTGCCAGCATGTGGCGCTCAATGTCGCCAAACTGGTCAATGCCCGCACCGACGCCGAACTCGACCGCGACGTGCGCGACAGCGATATCGTCGGCATCGACGGCATGGGTATCGCCTACGCCCTGCGCCTGATGGGACATCGGGTCGACGAGCGCGTCGCCGGCGTTGATCTCTTCGACGACCTGATGGGCGTCTGCGCGGAGCGCGGCTTCCGGCCCTATCTTCTGGGGGCAACCCAGGCGGTGCTCGATGCCACGATGGCCGAACTCAGGCGCCGTTATCCGGCAATCGAGTTTGCCGGGGCCCAGCATGGATATTTCAAGCCGGAAGAAGACGCGCGCGTCGCCGCAGACGTGCGCGCCAGTGGCGCTGACTGTCTGTTCATCGCCATGCCGACGCCGCGCAAGGAGCGCTTCATGCGCGCCCATCGCGACAGCATGAACGTACCCTTCCTGATGGGCGTGGGCGGCACCTTCGATGTCGTCGCCGGCCATGTCGAACGCGCGCCGGCCCTTGTCCAGAAGATCGGCATGGAGTGGCTCTACCGCATGTTGCAGGAGCCCCGGCGCATGTTCTGGCGCTATGCCCGCACCAACACCATCTTCCTTGGGTTGATCCTTCCGGCCCTGCTGCGTCGGGCGGTAGGGCAGAAGCCGCAATCGGCCTGATGTCCACGCCGGCCCAGCCCGTCGTCCTGCATCTGATCTCCTCGCTCCGGGTGGGTGGGGCGGAACGGCTTCTGGTCTCGACCATGCGCGAAGCCGCGAAGGCCGGGCAGACCGGGTTCGTCGTCGTCATCATGAACGATGAATGCGACCAAGGCCTTGTGGCGGAACTGGAATCAACCGGCGTTCCGCTGTACCGCCTTGGACGGCGCGAGGGCCACCTCAGTCCGAAGTATCTGACAGCAATTCTGAACATCATCCGCCGGCATGGTGCCACGGTCATCCATACCCATAACGAAGGCAGCCGCTCCTGGGGCATGCTGGCGAAACTCGCCCGCCCCCGCTTGCGACTGGTCTACACCGTCCATGCCGAAGGTGTCGGGGCCACAATCACGGGCCTCAGGCGCGCGGCCTATCTCCGGCTCGTCGATACGACGGTGGCGATTTCCGAAGCCGTTGAGCGTGAATGCCGGGCCTTTGGCGCAAAGGATGTGGTCCGCATCGAAAACGGGGTCGATCTGGAGGCCTTCGCCGCCGCCGGTGATATCAATCTGATCCGGCAGCGTCACCGGCAGACTCGGATAGGTGTCCACGGTGAAGTTCCAGGCCGTCGAGTACGGCGTTCCATTGGCATCCACCAGACTCAGCACGACGCTGTGGAAGGAGCCGAGTTCGAACGGCGTGGTGGGCTGATATTGAATGGTCAGCGAATTCGGTGTTGCGGTGAAGTTCGGGGTGACGTTGTTTCCGTCCACGGTGAGGATGACGTTGTTGGCGGTGATGCCATAGGTGCCAAACAACACCAGCAAACTGATGGGCGAGTTGGGGGCGGCGTGGGTGGCGTTCTGGCCGGGCACATAGCTTTGGAACTGCGGCTCCGCTGGAGCCACAAATCCCACTTGAGCCGAGTTCACGCCGACGATCACATTTGTCCAGGTGGCGTTGGCGGTGCCGTTGCCGCAACGCAGGCGGATGTTGTTGAAGCTGGCGTCAATGGTGGCGTAGGTCGTGGGCGGGACGGGTTGTTCCGCTTCGGTTTTCGTGAAATCCGGATCGAGCCAGACCTTGATGGTATCCGTGCCGTTCGGGTTGTAGTCCGTACGAACCACGATGGTATGCCATTCGCCCAGGAACACTGGCAGGAACTGATCCAAATCCGTCTGGAATCCGCCGCCATCCAAACTCCAGTTCAAAGATTGCCAGGCGTTACCAACGATTAATTTTTCCGCGCCGTTTTGGAAGAATTGCAAGCCGCCATAGCCGCCGCCGGTGCCGGTTTCATTGTTCAGATCATTGAAGACCATGCTGTACCGGGTGTAGAGCGTCTTGCTGGAAGTGGTGTCATAATTTGTTCCGATCCAGCCTTCGCCGGCGGTGGAAAAGATGGTCACGTCCGCGCCGCCGCCGGTGCTGAACGGTCCCGCCAAGGTGATGGGCAACGCCGCATAACCCACGGTGAAACTCCAGGTGTTGGTGTAAGAAACGGTGTTCGCATCCTGCACCACGACCTGCACGGTGTGGGTGGACGCGTAGCTGAATGGCGTCGAGTTCGTGTAGGCGATGCTCATGACGGTCGGGTTGCCGCCGACGGTCGGCGTGACCACGTTACCGTCCAGTCGCATCACCACAGAATTGAGATTAAGCGGCACGCTGCCCGCCGCGACATTCAACGTGATGGCCGCATTCGTGGCGGCGCTGATCGAGTTGGGCGCCGGAGTGACCGATTGGAAGGAGGCAGGCGTGGCGGCGACAACGCTGAAACTATCGAACTGAAAGTCCTGCCCATTGCTCGGCGCGGGTGAACCGTTTTGACGCCGGAGGGTGAACTGCGTGATGGGAGTATTGGCGATGGTGCCGGAGAAATTGGCGCCATTCGCCAGATCCGTGAAGGTGTACGTCGTCGCGCTCGTGAGCGTGAAGCGGAATGCCTGAAAACTCTGATAGGCGTACGGAAAATTCGTTGCGACGCCCGTGGCATTGGCCGCGTCGGCAAACCAACCGTTCAGGTTGTCGCCGCCCTTATGCCAGTAGCTGAACACGACGTTGCCGTTCACGTCTTGGAGATCAATCCGGTTCGTGTCCTGGCCGCGCAGCCCATTCAAGCGCAGGGAAAAGGTGAAGGAATCCCCGGCGACCAATGGAGTATTGAATGACCGATTGGCCGTGGTGGCGCCATCAGAACCATTGTTCCAGAGATTAAATGATTTGCCGCTGGGCCCGCCGTTCTGGATGAAGGAGCCGCCGCTGACGTTCACCACAAACGCCCACGGACCGAAGCCGAAGCCTCCATTCTGGCCACCCGTGGCCAGTCCATCGGGTGCGCCGAGGCCGTTGTAGGCTGGATCAACGGCGCTATCAAAAGCGTTGGTGACT
>JAIUNP010000252.1 GCA_020161975.1 Pseudomonadota bacterium
GGAGGTTGGTCAGCCAGCTTTCATAGGGCAGCGCCCCGCCGGTGCCCGAGCCGCCGTTGAGCACGCCATCGGGACGTGCCGCTACGACTTTGAGCACCTGCCCCGAGACGGAGGTGTCGGCGCGGGCATAGCGCTCGTTGGTGACGATGTTGATGCCGAGCTTGTCGGCTGCCGCCTTGCCGTTATTGTAGACCAGATCGCCCCAGCTATCGGAAAAGCCGATGAAGGCGATGTTCTTGAGCTTCTGCGCCGCCATTTCCTGGACGACCGCGCCGACCATGTCGGATGCCGGCTGCACCACCGTCATCGCCCAGGGCTTGCCGTCGTTCTTGGGCACCGAGACGACC
Organism: Pseudomonadota bacterium; assembly: GCA_020161975.1. Taxonomy (GTDB): domain Bacteria; phylum Pseudomonadota; class Alphaproteobacteria; order Rhizobiales; family Beijerinckiaceae; genus JAIUNP01. Next base: position 348 of record JAIUNP010000252.1, read on the forward strand.
GGCGTGATGCCGACGACAGGCACCTTCATCTCGGTCGCCACCGCCATGATCGCCGCCGAGCCCGGCGCGCCCGCTGTGCCGATCAGCACATCGACCTTGTCCTCCTCGATCAGCTTGCGCGCGAGCTTGGAGGCGTTTGAGATGTCCGAGGCGTCATCGAGTGCAATGACCGTGAACTTCTCGCCGCCAACCTCGCTGATGTAGGTCTCGCCGGCCTTGATCCCGCGCGAATAGGGGATGCCGATCGACGACACCGCCCCCGACATCGAGGTGATGAAACCAACCTTGATTTCGGCCTGCGCCGCTGAAAATGCGGTAGTTGCCATCAATGCGCCCAGCAGCGCCGCTTTTTTATGCATGGTCATCAGCGTTTTCCTCCTCTTGCGGACATTGCCGCGCTCCCCTCGGGATGGTCAGAGCCCTTTCGGGTTGGCCATGAACTCTTCGAGTATTTCGTTGGGCGGCTTGAAGAAATCCGAGACGCGGCTGGTGCTCAGACCGCTCATCCTCTTCAATTTGACCGCCATTTCCGCCATCTTCACAACGATCGGTATGCCGTTGACCACCGGCGCGCCGCCGATGATGTGGCCGTGGATGGCCGAGAACAGCAGCATCGGAATGCCGCCGCCGGGGATCAGCACATCGACGCCCTGCGCGATCAACGGATCGGCCTGTTCCTTGAACAGCCGCTCGACCTCATCGGCCTTTTCGGTCGAATTATAAGCTTCGAGAATCTGCCCCGGCGCAAAGGACATGGCGTGCACGCCGGTGACGCGATGCTCCAGCCCGTATTTACGGATTTGATGGTGAAACCACGGAATGTAACGCGTGTTGATGGTGACGATGCCGATGCGCTGGCCAAGCTGGCAGGAATAGAGCATCGACGCCTCGCCCAGGGCCAGCACCGGAATATCGACGGCGGCGCGCGCCTCATAGAGCCCGGCATCCTGAAAATGGCCGATGACGAAAGCGTCATAGCCCTCGCGCTCGGCCCGGATGGCGTTGCAGATCACCTCGCGGCCGCAACGATATTCGACGATGGCATGGGCGTAATTGTCGAAAGGCGTGATGCCGTGCACCTCGACGCTGGTGCCGGGGTCGACGATGGTGGCCAGATGTCCGCGCAGCCGATCCCAATAGGTCTTGCCGTTCTCGTAATCGACATAACTCTGGTACCAGATGCGGATCGGCTTCGCCATCAGCTGTGACCTTCCTCGAACGTTCCGAGAGTGTAGGCGAAAATTATTTTAAACGTAAAGTATTTTCTTGACCGTTTCCGAGTGCCATTGAATGGTGTTGTCCGAGGGGGTGGCGCATGGATATCCAGATCGCTTCGATTCTGGCCGTTGACGGCATCGCGACCGGCGCGATCTATGTACTGATCGCACTTGGCACCGTGCTGATCTTCTCTGTGACCCGCGTCATGTTCGTGCCGTTCGGTGATCTTGCGGCCTATTCGGCGCTGACGCTGGCGATGCTGCAAACCGGGCAATTGCCGGGCACCGTAATGCTGGTCAGCGTGCTGGCCGGCATCGCGCTCCTGATGGAATTGACCTCCCATCTTCGGGCTGGCAAGGCCGCGAAAATCCCGAAGGCCATTCTCTATTACGGCATATTGCCAGTGCTACCGCCATTGATTGCGTGGTTGTCACAAGGGACGGTGCTGCCATTCTGGGCTCAGATGCTGCTTGCGCTGGCGCTCGTGCTGCCGATCGCACCACTGCTCGACCGCATCGCCTTCCGCCCGCTCGCCGATGCCTCGGTGCTGGTGTTGCTGATCGTGGCGGTTGCGGTGCACTTCGCTATTTCTGGCCTCGCACTGCTGTTCTTTGGCCCGGAAGGGTACCGCACCGAGCCAATCTCGCGCGCAATCTTCGATGTCGGTGGAGTTATCGTCAGCGCGCAGACCCTCCTGGTGGTTCTGGCGGCGGCGGCGTTCTCGGGCCTGCTCTACCTCTATTTTGAGCGCACCATCAGCGGCAAAGCGCTGAAAGCGACCTCAAGCAACCGGCTCGGTGCGCGCCTCGTTGGCATCCGACCGCAGGTGACGGGCACCATTGCCTATCTGCTCGGGGGGCTGCTCGGCGGCGTTTCGGGCCTGCTGATCGGTCCGGTGGCGACGCTTTACTACGATTCAGGCTTCCTGATCGGCCTGAAAGCCTTCGTCGGCGCGGTCGTCGGCGGGCTGGCGAGCTATCCCCTGACGGCTCTCGGGGCGATTGCTGTCGGCCTGCTCGAAAGCTTCGCCTCCTTCTGGTCGAGCCAGATCAAGGAGACAATCGTGTTTTCTGCGCTGATCCCGATCCTGATCTGGCGCTCGCTGGCGGCACCGCAACATGAAGAGGAAGAGGAGGACATCGCGTGAGCGCGCCGGTTCTTTCGCCTCGGGTCAAGCGCCTTCTGCCCTGGATCGTTGCGGCGTTCATTGCCGTCGTGCCTATCTTCGCGGGGGCCTTCACCATTACCTTGATGAATTACATCGGCATCGGAGCCATCGTTGCGCTCGGGCTGGTGCTGCTGACGGGTTTTGGTGGGCTGACCTCCTTCGGTCAGGCGGCATTCGTTGGCATCGGAGCCTATGCCGCAGCCTGGGCCACCGCAGTGATGGGCTTGCCACCTTTTGCCGGGCTGGCACTGGCGCTCGCCCTGACTGCGGCCGTCGCGCTGTTTTTGGGCGCGACCACGCTGCGCCTCGGGGGACATTACCTGCCGCTCTCGACCATCGCCTGGGGCATCGCGATCTATTATCTCTTCGCCAACATCCCTAGCCTTGGCGCGCATGATGGAATTCGTGGAATCCCGCCGATCACCGTGTTCGGCCTCTCGCTGGCACCGAACACGTCGATCTATTACCTCATCTTCGCGTTGGTGGCTGAGGCGATGTGGCTGGTGTCCAACCTGCTCGATTCGCGAGAGGGGCGGGCCATCCGCTCGCTGCGCGGCGGCGCTACGATGCTGGCGAGCGTCGGCGTCGATCTGTTCCGTATGCGAATGCTGATATTCGTTTTCGCCGCCGTTCTGGCGGGGCTCGCGGGCTGGCTTTACGCGCACATGCTGCGCTTCATCTCGCCTTCGCCCTTCGATGTCCGCGCCTCAATCGAATATCTCCTGATGGCGATGGCGGGTGGCGCTGCCTCGATCTGGGGGGCACTGGTCGGTTCGGCGCTGGTGGTCTTTCTCAAGAACTGGGTGCAGGACATCCTGCCGCATCTGTCGAAGAACGCGACACAGCTTGAAATTGTCGCCTTCGCCGTGTCGCTGATCCTGCTGCTGCAATATGCGCGCGGCGGCGTGCTGTCGCTGCTCGGCACGTTCGTGCCGCGCGATACGACCTTGCCGCCCGCCGCAGCAACGGGCTTGCCGCATCGCACGCCGCCTGCCAAAGGCAGCGAAATTCTTCGCGTCGAGGGTGTGACAAAGCGCTTTGGTGGCCTCGTCGCAGTCAACAACGTATCGTTTGACCTGCAGGCCGGCGAAATCCTCGGGCTGATCGGCCCGAATGGCGCCGGCAAATCGACCCTGTTCAATCTCGTCAGCGGCGCCCTCGGAATCAACAGTGGCAAGATTGTCTTTCTGGGCGAGGATATGAGCAACGCCCGGCAGATGGATATCGCCCGCGCGGGGCTTGCCCGGACATTCCAGCACGTGAAACTCAGACCAGGCATGACGCTGGTCGATAACGTCCTGCTCGGCGTCTACATTCGCACCCAGGCCGGGTTCGGCAAATGCCTGCTGCATCTCGAACGCGAGGAGGAACGACGGGCGACGCGCGTGGCGCTCGACGCACTCGATGCGGTCGGGCTTGGCGGCAAGGCGATGGAGCTTGCGGGCAACCTGCCGCTCGGCAATCAGCGTGTGCTGGAAATCGCTCGGGCGCTGGCCGCCGATCCGATTCTGATCGTCCTGGACGAACCCGCCGCCGGGCTGCGCAAGGGAGAGAAGGACGCACTCGCCGTGCTGCTGAAAGCCATTCAGGCGCGCGGCGTCTCGATCCTGCTGGTGGAACACGACATGGATTTCGTGATGGGCCTTGTGGATCGCATCGTCGTGCTCGATTTCGGCTCCAAGCTGATGGAGGGCACCCCGGCGGAAGTGCGCGCCAGCCCAGCCGTGCAGGAAGCCTATCTCGGAGGCGTGGCATGATCCAACTTCCGCAATACCTCCTTGATGTCTGTCGCCTTTCGGTGTCCTACGGCAAGGTCGAAGCGGTGCGCGATGTCTCGCTGCATGTCGACAGGGGGCAGATCGTCACCATCATCGGTCCGAACGGCGCGGGCAAGACCACGCTGCTTTCCGCGCTGATGGGCACATTGCCGTCGCACGGCGAGGTCTTTTACGACGGCGCCGCGCTTGCCGGCACCGAGATCGAGGACCGGGTTGAGCGCGGCCTGTGCCTTGTGCCGGAAAAGCGCGAATTGTTCGCCGACATGCCGGTCGCCGACAACCTGCTGCTCGGCGCCTATACGCGGCGGCACGATGCTGCCCATGTCCGGCGCAGCTTCGAACTGGTCTATGACCGCTTTCCACGCCTGAAAGAGCGGCGCGGTCAACTCGCGGGCACGCTCTCGGGCGGCGAACGCCAGATGCTGGCGCTGGGGCGGGCGCTGATGGGCGAGCCACGCCTTCTGATGCTGGATGAGCCGAGCCTCGGCCTCGCACCGCTGATTGTGCGCGAGATTTTCCAGATCATCTCCTCCTTGCGCGAACTCGGTGTCTCGATCCTGCTGGTCGAGCAGAATGCGCGGGCGGCGCTGGAGACCGCCGACTACGGATATGTGCTGGAAACGGGTGAGATTTCGCTGGAAGGCAAGGCATCCGATCTGATCCACGATGCGCGGGTCACGGCGACTTATCTCGGCGGCCATGATTGATTGCCAAATGACCGATCTGCGCGCTCTGTTCCCCCCCGCCCTGCGCACCGTTCCAGCGATGCTTGAGGCGCAAGGCGCGCGACACCGCGACCGCCAATTGTTCCGTTGTCTCGATGCGAGCTGGACCTATGCTGAAGCGCCCGCCGTTGCCGCACGGATGGCCGGGGCGCTGGCCGCCGCAGGCATCAACCCCGGTGATCGCGTCGCCATCCTGTCGAACAACCGGCCCGAGGTGCTGCAAATCCTGCTCGGCTGCGGCTGGCTCGGCGCGGTGGCGGTGCCCATCAACACGGCGGTGAAAACGCGGCAACTGCGCTATTACCTCGAAAACTCCGGCACGCGATTATTGATCGCCGACCCCGTGCTGCTGGCGGCGCTTGAACCCGATGCGCTGGCGGGGCTGCCGCTCGAACGGGTCTGGTCGCTCGATGCGGCGGAGGTTCCGGGCCTCGGTCGCGACGTTACGCCCATGCCGCCGGGCGAGGCGATGGCCGCATATGCCGCAAAGCCGGGCGATGCCTTCGCCATCCTCTACACCTCGGGCACGACGGGTGCGCCCAAGGGGGTGATCTGCCCGCATGCGCAATTCTACTGGTGGGGCGTTCATGCCGCCCGGTTTCTGGAGATTGGCGCGGATGATGTGCTGGTGACATCGCTGCCGCTGTTTCACACC
>JAIUNP010000253.1 GCA_020161975.1 Pseudomonadota bacterium
AAAAATGCGGGCATGGGCGGCAAAGACATCGCCTGCCGTTCGGCCCGGCTTCAGTTCGGCCTCGCAGGCCATGAGCGCCTCACGCGCAGCGGCATGGTAGGGCCGGTGGTTAGGGCGGGGCCTGCCCACAATGTGAGTGCGCATGGCGGCGGCATGGTAGTGGCGGAAAACACCGGCAAATTCGAGCGTGATCTGATCATCGGCATCGAGCTTGCGGCGCCCGGCCTTGTAACGGCAGAGGAGCGCATCGCGGCCCGAACCAATGATAAATTCGTTGGCGGGATAATCGCCGCCGCCCCGGAAGATGGCGTTGTGCTGGGCGGCGAGAATGTCGCCTTCGTCCGCACCGCCCTCCAAAAGTGCGATGGCTGCCAGATCCGCCGCGTCCGACAGGCGGGCCGCCTCGCGGACGTAGATGATCTCTTCGGCTGATTTGACCGCGCGCAGGCGCGTGATGATCGACGATTCGTCTACGAGCGTTGCAAAGCCGGTAAATGCCGCATCAAGTTTCCGGCCATTGGCGGCAACGAGGCCATAACTCTCATATTCGACGCCGATGTGCTTGCCGGCAAGTCCGAGCCCTGCCGCGATGTCCTTCAAAGCGAGGGCAGGGGCGGCATCGGGTGCATCCTTCCAAATGCGGATGTCGGTGAGCGTCGAGGTCAATTCAGCCTGTCGAAGATCCGCCGAGCGGGTCAGCAAAACCATCCGGCCATCGGCCCGGACGACGAGGCACTGGAAGAAGCAGAAGCCGAAAGTGTCGTAGCCGGTGAGCCAGTACATGCTCTCCTGCTGGAACAGGAACAGGGCATCAAGCCCCCGCGCGGCCATCGCGGCCTTTGTGGCGGCGAGGCGACGGGCAAATTCATCCTTCGTGAAATGCAAGGCCATGGCTGTGCTCCCGGACTAGATCGGAGCGACGGTGGCACAAGGACGCGGGTTTTGAAAACGAAAACCCCACCGCGTATTCCAGCGGCGGGGTCTCGCATGATCCTCAGCGCTTGGGGGCGATCAGCGCGCGAGGCTCAATACTACTCTGGATCTCGATACCGGCGGGCTGGTCACTGCCCTGTCGATGCTGGGTTTCCTTCTAAGGCTTCTGTCGCCGGACGAATGTGCGCAGCCGCACATCGCTGGTTTCCAGCCATAAACCATGCCTCTTCAGCGTTCCTTTGCGGTTTTTGCCTAGGGTTCCCTTGGGTCAATCATAATATCGGGTGTGGCGTGCAGGGACTTCGGCAGAAAATCGGCCTCGGGTTGAACCTTTTTCGTGGCAAGGCCGAGCCGGAACCAGTCTTCGAGGGGCGGCATCTGATGTTTCCGCTGGCCGGGCAGGAACCGTTCCAGGCCTATCCGCGCGTCATCGGCGAGGTGGCGCCCGATGCACTGCCGGGCTGGTCGATCGGTGCCTTGCACAAGCGTGTACCTGAGGATCTGGCGCGTCTGGTTTCGCCTTCGCCGCTCGATGCGGAAACCACTGTCAAGGCGTTCGTGACGCGGCTCGACTTCTACCGCACCAAGATGCTCGACTATCAGGAGCGGGTGACGCGCAGCGGCAATGCGCAGACATCGCTCGAAAACTACATCCGGCTCGTCTACATCCAGCTTTTCAATGAAATCGCGACGGTTTTCCGGCTGGATCTCACCCTCGACGGCATTGCCGCCATGCGCGCGGAAGCCTTCGTGCGGGTGATCCGGCAGGTGAAGCTGATGACCACCGCTGACCTCATCAAGGTCGCCGATCTCATCCAGGATGAGGTCCTGAACGCCATCATTGCGCGCTCGGGCTGGATTTTGAACGGCGACAATGGCCCGGCGGTGGCAGCGCTTGCGCGCCCTGCCGCGATCCTGCCGCCGACCACGCCTTCAGGACCGGTGGCTGCGGCTGCGCCTGCCCCGGTTGCTGCGCCGATCCTGCCCCCTGCTGCTGCCCCGGCTCCGGCCGCGGCCCAAACCGCACCGCAGCCGGTCGAGGCTGCGTCTGCGCCAATCGCCGAGGCCGGCGATGCGATGCAGCGGCTGGAGGCTCTCATCGGCCTCACCGAAGTGAAAACCGAGCTCGCATCGCTGAAAGCGCTGATGCTGGCCAACCAGCGCCGCCGCGCGCAAGGGCTGCCGGTGGCGCCCGTCTCCTCGCATCTTGTGTTCACCGGCAATCCGGGCACAGGCAAGACCACCGTCGCGCGGCTGATTGGCGAGATCTACCGCGAACTCGGGGTCTGTGCCTCTGGCCATGTCGTCGAGGTGGACCGCTCCTCTCTGGTCGATGGTTATGTGGGCGGCACCGAGAAAAAGACGCGCGAGGCCATCGAAAAGGCGCTCGACGGCGTGCTGTTCATCGATGAAGCCTACACCCTTGCCAAGCCAGGCAGCACCTCGGACACAGGTATCGAGGCGATCAACACGCTGCTGAAGGCGATGGAGGATCATCGCGACCGGCTGACGGTGATCGTTGCCGGCTATCGTAACGAGATGCGCGCCTTCATTGATGCCAACCCGGGCATGAAATCGCGCTTCACCCGGCAGATCCACTTCGAGGACTACAATTCGGGCGAGTTGATGCAGATTTTCGAGGGGTTGTCGCGGGGCAACAAGCTCGAAATCGGCGATGACGCGCGTGACCGGATCAGCTTCGTGCTGAACGAGATGTACCGCACCCGTGACGAGCAGTTCGGCAATGCCCGCGAGGTGCGGGCGTTTTTCGAAAACATGATCGAGCGGCAGGCGCAGCGTCTGTTCGCCCATCCGCAGGCCGACCCGAGCCGCTTCAGGGCGGCGGATGTGCCGGATCAGGGGTTTGTGAAGTCTCTGGATGTCACCGATGTGCTGGCGCGCCTCGACAAGATGATCGGGCTCGACGGGGTGAAGGCGGAAATTCGCAAGCTCGTCAATGTCGCGCGCGTCAACCAGCGCCGCACCGCGCAGGGCATGGCGCCGCTGCCGCTGAGCCTGCATCTCGTGTTCACCGGCAATCCCGGCACAGGTAAAACCACCGTGGCCCGACTGATCGGCGAGATCTACTCCGCGCTCGGGCTTGTGCGGCGCGGCCATGTCGTCGAAACTGATCGGGCCGGGCTCGTCGCGGGCTATGTCGGCCAGACGGCGGGCAAGACCAAGGACAAGGTGAAGGAGGCGCTCGACGGCGTGCTGTTCATCGACGAAGCCTATACGCTCAACGGCAGCGGTGGCACCGATTTCGGGCAGGAAGCCATCGACACGCTGTTGAAGGAAATGGAGGACAAGCGCGAGCGCCTTGCCGTCATCATCGCCGGTTATACCGACGAGATCGGCGGTTTCATTGACAGCAATCCGGGGCTGAAATCACGCTTTTCCCGCACCATCCATTTTGCCGATTATACGCCGGACGAGATGATGGCGATTTTCTCGGCCCTGGCGAAGGGGCAGGGCTACATGCTCGACGAGGCCTCCCGCACCGCGCTGATGGTGCGGCTGACGGAGATGTACGAGACGCGCGGCAAGGATTTCGGCAACGGTCGCTCTGTGCGCCAACTGTTCGAGCAGGTTATCGAACGGCAGGCCGGGCGGGTCGTGGATGATCCCGATTGCGATGTCGCCGCGATCATCGCGGCGGATATCTAGGCGCATGTCGAATGGCGCGGGACGCTCCCGCGCCATTTGAAATCGCTTACTTCGGCGTCACTTCCGCCGTGTAAGCCTCGATCAGGTTGCGGGTCAGCGCGCCGGGCTGGAAATTGTAGGGGCCGATCTCGCGCACCGGGGTTACTTCCGCCGCCGTACCGGTGATGAAGCACTCGGAGTAGTTCTTCAGGTCGTCCGGCATAATGCGCTTTTCCGTCACCGTGTAGCCGTTGCGGCGCGCAAGTTCGATCACTGTCTGGCGGGTGATGCCGTCGAGGAAGCAATCCGCGATTGGCGTTTCAATCGCGCCATCCTTGACGAAGAAGATGTTGGCGCCGGTGCATTCGGCGACGCGGCCCTGCCAGTCGAGCATCATGGCATCCGCATAGCCGTTGCGTTCGGCCTTGTGCTTGGAGATCGTGCAGATCATGTAAAGGCCAGCGGCCTTGGCATGGGAGGGCGCGCAGGCCGGATCGGGGCGCTTGTAATCGGCGATGTCGAGGCGGATGCCCTGCATCTTGGTGTTGATGTCGAACATCGACGGCCAGGCCCAGACAGCGATGGCAACGTGAATCTTCGCCTGCTGGGCGGAAATCGCCATCATTTCCGAGCCGCGCCAGGCGACCGGGCGCACGTAGAGATCGCCGCCGCCATTGTCGTCGATCACCTGCTGCTTGGCGACTTCCAGTTGCTCGACCGTGTAGGGGATCTCGAATCCGAGCAGTTCCGCCGACTTCAGGAACCGCTCGGTGTGCTCGCGCGATTTGAAGATCTTGCCGCCATAGGCGCGTTCGCCCTCGAAAACCGAACCGCCATAATGCAGTCCATGCGAGAGAACATGAAGTCTTGCCTCGCGCCAGGGGATCAATTTTCCGTCCAGCCAGATGGTCCCGTCACGATCATCAAACGGCAGCACTGACATGGCGGTCTCTCCCACAGGGTTTTGCAGTTATTGGGTATGCGCGACGAAATCTGCTACCAAAGTCCGCGCCGGTGGACAAACGGTAATCAGCGGCTGGAATTATGTCAACGACGCTGACATAATTTATGCCAGGATGCCCGGTGGTGCGGCAAGGATGGCGGGCAGGGAGATGGCATGACGAATGCGGCAAGCGAAACGGTGGGCGGCGGGCGACATGACTCCACGGTGGCGGACGCACCGTCTGTAGCGTTCGTGGAACTGCTGTTCTTTGCCTATCGCGATTTTGTGGGCGAGCCAGACCGGATTCTGGTGCGTTACGGGTTCGGGCGGGCGCATCATCGTGTACTACATTTTGTGAACCGCAATCCGGGGCTGACGGTGGCCGAGCTTCTGGGCATTCTTGACATCACGAAACAGAGCCTCTCCCGGGTGCTGAAGGAGCTGGTGTCCGGCGGGTTCATCGAACAGCGGGCCGGAGATGCCGACCGGCGGCAGCGGCTGATGTTTCTGACAGTCAGCGGGCAAGCGCTGGCGCGCGAACTGCTGACTCTGCAAACGGCGCGGATCGAACGGGCACTGGGGGTGGCCGACGCACGAGACCGGGCGGCGGTGATGGCCTTTCTGACGGGACTTTTGGATGCCGGGGCGGTTGTCCACCACACTGCCAACTGGGGAGACAACTGATGGCGCGCGCCCCACTTTCGCTGGCTGATGATGCACCGCATGTGCTGGTTGTAGACGATGACAGCCGCATCCGGTCGCTGTTGTCACGGTTTCTCCAGTCGAACGGCTATCGCGTGACGACGGCGGCCCATGCGCTGGAGGCGCGCGATCATCTGCGCGGATTGAGTTTCGATCTGCTGGTGCTCGATGTCATGATGCCGGGGGAGAGCGGCTTTGATCTTGCTCGAAGCCTCCGGCAATCCTCATCGGTGCCTATCCTGATGCTGACCGCCAGGGTTGAGGTGGATGACCGGTTGAAAGGCCTCGAGATCGGGGCGGATGATTATCTCGGTAAGCCGTTCGATCCGCGCGAACTGCTGCTGCGCATCAACTCGATCCTGCGCCGGGTGACGGCGCCGCCACCCATCACGGCGACCACGGGGCCCGAAGCGGTGCGCTTCGGCCCCTATCAGTTCCATCTTGTGCGGGGGGAATTGAAGCAGGGCGAGGAGATCGTAAAGATCACGGTGCGCGAACGTGACATCCTGCGGCAGCTTGCCCAGGCGCTCGGTGGAACCGTGGCGCGCGAGATGCTGGCCGATCCGGACAGTGCTGCCAACGAACGCACCATCGACGTGCAGATCAATCGCCTCAGGCGCAAGATCGAGGATGACGCGGCCAATCCGGCCTGGCTCCAGACGGTG
>JAIUNP010000254.1 GCA_020161975.1 Pseudomonadota bacterium
AAGGGTGCGTGAGGGGATTGCTTCGGACATGACGGATCAGGTGAAAGGCCAGCGCGAACTGCGCCCCGGCGCGGTTTTGGACGGGTTTAGGCTGGAAGAAGTGATCCACAAGGGCGGCATGGCCGTCATCTGGCGCGTAACCAAGCCCGGCGTCGATATTCCCGCGGTCATGAAAATCCCCATGCTGGGGGAAGGGGACGAGGCAAGCTCCATCGTCGGCTTCGAAATGGAGCAGATGATCATGCCGATGCTTGGCGGCAAGCATGTGCCCCAGTTTCTCGGGGCGGGCGACATCACGCAATTGCCGTACATCGCCATGGAGCAGATCAACGGCAAGACGCTGGAACAGGTCGCCGGCAAGCTGCCCATCTCGCCGCAGGAGGTGGCGCGGATCGGTGCACGCATCGCCGCCGGCCTTGTGGAACTGCACCGCCAGCAGGTCATCCATTTCGATCTGAAGCCCGCCAACATCCTGTTCCGTGACGGCTCTGGCGAGGTTGTCTTCATCGATTTCGGCTTGTCGCGTCATGCCAAACTGCCCGACCTGTTCTCCGAGGAAATCCGTGTGCCGATGGGCACGGCGCCCTACATCGCGCCCGAGCAGGTGCTTCGGAACCGGACCGATCCGCGCAGTGATATCTATTCTCTGGGCGCGATCCTTTACGAAATGGTGACGGGCGAGCAGCCCTTTGGCGCACCCGATACAACCTCCGGCCTCAAGCGACGCATCTGGGCAGAACCTGTGCCGCCGCGCGCGCTTAACAAGGATGTGCCGCCCTGGCTTCAGGAAATCATCCTGCGGTGTCTCGATCCCGATCCGGCAAAGCGCTACCCCTCCGCGCGGCATCTTGCCATCGATCTGATGCACCCGGATCGTGTCGCCCTGACGGCGCGGGCCGAGAAGATGTCGCGCGCCGGTTGGCTCAAGGTCTGGAAGCGTAAACACTTCAAGGCTCTGCCCAAGGCGTTGACGCAACATGCCCCGCCAGAGGGCATCAACACCGCGCCGATTGTCATGGTGGCGGTGGACCTGTCGCCCGGCCACGAGGCCTTGGCCGAAGCTGTGCTTGATCATGTCGGGCGCATTCTTTCGACGATGCCGGAGTCGCGGCTGGCCTGCGTCTATGTGCGGAAGGTTTCGCTGCTCAGCGTCGACGACAGCCTCGATTCCGAGGGGCGGAATGTGCATCTGCAATCGCTGTCGGAACTCAAGCACTGGGCTCGTCCGTTGGGGCAGGCCGCAGATCGCGTGACCTTCCACGTCCTCGAAGGCGTTGATCCGGCCCAGCAACTCATCAGCTTTGCCACCGACAATCACGTTGATCACCTGATCATGGGCGCACGTGGCCATTCGGCGAAGCGGCGCTATCTCGGCTCGGTCTCGACCCAGGTCGTGGCCGAAGCGGCCTGCACGGTCACCGTGGTGCGTGTGCCGGATTGGCAGACCGGACAGGACGAGACGTGACCCCAAAGTGTTGCGGGCGGCGTTGCACCGATTGATCTTCGGAAGCTCCGGTATTCCGACAACAAAACTTTGCAACCCGATGCGCCGCCCTGCTGATCAGGTTCTTGTCGAAGGAGCGGAGGGCCACCATCGCGGTGACAGGACTGTCTGGAGGCGGCTGGAATGTGATGTGATTGTGGCGCTCGACCCGCGTATTCGCGATCATTTCCCGGCGTCGGGGGCCATCCGGCAGCCTCTGGTTTCAGCCGCCCGCGCGCGACATCATCGGCGATCACGAACAGTCTGATCCTGATCTTTTAGTTGCGGCGGACGATCTGGAAATGGACGTTCTGGGCTTGGCTGGCGTCGGCCGCAGGCAATCGGCGCGCGCCGTGCTGCGGCCTGGCAATCCTGAACGGTCTTTGATTCAGGGGGGCCGTAAGATAATAGGGGCCACATGAGCCACCCTGCCACCCGCTTTTCCATCGCACCGATGATGGATTGGACTGACCGGCATTGCCGCGCGTTCCACCGTACGCTGACGCAACGAGCACTCCTCTATACGGAGATGGTGACGACCGGCGCAGTCATTCACGGCCCGCGTGAGCGGCTGCTCGGCTTTTCGGCTGTGGAGCATCCCGTTGCCATCCAGCTCGGCGGCTCGGACCCTGCCGATCTGGCTCGTGCTGCCCGCATCGCGGCCGACTACGGCTATGACGAAATCAATCTCAATTGTGGTTGCCCGTCGGACCGGGTGCAGAACGGGCGCTTCGGCGCCTGTCTGATGCGTGAACCCGCACTGGTCGCGGATTGCGTGGCAGCGATGAAGGCGGCGGTTCGCCTGCCTGTGACCGTGAAGTGCCGCATCGGTGTCGACGATCAGGATCCCGATGAGGCGCTGAATACACTTGCCGATGCCGTCACTGCGGCAGGGGTGAATGGTCTTGTCGTCCATGCGCGAAAAGCCTGGCTTCAGGGGCTAAGCCCGAAGGAAAACCGCGATGTCCCGCCATTGGATTACGATATCGTGTTCCGCTTGAAGGCGCGCTTGCGGCAGGTTCCGATTTCCATCAATGGCGGCATTGCAACGTTGGAAGCGGCCAAGGCGCTGTTGATGCCGCGCGACGGCGTGGCGCTTGATAGCGTGATGCTGGGCCGGGCCGCTTATCAATCTCCGGCGCTGCTCATGGGCGTCGATGCTGCGATTTTTGACGAGGATATGCGCGAGAAAACGCCATTTGAGGCACTCGACGCCTATCGGTGCTATGTCGCGGTGCGACTGGCCGAAGGTGTGCCGCTTCATGCGATGACACGCCACATTCTCGGTCTCTTCCAGGGGGTGCCGGGCGCGCGCCAGTTCCGGCGGCATCTGTCGGTGGAAGGCGTGAAATCCGGTGCCGGACTTGACGTCTATGATGCGGCGGTCAACCTCGTGCGCAATGCCCCGCGCCGGGACGCAGCCTGAGGGAACCATGTCTGACGATCACATGCTTTACCGCATTGCTGGCAGCTTTGGCCGCCAGTCCGCGATGACCACGATCGGCGCAAAGCTGACCCATGTCGAACCAGGCCGGGTGGTGATCGAACTGCCGCATGGCGACCATGTTCTGCAACAGAACAGCTTCGTGCACGGCGGCGTCATCGGCATGATCGCCGACAGCGCCTGCGGCTATGCCGCGCTGACCGTGCAGACCGAGGACCGCACGATTGTCACCAGCGAATACAAGATCAATCTGCTAAGCCCCGCTGTGGGCGAACGCTTCGTGGCCGAGGGCCGGGTGGTGCGGGCCGGGCGGCAGCTAGCGGTCGTGCAGGGCGATGTGTTCGCCATCAATGGCGCACAGCGCAAGCATATTGCCATCATGCTGGCGACCATGACCATCATCCCGAAGACCGGCGATATGGTGGATTAAGCCCCCTCAATTGCCGCGCAGGATCAGCTTGTCGCCGCGCACCTCGTAAGAGTCGAGACGGTTGAGGAAGGTGTGGCCGAGCAGGCTCGTCCTCAGTGCGCCCTCACGCGCCACCAACGCCGGAACCTTCGTGCGCGTGAAGCCGCCCACGCTCAGCGTCGCAAGCGTGACCGGCGCGGCCATTGCAATGCCGTTCGCCGTGGATGTGGGCACGGAATAGTCATTCGGCCCCGGGATTATGCCGGCCCGTGCCGCATCCGCCGCCGTCAACACGACGTTGCTGGCTCCGGTGTCGAAGAGGAAGGAGAGCCGGGCGCCGTTGATATCGCCATCTACGACGAACATGCCGCCGCGCCCGCGGGAGATGACCAGTTCGCCGGGCGTTGCGACCGTGTAGCCGGGGACGATCGCGGCGAGCACACGGCTCCCTGCCGCGCTGAGGTCATGGCGCAGGCCATAGAGCGCGGCGATCACCACAATCGCCGTCAGCCAGAACAAGAGTGCCCGCAGGTTCGTGCCCGCATTCCGCCAGCCGCCTGTGAAGAACCCGATGCCGATAAATCCGCCGAGCAATGACAGATAGAGGAGCCTCATCGTCCCGTCCGTGTCGAGCGCAAACCCCTGTGGCTGGGTTGCCAGCAGCACGACCGCGAGGACTGCGACAATCAGAAATCCAAGCCAACGCGTCATGAAACCTTCGTGAATTTGGTCCGCGACGCACCTATGCCGCGCTTTCATCAGCCGTTATATGGTGTGCCAACGCGTTTCCAAACACCTCTTATCCGGTGCTGTCATGTCCGCCTCCGGCCTGCCGTTTGATGATATCCGCACACTCTGCACCATGCTGCCGCCGCCCGACAGCGAGGCGATGGAGATGGTCAGGTCTCGCAATACAATGCTGGCAAAACCGCCGGGCGGATTGGGGCGGCTCGAAGATATTGCCGTCTGGCTGGCGGGCTGGCAGGGCAATGGCCGCCCCGCTGTCACCCGCCCCGTGGTTGTGGTGTTCGCCGGAAATCACGGGGTGACAAAGCATGGTGTCTCCGCCTGCTCGCAGAACCTCACCGCCGAAGCCATTGCGAACCTTTCTGCCGGTGGCGGCGCCGTCAATCAGGTCTGTGCCACCTTCGATATCGGCCTGAAGGTGTTTGAACTCGCACTTCCGGTGCCAACTGCGGACATCACCATTGCCGCTGCGATGGAGGAAAAGGACTGTACCGCCACCATGGCGTTCGGGATGGAAGCGTTGGCCGGTGGCACCGATCTGATTGGCCTCGGCGACATCGGCGTTGGAGGAACCACCGCTGCTGCCGCTGTGCTCCATGCGCTGTTTGGCGGTGCGGCAGCGGATTGGATCAGCACCGGCTACGGTGCTGATGATCAGACCCAGGCGCACAAGCGAGCGGCCGTCGAGGCAGCGGTCGCGCACCATCGCAGTGAACTGCGTGACCCGCTCGAAGTGCTGCGTCGCCTCGGTGGTCGCGAGATTGCCGCGATGACCGGTGCCATTTTGGCCGCGCGGCTTCAGCGCATTCCGGTGGTTCTGGATGGTATCGTGGCGGCAGCGGCAGCAGCGGTTTTACATGCGCTTGACAAGGATGCTATCGCCCATTGTCTTGCCGGCCACGTCACGGATGCAGCCCATGAGCGGGCGCTGGCGCGGCTCGGACTGCAACCGGTGCTGAATCTCGGGCTTGCGATGGGCGAAGGAACGGGCGCCGCGCTGGCGATGGGCACGATCCGCGCGGCCATCGCCTGTCATGTCGATATGGCCACTGCGACCGAGGCAGGCGTCTCCGGCAAACTGAACTGACGGCAAAGCAAAATCGGCGCAGCTCGCGCTACGCCGATCGGTGCGGAGCATTCCCCGCAGGGCAGGCGACGACCGGGAGAAGCGTCAGCCTGGCCAGAGAACGGGGATGGGTAGGCCAAAGCAACTTGCCGAGATTTCCCCGGAGCGGCCTCGTTTCAGGCGCTCCCCGACCGTGGGAAGATGAATAAAGCCCGCGCGCGCGGCACCGGACATCCTGATGGTTTGGGAAAACGGGAAGCGGCACAGACGCATGGGCCAATCTCCTCTCGTGGAGGCGCCCGGAAGGTGGTCCGCCGTGTCGCTGATCCTTCCGGGTGCGACACGGGAATGGTGCTCTGCGGGCATTGCGAATTGGTTAACGCCTGTTGATTTTTGCCGGCAGGGTAACGCCATCCTTACTTGAACACGGGAGCCCGCTTTTGCAGGAAGGCCATTACGCCCTCCATGAAATCGGGGTGGTCGGCGGCCTTTTGCTGCACATTGGCTTCCATCTGGAGCTGTTTGTCGAGATCATTGTCGAGGCTCGCGGTCAGTGCGGTCTTGATCAGGCCAAAGGTGTGCATCGGCCCCTCGGCGAGCCGGGCGGCGAGTGCCATCGTCTCGTCGCGGAAGGTCCCGTCATCGAACACCTTGAAGATGAGGCCCATGCGCTCGGCCTCCTC
>JAIUNP010000255.1 GCA_020161975.1 Pseudomonadota bacterium
AACCATCGGTTCGGTCGCCATGCGCACATCGTCGGAGATGCGGTATTCTGCGTGTTCAAGCTCGTGGTGCAGATGATGCTGGCGGTCGGTATCGCCTGTCAGCCAATCGTTGAGCAGCCGCCGGGTGAGCCATTCGCGCCAGGCGACCTGAAGCGTCTCGCGCAGATAGACAATCGCCGCGCCTACAGCGGCAAGGCAAGCGATCAGCGGGCCGATGACCAGAATGGCCGAAACGAGATCATCCTCATCCCGTGCTTCCAGACTGTCGAAAAACCAGCGGTTCCAGCCGTTGACACCGAGGTCAACCGCAAGCCGCCCAAGCAACGCGATACCGAGCAGCAGGGTGAGCACAACCGCGCGCCAGCCGGAACTGCGCATCCAGAAACCACCCGCATAGGCAAAAAACGCCACCACAACCGGGATAATCCCGTGTGATTTTGGCTTCTCCCGGCCGCCGGTCATACACGCTCTCCGCGCCGGATCTGACGCAACGGCTTCACTCCTCATCAGGGTAAGTGAATTTCCCATGACTGGGAGAATTGGGGAAGCATTTTTTGTCGGACATCATTTGTATGACAAGTCGATATCGCTTGGTATAGTCGCGGCAACACCAGAACAGGAGGGCCGGCCATGGCAAAAATCGTGCGGGTCGAGGCATTCATGCTCGATCTCAAGCCGAAGGTGAAGCGGACGGATGCGATCCAGTCCTTCGTCAGCCAGGAAACGCCGATGGTGCGCATCATAGATACGGATGGCGCAGTGGGGTTGGGCTATTCCTACACCATCGGCACAGGTGGTCCAGCGGTGATGAGCCTGATCGAGCGCACCTTCGGCCCCGCGCTGATCGGGCGTGAGGCCGATGAGGTCGAGCGCATCTGGCGCGACCTGATGTTCATGAGCCATGCCACCATGGTCGGCGCGATCACGGCGTTGGCGCTCGCCGCCATCGATACGGCGCTGTGGGATTTGAAGGCCCGGCGGCTGTCGCAGCCGCTGCATCGGCTGGCAGGTGGCGCGCAGGAGAAAATCCGTCTTTACAGCACCGAGGGCGGCTGGCTGCATCTGTCGCCCGAGGCACTCGTGGAAGATGCGTTCAAGACGCAGGAGCGCGGCTTCTTCGGCGCCAAGGTCAAGATCGGGCGCCCGCATGTCAGCGAGGATGTGGCCCGGCTCTCTGCCGTGCGCAACGCGGTCGGTCCGGCCTTCGACATCATGACCGATGCCAATCAGGCTTTCGCGGTTGATGAGGCAATCCGTCGCGCCCGGCATTATGAACCGCTCGACATTGCCTGGTTCGAGGAGCCGCTGCCCGCCGATGATCTCGATGGGCACATCCGCCTTTCGGCCAGCACCAGTGTGCCTGTTGCTGTGGGCGAGAGCATCTACAGCCACCTCCATTTCCGGGAGTATCTCCAGAAAGGGGCCTGCTCGGTGGTGCAGGTGGATGTGGCGCGCATCGGTGGTATCACGCCCTGGCTGAAGGTTGCGCATCTTGCCGAATGCTTCAACGTGCCGGTCTGCCCGCACTTCCTGATGGAGTTGCACGTCGCGCTCTGCTGCGCGGTGCCGAACGCGCGTTGGGTGGAATACATCCCGCAACTCGACACGGTTACGACGTCGCAGATGCGGATCGAAAAGGGGCACGCGCTGCCATCGATGCAGCCGGGCCTCGGCATCGACTGGGATGAAAAAGCGCTGGCGCGCGAAACCGTCGCGGGATCGGCTTTCTCGTTGCAATAGACGCCGGCAATTCGTGCGTCCGCATTTCGCGGGCCGCTTGAACCCGGCCCGCCAAGCGATTCTGATGACTCATGATTTCAGCAAAAGCTGAATCAGGACACGAGGCATTGCCTGCGCGTCAGGAACGGTGCGCCCCGGCAGCCGGCAGAGGTTTCGCAGGAAGAGGAGCCAGCGGATTCAGCGCGTGAAGTAGCGGATTCACGGTGTGAGCTTGTCAACGCAAAGCCTTAAATTCCGGATTCTCCACATGAGGAACCGGACTCACTTTCTGAAGGTGCGGATTCAAAATCTCATCTTCCGGAACCGGCACGTTATGAAGCCCCGGCAAGCTCCACAGCGGGCAGCGCCATTGACAGCGCAGCACCGCATCCGCATATCGAGCGCTGACCGTGAATGTCGTTTGGCCTTTAAATCGAGGACCGCCGATGACCGCTAGGCACACCGTTTTCATTGATGGCGAAGCTGGCACGACAGGGCTCGGCATCCGCGAGCGGCTGGCATCGGAACCGGCAATCAGGGTGCGTTCGATCGACCCCGAAAAGCGTAAGGATCCCGCCGCCAAGAAGGCGCTGATGAGCGAGGTCGAGGTTGTCATCCTCTGCCTGCCTGACGATGCGGCAAAGGAAACCGCAGCGATTGTTGCCGGCATGGGGGCAGGGGGACCGCGCCTGCTCGATGCCTCAACAGCCCATCGCGTCGCGGACGGCTGGGCCTATGGCTTTGCCGAACTCGCCCCCGATCAGGCAGCGAAGATCGCGGCAGCAAAGAACGTCGCCAACCCCGGTTGCTACCCCACCGGCGGCATTGCCCTGCTGCGGCCGCTGGTTGATGCCGGATTGCTGCCGCCCGATTATCCGGTCACGGTCAATGCGGTTTCGGGCTATTCGGGTGGCGGCAAGTCGATGATCGAGGCCTATGACAGCGGCAAGGCGCCCGCATTTGAGCTTTATGGCCTCGGCCTTGAGCACAAGCACCTTGCCGAACTGCAAACCTATTCGCGCCTTCAGCGGCGCCCGATTTTTGTGCCCTCAGTCGGCAATTTCCGGCAGGGAATGCTCGTCTCCGTGCCGCTGCATCTCGATACACTGCCCGGCAAGCCGAGGGCTGCGGATCTCGAAGCGGCCTTGCTTGCCCGTTATGCGGGCTGCGCGGATGTTCTCGTCCGCACGGGCGAGGACGTCAGCCTGAAATCCGGCAAGCTGGAAGCAGAAGCCCTCAACGATACGAACCGCATGGAACTCCGCGTATTCGGCAATGAGGCGCGGCGGCAGGCGGTTCTCGTTGCGCGGCTGGACAACCTCGGCAAGGGCGCGTCCGGCGCAGCGGTTCAGAACCTCAAGCTGATGCTGGGGCTGTAGTTGACGCAAACGACCGGCAATTGACGAGTCTAGATGACCCGGTGCGCGGAAACCACCTGCTTCTGCTCGCCCAGCCCCTCGATGCCGAGGCGCATGATGTCGCCGGCCTTGAGGAAGCAGGGGGGCTTCATGCCCATGCCCACGCCAGGCGGCGTGCCGGTGGTAATCACATCGCCGGGGTTCAGCGTCATGAATTGCGAGATATAGGAGACGATGGTCTTGATCGAAAAGATCATCGTGGACGTGTTGCCGGTCTGCATCCGCTTGCCGTTCACGTCGAGCCACATCGAGAGCTTCTGCACGTCCCGGATTTCGTCGCGCGTCACCAGCCATGGCCCGACAGGGCCGAAGGTGGGGCAGCCCTTGCCCTTCATCCACTGACCGCCGCGCTCGATCTGAAAGGAACGTTCGGAAACATCGTTGCAGATGCAATAGCCCGCAACGTAGTCGAGAGCCTCACGCTCTGAGACGTAGCTCGCGCGCGTGCCGATCACCACGGCGATTTCCACTTCCCAGTCGGTCTTTTCAGACGTCTTTGGCAGGATCACCTCGTCATTCGGGCCAACGATGCAGGATACGGCCTTGTTGAATAGGATCGGCTCTTTCGGGATGGGCGAATTGGTCTCCGCCGCATGATCAGCATAATTCAGCCCGACAGCGATGAAATTGCCGACATTGCCGACGCAGGGCCCGAGGCGCGGGCGTCCGCGCACCAGCGGCAGCTTGTCCACCTTGATCCTGGCAAGCTTTGCCAGGGACTTCGGGCTGAGTGCGGCACCGTCGATATCGGAAACATGGCCGGAAAGGTCGCGGATCTTGCCATCCGAATCGACAATCCCTGGCTTTTCCCGCCCGGGCTTTCCGTATCGAACCAGTTTCATTGATTCCTCCCCAGCGGGTCTTGAACGCTAAAAACGAGCGGAATTTTTCTACTAATTATGAGCAAAAGCCAATGCCTATTCACGCAAGTGAGGCGTTTCTGCCTTTGCGCTGCCATACAAACGTTGCACTTCGGCAACGGTTCCCCGGCAAAAGGGCCTTTTTGGGGCAGGGCTCCAAATTCGTCGGATTCTGAATTCGCCAAAAAACCTGCTTAGTTCGCATGTGAACGAAAGGGCGCAATCAAAAACTGTGCAAATTTGGGTCATTTTTTCAAAGTTTCGCAAATCCCCTTCATGTCAGGGGCCATTTCGGCCCCGAAATCTGGAAAATTCGGCAATTGCGCGGCGGCGGGGCCTCTGTAAAAAAGGACGGATCGGGATAATTCGCAGCCTGATCAATCCGGTGACACAAGATCACAGACGGTCAGGCAACAGGACAGACGATCAAGGGGTGCCAGATGAAGTCCTATATGAAGTTCGGCCTCGCGGCGGCGGTTTCGCTCATTGCGCTTGAGGCTTCTGCCGGCGGCTTTGGTGTGCGCGAGCAGTCTGCGATTTCGCAGGGCGCCTCCTTCGCCGGTGCGGCGACAAGCGCGGCCGGCCTGTCCGGCATGTATTGGAACCCGGCGATCGTCACGACCGTTCCGGGCATGAACGCTGAATCGCACGTCTCGGGCATCTTCGGCTTTGCCAAGCTCACCCCGATCTCCGGCGTCAGCGCCCCGGCCGCCGTTGGTGGCACCGGCAACCTCGGAATTCCCGCCCTCGTCGGCACCAGCTACTATAACTATCAGGTCAACGACCGGCTGTTCCTCGGCCTTTCAATCAATGCCCCGTATGGTCTGAAGACCCAGTCCAACTACAACTGGTCAGGCCAGCTGTACGGTCGTTCCTCCAAGGCGCTGAACATGCTGTTCACGCCGACCATCGGCTTCAAGGTCAACGACTGGCTCGCTGTGGGTGCCGGCCTTCAGATCGGCTATTTCGACGTGAACCTGAAGGGCGCGACGCCGTCCTCGCCGAACCCGCGTGCCGCCGCTACGGCCCTGCTGCCGAACTCGCCGAACAACATTCTTGATGGCGATGGCTGGAGCGCAGGTTACACCCTCGGCGCAACCATCACCCCGTTTGCCGGCACCGAGATCGGCATCGGCTTCCGTTCGATGGTCCACTATGACCTGAAGGGCACGGTGAAGCTGCCGTATGCCGTTCTGCCGATCAAGGCCAAGGTCAACCTGCCGGAGATGCTGACCATCGGCCTGCGTCAGCAGATCAACGACAAGGTCACGATGCTTGCCGGTTTCGAGTGGACCAACTGGAGCCGCGTCCATCGCGCCGCGATCCGTAACCGTGGCACCGGCGCTCCGATCAGCCAGCTCGCTTTCGACTATAAGGACGGTTACCTGGCCTCGCTCGGCGGCGAATACCGCTGGGATGACCGGTTGCTGCTCCGCGCGGGTCTCGCCTACGAGTGGTCGCCGATCGAGGATGCTACCCGCAGCGTCCGCATTCCGGACAACGACCGCATCTGGGCGTCGCTCGGTGCCACCTACAAGTGGAACGACCGCTTGACCTTCGACGGCTCCTACACCCACATCTTCGTGAAGGATCCGGATGTGGCGATCCTGCCGGGCCACCACGACTACCGTGCCGGTGTGCCGTTGGTTGCCAAGGGCAAGGCGCATGTGGACATCATCTCCTTCTCGATGCGCTACAGCTTCAACCCGCCGCCGCCGCCGGTGTCGAAGTCGGTGGCCACGAAGGGCTGATCGTAACATTCAGACGTAGGGACAGGGGCCGGTTTCCGGCCCCTTTTCCTTTGGTGC
>JAIUNP010000256.1 GCA_020161975.1 Pseudomonadota bacterium
GGGGGGGCAGAGCCGCGACATCAATCGGCCAGTATGGGGCGTTGATGGCGCCCGGCACATAGGCCAGCATGTCGCCCATGGAAACGCTGGCGGTGGCGAGCCGGTGCGCTGCCAGCAGGGCCGGACCACCGGTTGCGTCGTCGCACAGGCAATAGCGGCCCGGATGCTCGCAGCCCGTGCAGGCATTCGGCTCTCCGAAGGCATCCAGCGTGCGTTGGTGCAGCCGTACATCGGCGCCATAATGAAAGAGATAGACCCGCTTTCCCGCTGCTTTCAGAGCGGCGAGTTCATCAAGATCAACGCCGAAGCGGCTTTTCGGGGGCACGATGCCGCGATCCGCGAAATAGTGAAAGACATCGTAGCGCAGGAT
Source organism: Pseudomonadota bacterium (assembly GCA_020161975.1). GTDB lineage: Bacteria > Pseudomonadota > Alphaproteobacteria > Rhizobiales > Beijerinckiaceae > JAIUNP01. The sequence continues at coordinate 371 of JAIUNP010000256.1, forward strand.
CGCGATACCCAGCAGTACCTGATAGAACGCGGGCAGGGCGGAAGGCGCGAGCTTGCCCACAGCACCCACCACTTTCCTCAGGTTGAGATCGAACCGCCGCGTGATGTGATAGGTCTGGAAAACGACGCTTTCTGAGCGGAAACCCAGGTGACGTGTCGCCCGCGCCTTCAGAGGCAGGGTGAGGATAGGCGTTACCCCCCACAGTGCACGGGGGGTGCCGCGCGCCATGCGGCGTTCCGACAGGCGTGCGCCGCGTTTTATGCTCCAATCGAGGAATTTTGCGGCGATACGCGCCGGCCAACCTTGCGACTGACGGGCGTGAGCGTCGGTGGATATGTGCGGTTTGGGCAACAACTGGTCCCTGCGTATGGATTTACCCCTATAAATGCGGGAGAATATGCGCTAGGGGGGCCTCAACTATCGCATATAGCTGATTTGCATTCGAGAGGTATGTCTTGCGCAAGACCGCGTTGCATAATTTCGTGCCCAAGGGCTTTGCTCCCGGTTCTCTCACGCTGAAGGAATTCAAGACTGACGGCGATCATGTGATTGAAGGCGCGCTGGTTGCGAAGGACGGCACCTGGTTTCCAATTCTGGATGGCGTGCCTTCGTTTCTGACCGGTGTTCTCCAGCGTGATCTGACCGCGTTCGCCAAAGCACACGATCTGCCGCTGAACGAGACCCACGCCCGCGCCGCAGCCGCCGAACAGGCCAAGACGAACGAGACCTTCTCTGACAAGTGGCGCCGGTTCAAGAATTACGGGCTTGAGCCGGAGCACAAGGAGTTTCTCTACGGCTGGTTCTGTAAGAAGTTCGGGCTTAACACGGTGGAAGAGCTGAAGGCCTTCCATGCCAAGCGCAAGCGCATTCTTGAATGCGGACCCGGCTCGGGCTTCAATTCGCGCTTCATGGCCGAGCAGACCAAGGGCGAGGTGTTCGCGCTCGACATTTCCGATGCGGCCTTTACCACCTTCGGCAATACGCGTGATCAGGACAACTGCACCGTGGTGCAAGCCGATCTGATGGAAGCGCCTTTCGCTGACAACAGCTTCGATTTCATCATCGCCGATGGCGTTCTGCACCATACGCCGGACACGCGCGCTGCGGTTGAGGCACTCTATCGCAAGCTCGCGCCCGGTGGGCAGTTTTTCTTCTATGTCTACAAGAAGATGGGCGCGGCCCGCGTCTTTGCCGATGCGCATATCCGCGAGAACTTCATGCCGATGTCGGCGGAGGAATGCTACGAGGCCTGCCGTGGCATTACCGATCTTGGACGGGAATTGTCCAAGATCGGCGCGAAGATCACGCTGGAGCGGCCGATTCCGGTGCTTGGCATTCCGGCCGGAACCCACGACGTTCAGCGTCTGTTGTACTACAATTTCGTCAAATGCTTCTGGAATGACGCTTTCGACTACGAGACCAACAACATGGTCAACTTCGATTGGTATCACCCCCATAACGCCTGGCAGCACACCCAGGACGAGGTTGAAGGTTGGCTGCGCGATCTCGGTGTCAAGACCTGGACCGTGCAGGATGCCAACCCGAATGGCATTTCGGTTCTGCTGACCAAACCTCTCTGAGGTGCGTCTGCGCACGGCCCCCGCCGGGGGTTCCGTGCTCGATGTCCCCCAAACGAGGGTAGTCTGCTGTCCCGGTGGCTGGTTCTATGCCGCCGCACCTTTGAATTTACGTATGGCACGCGGGGCTGTGTGCCACGATCCGGAGTTTCTGAATATGGCTCGCACCTTTCTCGACCGTATCGCCAAGCGCGAGGCAGTCGTCGGCATCATCGGCCTTGGCTATGTCGGCATTCCGCTGGCGATCACGGCGCTGAAATCCGGCTACAAGGTCATTGGTTTCGATGTGGACGCCGAGCGGGTGGCCAAGCTGAACGCCGGCAAGACCGCCATCAAGCACATTCCGATGGATGCGATCATCGCCGGCACAAAGGACGGAAAGTTCGAGGCGACCAGCGATTTCAGCCGTCTGGACGAGCCCGATGCGTTGCTGATCGCCGTGCCGACGCCGCTCAACAAGTATCGCGAGCCGGACCTTTCCTACATCGTCAAGACCACGGATGCGATCTCGAAGCGCCTGCGCAAGGGCCAGTTGGTGGTGCTCGAGTCGACGACTTATCCCGGCACGACCGACGAGGTGATGCGTCCGATCCTCGAAAAGGCGACCGGCCTTACCTCGGGCAAGGATTTCTTCCTCGCCTTCTCGCCGGAACGCGAGGATCCGGGCAACCCCGATTTCGGCACATCGACCATTCCGAAGGTGGTGGGTGGTGACGGCAAGGATGCGCTGGACATCGCCAACGCGCTCTATGCGACGCTGGTTGTCAAAACCGTGCCGGTGTCGTCCACTGCGACGGCGGAGGCCGTGAAGCTGACCGAGAACATCTTCCGTGCCATCAACATCGCGCTGGTGAACGAGCTCAAGGTCGTTTACGGCGCGATGGGCGTCGACATCTGGGAGGTGATCGAAGCGGCCAAGACCAAGCCCTTCGGCTTCATGCCGTTCTATCCGGGGCCGGGGCTGGGCGGGCACTGTATCCCGATCGATCCGTTCTATCTGACCTGGAAGGCGCGCGAATACGATCTTTCGACCCGCTTCATCGAGTTGGCCGGCCAGATCAACACCCGGATGCCGTATCTCGTCGTGAACAAGCTGGGTGATGCGCTGGGCGCGCACAGCCGCAAGTCGCTGGTTGGTTCGACGGTGCTGGTGCTGGGCATCGCCTACAAGAAGAACATCGACGACATGCGCGAAAGTCCCGCGCTGAAGCTGATCGAGCTGGTCGAGGCAAAGGGCGCGGCGACCGTTTATCACGATCCCTACATTCCCGTGATTCCGCCAACGCGCGAACATGCGAATCTGACCGGTCGCGTGTCCGTTCCGCTCGATGCCAAGACGCTGAAATCCGTCGACGCGATTCTGATCGCCACCGATCATGACGATGTGGATTACGAACTCATCGTCAATTCCGGCAAGCTGGTGATCGATACCCGCAATGCCTGTGCGCGCCTGAAGCGCAAGGCCGATAACGTCATCAAGGCGTGACGGCAGCGGCGCGCACGGTTCTTGTCGCTTCGATCACGGCCATCCGCAGCGATGGCCGCATCCTGCGGCAGATCGATACATTGCTTGCCGCTGGCCATCGCGTGATTGCTGTGGGGGCGGCAGGCGGGCCGCCGCATCTCGCAGAGGCAACCGGCACCCTCCGTTTTGTCGATATTCCTCCGCTGGCCTGGACGCGGTTCAGCCAGTTGGGGGCGGTTGCAGGGTTCTCTCTTGGTGGTCTTGCCAGCATTGAGCGTCTGGCTGATACCTATCCAAGCGTTGCGCGGTTGCGCGCCGCAGTGCTGGATGTGGCGCAAACGCAGGGGGGTCCGCAGTTTGCGATTGCCAATGACTGGCAGGCCCTGCCGGCGATTCTGGCGCTGCATCGCCGTCATGCAACGCCATTTCACTATGACACCCACGAACATGCGGTCTCCGAACACAGTCACAACCGGATTTGGCGGCTGGCTTTTCCGCGCCTGATCGAACGCATCGAGCGCATCGGTGTGTCGGCTGCGCAAAGTGTGTCTTCACCCAGCACGGGCATCAGCGCGGACCTCGCCCGCAGCTACGGCGGGGCGACGCGGATCGGCACCATTCGCAATGTCACCAACATCGGCCGGATGGTGCCGCGTGCGGTGGGGACGCCGGTGCGGGTGCTTTATCACGGACTTTTCAAGGAAGATCGCGGGTTGATCGGACTGGTGCGGTCCGTGCGAGACTGGCCTGAGCGGTTCGTGCTCGATCTGCGCGGCAAGGCGATGAACCCGGCGTTCGGCGCCGCGCTGGAGGCGGCGGTTGCCGAAGCGGATGGACGTGTGCAACTGCATCCGATGGCGGAGCAGGGTGATCTGATTGCGCTGACCAATCAGGCTGATATCGGGATATTCCTGCCCGACGTTTCCTCACGGCAGTTGCGCCATGCGTTGCCGAACAAGGTGTTCGAGTACCTCCATGCCGGCTTGATGCTGATCGTGCCGCAAGATTGCGACATGGCGGATTTTGTCGCTGAGACCGGGGCAGGGCTGGCGATTGATCCGCGTCATGTCGCCCAAACGCTGGCTGGGCTCGGCGATGATGACATCGCCCGCTTCAAGGCCGCGGCGCATCGCGCATCCGAGGGACTGACCTGGGAGGCAGAGGGCGCCAAAATGCTGGCGCTGATGGGAATTTGAAGCGCGGCAGGGGTTTTTGCGGGCTGGAATTCAAACGGTTGTCTGCGCCGTGCCGGATTTTCAAACGGCGCTGCAACCCTTTTTCTTGACACTCCAGCCCTCCCGTCGCATGTCCCGAGCCTGAAAAGACAGGTTTTCCCATGCATCGTTATCGCACCCATACCTGCGGTGGACTCCGCGCTTCCGACATCGGCACCGTTGCCCGGCTTTCCGGCTGGTGCCACCGTATCCGCGACCATGGCGGCGTTCTGTTCATCGATCTGCGCGACCACTACGGCATGACGCAGGTTGTCGTTGATCCGGATTCGGCTGCGTTCAAGGCTGCCGAGAAGGTTCGCTCGGAATGGGTGATCCGCATCGACGGCAAGGTGCGCCAGCGTCCGGCGGGAACCGAAAACCCGAACATGCCGACCGGCGCGGTCGAGGTCTATGTCACCGATCTTGAGGTTCTGGGCGAGGCCAAGGAACTGCCGCTGCCCGTCTTCGGCGATATCGAATATCCCGAGGACACGCGCCTGGCCTATCGCTTCCTCGATCTTCGCCGCGAGAAGCTGCACAAGAACATCATGACGCGCGTTGCCGTGGTGGATTCCATGCGTCGCCGCATGAAGGACGCCGGGTTCAATGAATTCTCAACGCCCATTCTTACGGCTTCGAGCCCCGAGGGCGCGCGCGACTTCCTTGTGCCGTCCCGCATCCACCCCGGCAAGTTCTACGCGCTGCCGCAGGCGCCGCAGCAGTACAAGCAGCTTCTGATGATGGCGGGCTTCGACCGCTACTTCCAGATTGCGCCATGCTTCCGCGACGAAGACCCGCGCGCCGACCGTCTGCCCGGCGAATTCTACCAGCTCGACCTCGAAATGAGCTTTATCGAGCAGGAAGACGTATTCCAGACCATGGAGCCGGTGATTACCGGCATCTTTGACGAATTCGCGAACGGCAAGCCGGTGACGCAGAAGTGGCCGCGCATTCCTTACGCCGAGGCGATGACGAAATACGGCTCGGACAAGCCGGATCTGCGCAACCCCATCGAGATGCAGGATGTGTCCGAAGCATTTCGTGATTCGAATTTTAAGGTATTCGCACGGCTACTTGAAGACCCGAAGAACCAAGTGTGGGCGATCCCCGCGCCGACCGGTGGTTCACGCGCATTCTGCGACCGCATGAATTCCTGGGCGCAGGGCGAGGGACAGCC
>JAIUNP010000257.1 GCA_020161975.1 Pseudomonadota bacterium
GGCGGGCACACTCTGCTGCCAACCATGAAAAACCGGCTCGCCAGCCCCGGTCACATCGTTGATCTGAACGGGCTTTCGGAGCTTGCCGGTATTACAAAGAAGGGTCGTAACATCATCATCGGTGCCATGACGCGCCATGCCGATGTGGCCAGCAATGCCGATGTCGTCGCGGCGCTGCCGGGGCTCGCGACGCTGGCCGGCAATATCGGCGATCCACATGTGCGCCATCGCGGCACCATCGGCGGATCTGTCGCGAACAACGATCCGGCGGCCGATTATCCGGCGGCGTGTCTGGCGCTCGGGGCGACGATCATCACCAACAAGCGCAGGATTCCGGCTGATGAGTTCTTTGCCGGCCTCTTCACCACTGCGCTGGAGGACGGGGAGGTCATCACGAAGATCTCCTTTCCGACCGGGGGCAAGTTCGCCTATGCGAAGTTTCCGAACCCGGCCTCGCGTTATGCGATGGTGGGGGTGGCCGTCTCCAAACGCGGGAAGGACGTGCGCGTTGCCGTGACGGGTGCGGGCGAGGAGGGCGTGTTCCGATGGGATGCAGCGGAACAGGCGCTCGGTGCGCGCTTCGGTGCCAAGGCGCTCGATGGCATGGTCCATCCTGCCGAAGGGCTGAACGGTGACATTCATGCCTCGGCGGAGTATCGCGGACATCTGGTCGGCGTCATGGCGCGTCGGGCGGTGGCTGCGGCGCTGGGGAAATAGCGCGGGGTGACTGCCTGCCGGTCCGGGGCATTTGGGCTCCGGGCTTTCTTCCTGCGAATGCAAAGATAAGATGGATTCCGGATGGTTTTCAGCCGTCCGGAATGACAGGCGGCATTTATGGCATCACTCCCCCAGTCCATTGATTCCACGCTCGCGCTTCTGAACTCTGGCCACTACGTCGCCGACCGCGCGCTGGCGACCGTCGCCTTTCTGGCAATGAAAATGGGCCGACCGCTGTTTCTCGAAGGCGAGGCGGGTGTCGGCAAAACCGAGATCGCCAAGGTTCTGGCCGCAACGCTGGGCCGCAAGCTGATCCGGCTGCAATGCTATGAAGGTCTCGATGTCTCCTCGGCAGTCTATGAGTGGAATTATGCCGGTCAGATGATGGCGATCCGGCTGGCGGAAGCAGCAGGTGAGACGGATCGCGACCGGTTGGGTGCTGATGTCTTTTCGGAAAAGCACCTGATCAAGCGCCCGCTTTTGAAGGCCCTGGAGCCGGATACGGCGGGCGCGCCGGTTCTGCTGATCGACGAACTCGACCGGACGGACGAGGCGTTCGAAGCGTTCTTGCTCGAAATCCTGTCGGATTTTCAGGTGACGGTGCCGGAACTCGGCACGTTCAAGGCGCCGGAGCCGCCCATCGTCATCATCACTTCCAACCGCACACGCGAGATTCACGACGCCCTGAAGCGCCGCTGCCTTTATCACTGGGTGGATTATCCCGATCAGGCGCGCGAACTCGCAATCCTGAAGGCGCGGCATGCCGATACGCCGGCGCGGCTGGCAAAGCAGGTGGTTGCCTATGTGCAGGCAATCCGCAAGGAGGAACTGTTCAAGGCGCCGGGCGTTGCAGAGACGCTCGACTGGGCAAGCGCGCTTGTTGAACTCGACGCAGTGGCACTCGACCCGGTGCTGGTCAACGATACGCTGGGCGTTCTGCTGAAATATCAGGATGATATCGCCAAGGTACAGGGCTCGAAGGCAAAGGAACTGCTCGACCGTGTGAAGGCGGAGGTCCGGTGAGTGATTTGATCCGAACCTGTGGTTCCTGCACGCTCTGCTGCAAGCTCTTTCCCGTACCGGATCTCGGAAAGCCCGCCGGTACATGGTGCCGCCACATCGCACAGGGGCGTGGCTGCGGCATTCATGCGACGCGGCCCGACCTTTGCCGGGCCTTTTGGTGCCAGTGGATTGAAAATCCCGATCTTGGCCCGGAATGGAAGCCGGAAAAGGCGAAATTCGTGCTGTCGATCTATCCGGGTTCGCAATCGCTGGCGGTGACGGTGGACCCGGCCTATCCGGCGAGTTGGCGGGGCGATGCCTATCTGCCGTCGCTGCGGCGTTGGGCGCGGGCAGCAATGGAGGACAAGGAATTCGTGATCGTCTTTGTCGGGGATGATGCGACGATCATCCTGCCGGAGGGCGAAAAGCCGCTGGGCCGGCTTGGCCCGGGCGACAAGATCGTCGGTCTGCGGCGGGGCAATGCATTTGATGTTGCGGTGCGTCGTGCTTGAGGCCGGCACCGGACGATTGGCGGAAAACATTGCTTATTTTGCCCGTACACTCCGGGCAGCCGGATTGCCGGTGGGGCCGGGCGCCGTGGTGGATGCGGTGGCGGCGGTCGCGGCGGCAGGCATCGGCCACCGGCAGGATTTCCGCGCGACCCTTCATGCGGTGTTCGTAAAGAAGCGCGAACATTCGGCGGTTTTCGATCAGGCTTTTGCGATTTTCTGGCGCAAGCGCGCGCTTATGGAACGCATGATGGCCGCGATGATGCCTGTGGCGCCGGGACGACCGGACGACAAGCGGCAGGAGGCCCTGCGCCGCGTTTCCGAAGCGCTCTACAACGATGCTTCCAAACTGGACGAGCGCGAACAGGACCGCCTGGAACTTGACGCGCGCATGACCGTTTCCGACCTTGAAGTGTTCAAAACCCGGGATTTCGAACAGATGACGGCGGCGGAGGTTGCCGAGGCCAAGCGGCAAGTAGCGCAACTCGTGCTGCCGCTCGACATGATCCGCACCCGGCGGATGCGGGCCCACAGTGGCGGGCGGCTGATCGATCCGCGCGCGAGCCTGCGGGCCTCGATGCGCGCGGGCGCAGGCGGTATCGTACTGCGCCGGCGCGAGGCCGCCGAGCGGCATCCGCCGATTGTTGCGCTATGCGACATTTCCGGTTCGATGAGCCAATACAGCCAGATTTTCCTGCATTTCCTGCATGCGCTCGCGAAATCCGGGCGGAAGGTGCACTCCTTCGTGTTCGCGACGGAACTGACCAACGTGTCGCGGGCGCTTCAGGCACATCGCGATCCGGATCTGGCGCTGGCCGCCGCAACGAGACAGGTGCGCGACTGGGATGGCGGCACACGCATCGGCACCGCGCTGGCTGTGTTCAACCGGCAATGGTCGCGGCGCGTATTGTCCCAGGGGGCGGTGGTGCTGCTGATTACCGACGGGCTGGAGCGGCAGGGCACGGAGGAACTCCGCTTCCAGATGGACCGGCTGCACCGTTCCTGCCGGCGGCTGATCTGGCTCAATCCGTTGCTGCGCTATGATGCATTCGAGCCGAAGGCAGCGGGCATCCGGGCCATGCTGCCGCATGTCGATGAATTCCGGACCATTCACAATCTCAGGTCCATGGCTGACCTTTGTGCTGCGCTGTCCGCACGGCACAGCGTTGGCGGTGATCCCCGGCGGTTTTTGCTCGGTACAGCGGGATGAGTGCGGTTCGCCAAATTGCCCTCGACGCAATCTTCGATCACAATCGCTTCCGCTGATGTTTTGCCCGAGCGAGGTGCCCCATGCACACGAACGATGATGACATTCTGGCGGCTGCGGAAGCCTGGGCGAAGGCCGGGCGGGCGGTTGCCATCGCCACGGTCATCCAGACCTGGGGGTCCGCGCCGCGACCGGTCGGTTCGCACCTGATCATCGACGGGGAGGGGAACTTCCTCGGATCCGTCTCCGGCGGCTGTGTCGAGGGTGCAGTTGTTGCCGAGGCGCTGGACGTGATCGAGAGCGGTCAGCCACGGACGCTGACTTTCGGCGTGGCGGATGCGACAGCCTGGCGGGTCGGGCTCTCCTGCGGTGGCAAAATCGCGATCTATGTGGAGCCGATCCAATGAAACTCGCGCTTCTTGCCGAACTCAACGCGGAACGTCAGGCGCGCCGCGCCGCTGTTCTGGCGACAGATACGGCCAGCGGCGAAGCGCGGTTGATCCGCGCGGCAGAACTTGCCGGTGCGCCGCTGAACGGCTCGGCGCTGGGTGAAGCGGTGGCGGACGCCCTGCGCAAAGGGCGCAGCGGCACGGTTGAAGTGGACGGCAAGGCGCTGTTTCTCACCGTATATGTCCCTCCGGTCAAGGTGGTGATTACCGGGGCGGTCCATATCAGCCAGGCGCTGGCGCCGATGCTGCGGCAGGTTGGGTTCGACCTGACCATCATCGACCCGCGCACAGCCTTTGCGACACCCGAGCGGTTTCCGGGGGAAAGGGTGCTGGCCGAATGGCCCGAAACGGTGCTACCTGGCCTTGCGATTGACGCATACACGGCGTTTGTCGCGCTGACGCATGACCCGAAAATTGATGATCCAGGGCTGGAGGCGGCGCTGCGTGCGGGCTGTTTCTATATCGGCGCGCTCGGCAGCCGCAAAACCCATGCCGGGCGCGTGGCGCGTCTCATGCAGCGCGGATTCTCCGAGGTGGAGATCGGACGCATCCATGCGCCGGTCGGGCTCGATATCGGCGCCATCAGCCCGGCGGAAATTGCGGTGTCCGTGCTGGCAGAGATCATCGGCACGTTGAGGCAGCCCACATGAAATTCGGGGCCGTTCCGGTTGCGGAAGCAGAGGGGGCTGTCCTCGCCCATGCGGTGAAGCAGGGCGGGGTGGTGCTGCGCAAGGGGACGGTTTTGAGTGCAGATGATGTGACGCGGCTGACGGCGGCGGGCGTTGTGACGGTGGTAACTGCCCGCCTTGAACCCGGCGATGTGGCCGAGGATCAAGCCGCCGGAGAGGTCGCGGCCGCGCTTGCAAGCGATCATGTCCGGGTCGAAGCGCCGCATACGGGCCGCTCGAACTTGTTCGCTGAAGAGGCAGGGATACTCCGCATCAATGCTGCAGCCATTAACGCAATGAATGTGCTTGACGAGGCGGTGACGGTTGCGACCTTGCCCGACTTTCGCGCCGTTGTGGCTGGCGAGATGGTCGGAACGGTCAAGATCATTCCGTTTTCTGTGCCGAAATCGCTGGCGCAACGGGCAGCGCAGGCGGGGGGCAGGGCCATCCGTATCTCGCCATACCGGGCGCGAAGCGTTGCGGTGATTTCCACGCTGCTGCCGGGGTTGAAACCCTCTGTCATCGACAAAACGATCAACGCGTTGCGCGAACGGCTGGCTCCGTCCGGCTCCACGATCACGGCAGATATCCGCATTCCGCATGAGGCCGGAGCGCTGGCAGGGGCGCTCGCCGAGGTGCGGGGCGCGGGGATGGTGATCGTGTTCGGCGCCTCCGCGATTGCTGACCGGGGCGATGTCATCCCCGCCGCGCTGGTGGCGAGCGGCGGCACCATCGAGCATTTCGGAATGCCGGTTGATCCGGGCAATCTGCTGTTGATTGGTACGCGGGCAGGGGTGCCGGTTCTGGGCGCTCCGGGCTGCGCCCGCTCGCCGCGCGAAAACGGCTTTGACTGGGTTTTGCAGCGCTTGCTGGCCGATGTACCGGTCACGCGGGCTGATATCCAGAGCATGGGGGTTGGCGGGCTGTTGATGGAAATCGTCGCCCGACCCCAACCGCGCGATCCGCAGGGACGGGGTCAGGGCCCGCTGCCGATCGGCGTCGTCGTGCTGGCGGCAGGCCGTTCGACACGGATGGGCGCCAACAAGTTGCTGGCGCAATACCGGGGAAAGCCGCTGGTGCGGCATGTGGCGGAGGCGGGGCTTGCTGCCGGTGTTGGCCCGGTGACAGTGGTGACCGGGCACCAGGCCGAAGCGATACGCGCGGCGCTAGAGGGGCTGCCGGTCTCCTTTGTGCACAATGCCGATTTTGCGAGCGGGATGGCGTCATCACTCA
>JAIUNP010000258.1 GCA_020161975.1 Pseudomonadota bacterium
ACTCGCCGGCCTCCAATCGATTCCGGAGGATTACTATGCAGCCGCCCGCGTCGATGGCGCCAATGCCTGGCAGCGGCTGACCAACATCACCCTGCCCTCGCTGATGCCGGTGCTCGGGGTCACGATCGTGCTTGTTATGCTGTGGATTTTCCGGGATTTCTCAATCATCTACGTGCTGACCGGCGGCGGGCCGCTGAAGGCGACCCAGACGCTCTCGATCATGACCTACGAGCAGGCGTTCAGCTTCTTCAAGATGGGTTATGCCTCGGCAATCGGCATCATCACCCTCGTTATCTGCATCATCGCGGCCAAGCTTCTGATGGGCCGCGCTCCGGAAAGCCTGTGAGGGGACCGATGCGCGCCACGCCACTCCAGACCGCTCTGCTCTATGCCGCCGTAATTCTCACCTCGGCGATCCTGGTCTTCCCGATCTACTGGCTCGTGATCACGGCGCTCTCGCAGCCTGACCAACTCCGTCAGTTGCCGCCCAGCTTCTGGCCGTCCGAGCCGCGCTGGGGCGTCTTCAAGAAGATCTTCGAGGAGCGGCCGATCCTGCTCTGGCTCGGCAATTCGGCGCTTGCCGCCATCGGTGCGGTTACGATCTCGATGGTTGTTTCAGTCCTCGCCGGTTATTCGCTGTCGCGCTTCCGGGTGAGGGGCGGTCAAAGCCTCGGCCTCTTCATCCTCACCGCCAAGATGCTGCCGGCGACGCTTCTGGTCATTCCGCTCTTTGGCATTTTCCGCACCGTGGGACTGATCGGCTCGATGTGGTCGATCATCCTTGCCCATGCGACGCTGATCATTCCCTTCACCACCTGGATGCTGAAAGGCTATTTCGACACGATTCCGCGCGAACTTGAACAGGCGGCGATGGTCGATGGCTGCTCGCCGCTCGGGGCGCTCTTCCGGGTGATCCTGCCGGTATCCGCGCCGGGCCTTGCAGCCACCGCGCTCTATGGCTTCGTGCTGTCCTGGTCGGACTATGCCTATGCGCGCACCTTCCTGACCAACGCCCAGCAGAACTGGACCGCCAATCTCGGCATCACCACCATGAAGGGGGAGTATGTTTCGAACTGGTCGGATATTTCCGCTGCCTCGATCCTGATCGCCCTGCCGGTTCTGCTGATCTACCTGTTCCTTGAACGCTATCTCGTCGGCGGCCTCACCGCCGGTTCGGACAAGTGAGGGAAAATGGCTTCGATCAGCATTCAGAACGTGCGCAAGAGTTACGGCGCACTTGAAATCCTCAAGGGGTTTAATCTCGATGTCGCGGATGGCGAATTTGTCGTCTTCGTCGGCCCCTCCGGCTGCGGCAAATCGACGATGCTCAAGATCCTGGCGGGGCTGGAGCCGGCAACCAGCGGCATGGTGAAAATCGGCGACCGTGATGTGACCGACCTTGCACCGGGTGATCGTGACATCGCGATGGTGTTCCAGAATTACGCGCTTTATCCGCATCTCACCGTCGCGCAGAACATGGGCTTCGGCCTCAAGATGCGCGGTACACCCAGGGAGCAGATTGCCGTACGCGTGGCGGAAGCGGCAAAAACGCTTGATGTGTCGCATCTGCTCGACCGGCGACCCAAGCAGCTTTCCGGCGGGCAGCGCCAGCGCGTTGCGCTGGGCCGTGCCATCGTGCGTGAGCCGCAGGCCTTCCTGATGGATGAACCGCTGTCCAACCTCGATGCCAAGCTGCGCGTCACCATGCGGGCAGAAATCGCAGCCCTGCACCAGCGGCTCGGCGTGACCACGATCTATGTCACCCATGACCAGATCGAGGCAATGACGATGGCCAACCGCATCGTCATCATGAATAACGGCCTCGTTCAGCAGATTGCCGATCCCGACACCATGTTCCGGAAGCCGGCCAATCTGTTTGTCGCCGGGTTCATCGGTTCTCCTGGAATGAATTTCCTCAGGACCTCGCGGCACGCGGACGGGCGCTTTGCCGTGCTCGGAGAAATGCTTGCCCTGAAGGTGCCGGAGAGCGTCGATGATGTGATCGTCGGCCTCCGGCCCGAGCATATCGAGCCGGGGAAAGGCGGGCTGACCTTCGAGATCCGCCCGACCCTGGTCGAGGGGCTCGGCTCTGAAAGCTATGTCTATTTTGACGTGCCGGAGGTGAACCATCTGGCCGCCGCGGGAGGCGCGACCGACGATGGCCGCCCGCCCGGCCGCATCGTTGCGCGGCTGATGAATGCAGGGCCGGTCAGGGTCGGTGAGACGCTGACGGTTTCGGTTGATCCTGACCGGCTGCATCTTTTCGATCCCGCGACCGGGCAGGCGATCCCGAAGGAGGCAGACCGGTCATGGTGATGACTTTCATATGAGGCCGGAGCCGAGCTGATTTGCTCCGATCTTTGTTCTTTTTGCAGTGACCTCGACCGACGAGGCTGCATTCCACGGAGAAACGCATGTTTCTGGTCACAGGAAGTTCGGGGCGGATCGGCAGCAGCCTGGTTGCGGCATTGCTGGCGCGCGGCGAGGCTGTGCGCGGCTTCGATGCGCGTCCATCAGGGCGCACCGCGCCTGGCTATTCGGAGGTCGTCGGCCAGTTCAGCGATGCGCAGGCAGCCGCACGCGCCATGCAGGGCGTGTCGTCCGTTTTCCATCTCGGGGCCTTCATGAGTTGGCTTGCCGCAGATCAGGCCAAACTGTTTGATGCCAATGTCGAGGGTACACGCGCGCTTGTGGCGGCGGCCAACCTGGAGAAAGTCCGGCGTTTCATTTTTGCCTCTTCCGGCGAGGTTTATCCCGAAAATCTGCCCGAGTATCTGCCAGTTGACGAGGACCATCCGCTCAAGCCGGCTTCTGCCTATGGGCTGACCAAGCTTCTGGGCGAAGAGATCGTGCGCTGGGCCGGGCGCAGTGCCGGGCTCGCCTTTACCATTCTGCGCTTTTCACACACGCAGGAGGCGACCGAACTGCTCGACCCGGACAGCTTTTTCTCCGGGCCACGCTTTTTTCTCCAGCCGCGAATCCGGCAGCAGGAAGGTTTTGGCAATACGGCAGTCGTGGAACTGCTGCGCCGGCATGACGATGGTACGCCGGCCATGGTCCTGTCCCGCAATCAGAACGGGCGGCCCTTCCGCATGCACATCACGGATGCGCGCGACATGGTGACAGGCCTGCTGCTGGCCCTCGATACGCCCGCCACGGTCGGCGGGACCTATAATCTCGGAGCAACGGATCCGGTCGATTTCGCCGGGGCGTTGCCGATGCTGGCAGAGATCACAGGATATCCGATCCGCACGGTGGACTTGCCCGGCGTAGGCGTGTTCTACGAAACGAGCAACGCGAGATTCCGCGAGGTCACAGGGTTTCAACCGGCCTGGCCCTTCGCGCGCATGGTTGAGGAGGCTGCCAGCGCATGGCGGGCGAAGCACAGGTCCTGAAACCCGACGAGCGGGATCTGCCGGGAGGGGCGGCAGCGCTGGCCAAGGGGCTTTATCTGCTCGACCTGATTGGTGAGAGAGACCAGCCTGCCCGTTTCAAGGATTTGCAGGCGGCCTCCGGGCTGCCAAAGGGCACGCTTGCCAGGATGCTGAATACGCTCGTCGCCTTCCGCCTTGTACGGCACGAAGCGAGCGACAACACCTACCGGCTGGGCAACAGGCTGTTCGAACTCGCGCATCGGGTGTGGGAAACCTTCGACCTGCGCGGAGCGGCCGCACCACAACTCGAACGGCTTGCGGCGGAGGCCCATGAAACGGTGGCGCTGTCTGCGGCCGATAATGATCAGGTGGTTTATATCGACCAGCGCAGCGGCGGTGGGCCGTTCGGTTTTCGCATCGAGGTGGGGCGCCGTGCGCCCCTGCACTGCACGGCCCCTGGCAAGACGTTGCTGGCATTCACCGAACCGCATGAGCAGCGAGCCTTGCTGGACCGGATCAAGCTCGACCGATTTACCGCCAATACACTGACCGATCCCGAACAGCTCTTTGCCGATCTCGCTCTTGCGCGGGCCCGTGGCTATGCGATCTCGCTGGGGGAACATCTTGATGGCGTTGTTTCAGTCGCCGCCCCGGTCTTCGATCACACCGGCAAGGCAATTGCCGCCATCGGCGTTTTCGGCCCCGCGCAGCGCATCGCCCTTGATCGGCTGCACATCATCGGGCGCGACCTGATGGAGGCAGCCCGGATGATATCGGGCAATGTCGGGGCGTCGTCCGTATCCATCCATTCCCGGGCGGCACCGTTGCGCGCTGCCGCTTCCAATGTCGAATGTGTTCTACCCTGGGGCGCCAATCTCGCCGAGGGGCCGCTATGGTCAGCCCGCGAGCAGAAGCTCTACTGGGTCGATATCCTGGCGCCAGCCGTCTACCGCTTTGATCCGGTGACGCGGAAGAATGATATCTGCTCGCTGTCGCGACTGGTCAGTGCCGTGGTTGAGCGCCGGGGCGGTGGTCTTGCGGCGCTCACCATCGATGGGGTGGAAGCGCTGGATTTCGATCAGGCGAGGCTGGCGCCGCTGACCGCGCCGCCAAAGGCCTTGGCCTCGAGCAGCACCGTCCCGAGCCCGTCCTTCGCCAGCTGGCGCGCCACCGCCATGCACTGGCGGATGTGCTGCTCGCAGACGTACTTCAGCGCGCTGTAGGTCAGCATCGCCGACACCGCCTGGCCGGCGATGGGCACGAACTTGGCAGCCTGCTGCGTGGTCAGGCGCACGCCGACCAGGCGCAGCATCGTCATCAGCACCTCGCGCGTGACGACGCGGCCGATCAGCATGCCGCCGCCGGCGGTGATGGCCTTGTAGACCACCACGCGCCGGTCGGGCGCGAGGCGTTCGACCTGCTCGGGCGTCAACCCGAACTCACGGTTGATCTCGGGGATCAGCTTGAGCAGCAGCGCCACGTCGGTCATCCAGTCGACGCCGGGCAGCGGCACCATCGCGACGCCGGCGCCGAACAAGGCACGCTTGGTGACGAGGCGGCGGCAGCGCGCCGCGGCCGCCTCGATGCCCGTCGGCGTGTCGGGCACCACCTCCCACTCGGCCGTGCTGCGGCTCATCGCTATGGGCCTCAGCTGCCGGCCGACGCGCCGGGGCCCTTGAGCTTGCCGACGACGAACAGCAGCACCACGGCGCCCACCACCGAGGCGATGAAGCCGGCGCTCTCGCCCATCTGATACCAGCCGAGCGACTGGCCGACGAAGCCGGCGGCGAACGCGCCGGCGATGCCCAGCAGCGTGGTGAGGATGATGCCGAGCGACTGCGTGCCGGGCAGCACCGCCCGCGCCACCAGGCCGACCACGAATCCGAGCAGAATGGTCCAGAGCAAGCCCATGTCGATTCCTCCTTGTGGATGGGTCCGGCGCACTGTAGCCCAAGGGCCGCCTTAACGCTGCATCAGCTCCCAGGCCTTCTCCAGCCGCTTGACGCTGACCGGTTGCGGCGTGCGAAGTTCCTGCGCGAAGAGACTGATGCGCAACTCTTCGAGCAGCCAGCGGAATTCTTCGAGGCGCGCATCGGGCTGCCCCCTGCGCTCGGCCAGCGCGCGCGTAAAGCGCTGCTCCAGCGGGCGCAACTCGGCCACGCGCTGCGCGTCGCGCGCCGGATCGGCACGCCACTTGTCCAGGCGCATCTGCACGCCCTTCAGGTAACGCGGCAGATGCGCGAGCGCCGCCCACGGCGTGGCAGTGACGAAGCGCTTCGTCACGAGGCGGGCCAGCTGCGCAGCGATGTCGTCGGCGGATTCCTTGGCCGGCTTGCCGTCCTTGAGCTTGCGCTGCGCCGCGGCCCACTCCGTGAGCACCGTGCCGGCGGCGCGCGCGACCTCGTTGG
>JAIUNP010000259.1 GCA_020161975.1 Pseudomonadota bacterium
ACTGTCGTGGCGCGGGCAATGAACTGATGATGCAGCACGACGCAATCTTCCGCATGGCCCAGCGCCCAGCTGTTGGGCGGAAAGACCAGGAGCCCATCCGCACCTGCCGCTTCCATCGCCGCCGCCTCCCCGGCAGCCTCAAGGCTCGATTCGCTGTTAACCCCGGAAACGATCAGCACCCCGGCCCCCGAGACCGCGCGGGCGATCTGCATCACGCGCTGCTTTTCTGCCTGCGTCAGCACGAAATTCTCGCCGGCGTGACCATTGATCAGCAGTCCCCGGATGCCCGGCACGGCGATGACATCGGCGATATGGCGGGCGAGCAAGTCCTCGTCGATGCTGAAATCGGCGCGCATCGGCACAATGGTCGAGGCGTGGATCCCGGCAATGCGCCGCAAGAAATCGTCATTCATCATGTCAGGCCCTCGCGACCCGTCGCCGGCGCAAGCAGCCGGTCAATGGGGAAAAGCGGCAGCGATGGTTCCTTGCCCAGCAGATGCTCGGCGAGGAGGCGGGCGATGTAGGGCCCGGAGGTGTAGCCGGAATGCACGCTGCCGCAGACATAGGCATCCGGTATGCCGGGCACCGGGCCCACGGCTGGCAGCGCATCAGCCGTTTCAGCTTCCAGCCCAGCCCAGGCGCGCACCATGCGCGCGGCGCGCAACGCGGGAATGGCGTGGCAGGCCAGTCGTGCATTGCCGATCAGCCGTTCCGGCACCAGTTCGACACCACCGCGTTCACGATCACCGATACCCTGCCACCCGCCGCCGATGACAACGGTGCCGTGTGGATACTGTTTCAGCGACAGCAGCCCGTTGGCGATGCCGACAACGGTGCGCATCACCGGCTGAACGCGCTCGCTGACGGCAAGCTGGTTGACCAGGGTCTTGATCGGCAGCCGGATGCCAAGCCAGCCAAGCATGGGCTCGATCCAGACCCCGCCGGCGAGGAGCAGGCGCTTGCCCCGCACCGGCCCGGCTGACGTCAGAACCGCAAAGCCGCCCGCTTCGCGCTCGATACCTGTTGCCGGCGTATATTCCAGCACATCGACACCCGCCTCGCGCAGGGCGCGCTGGAAGGCAAGGCCGGTCAGGTAAGCGTTGGCGAAACCATCGACCCGGCAATGGCCGGCCAGCAGAACGCCGTCGGCAAGGCCGGGTTCGATTGACTTCGCTTCGGTGCCGGAGATCAGGTCGATGGGTGCGCCAGCCTCGCGGCGCTTTCCCGCGCGGTAGCTCAGGAGTTGCGCTTCCTGTTCGGTGAACGCCAGCGACAGACCATCGCAGACGACGACGCCAACATCGTGGCCGAGCCATTCACGCGCATTCGCCCACATCGCATGGGCGCGCAGGGCATAAGGGATCAGGGCAACGCGCGTCATCTGCATCGTCAGCGTGCCGGCATTGACGCCCGAGGCCTCGCGGGCCAGCGCACCGCGTTCCACAAGCGCCACCTTCATGCCGCCGCGCGCCGCAAAAAGCGCAGCTGTGCAGCCGTGAACCCCTCCCCCGACAATGACCAGATCATAGCTCACAGCGGCGCGGGCTCCGGAATGGGGATATCCGAATACGAAAAATCGCCCAGCAGCGCTTCGAGCGGCACGGGCCGCAACGGCGGGCGCATCGTCAGCGCGCCGAGGGCTGCCCGGTCGCCGGTGCCAATGGCAAGCAGCTCCGCGACGACATCGCCACACATGCGCGCCTGGCATGGGCCCATGCCGCAGCGCGTGAAATGCTTGAGCTGGTTGAGGTCTTTCGCGCCCGCCGCGATTGCCGCATCGATCGCGCCGCGCGTGATATCCTCGCAACGGCAGACCACAGTTTCCGGCGCGATGGCGCGAACCTGTTCAGGCCGCAGCGCCATCATCCCGGCCATGGCATCCGAAAAGCGCCGCCGCGCGGCGAATGTTGCCCGGTGGGGCGCAGCGCGGCGCTGCATCTCCTCAGCGCTGATGGCCCCGGCATCGCAGGCTGCGGCCAGACCGGCCAGCACCCCCGCACTTTCGGCCATCGCAGCACCACGAATGCCGTAGCCGTCGCCGCAGGCATAGAGACCCGCGCGGGAGGTTCGGCCCGCATCGTCCAGAACCGGCACAACGCCGCCGCGCAGCCGGTCATAGGTGTGCCCGGCGCGCAGACACCGCGTGATGTCGCTGCCGGCGACAAGGCCATTGCCCACGCAAAGACAGTCGGCATCAATTGTGAACGCATCGCTGCCCGCAACAGGCGCTCCCGCTGCATCGACGGGGCCGATGACGACCTGCTCAAGACGGCCATTGCCCAGGGCACGCACGACAGCATGGCCGCGATAGACCGGTACGCGCGCGCGCCCGATCGCGAGGGTCCAGACGGCGCCCTGGGCCAGAAGGGACGGCACGGACGCAAGCGCTGGCAACGCCTTCAGCCAGGCGCCGAGCGGCGCGATATCGACAACGGCTGCGACCGTACCGCCGAGCTTGAGAATACCCGCCGCCACGGCTGTCAGCAGTGGCCCGCTCCCCGCCACCACAATGCGGTTGCCGGGGACGATCCCGCCCGATTTGATGAGCGTCGTTGCACCGGCAAGGCCGATCACGCCCGGCAAGGTCCATCCCTCAAACGGAACGACCCGCTCATGCGCGCCGGTGGCCGCAATCAGATGTGGGGCCTCGAAGAACTCCGGATTGTCCGCACCGATCACATCGACACGATACTGGCCACTGACACTCCAGATGCGCCGGCCGGGCAGAAAGCGCACGTTTGAGGCGATCAGCCGCTCGCGCAACGCATTGCCCGCTTTCAGCTCGGCCGTTTCGGGCAGCCCGTTCAGCCCGTCCAGCGGCTTGCGCCAGACCTGCCCGCCGGCGGCATCCTGCTCATCGAGCAGAACAACATCGAGCCCGGATGCCGCCGCCGCCAGCGCGGCATTGGTGCCGGCAGGCCCCGCCCCGGCGACGATCACATCAGCGATCGCGCCTGCGCCCTTGTTGACCTTTCCCATCACGGAACGCCCCTGAGTTCAACCACCATGCCTTCAGCCACGCGGGTCAGGCACGCCTGACGGAGCGCGCCGTCGATATAGATCGCGCATTCCTGGCAAACGCCCATGAAGCAGAACGCCCCGCGCGGCGCACCTGCCGCCGGGCTGGAGCGCATCTTCAGGATGTCGTTCAGACCCAGCGCAACAGCCACGGAATCACCGGCCCGCGCGACCAGCGGACGACCGTCCACCATGATCGTGATGCTCTCTCTGTCGTCCTCGCACCGTCTGCGCATGGGTTTCCTTGTCCCCGCTGCCCAAATTTCAACTTTACAGGAATACCGTTTGTATACATTATGTCCGCCAATACGAAGAATGGCAAGCCATCTGTTAGTCCCGGAAGAGAGCAAGGAGGAAAACCACAATGTTCAAGGGGATCGGCAAGTTTCTGGCCACCATCGGCCTTATCGCCTCGACCAGTCTCGTCAGCGCACCGGTCGAGGCCCGCACGCTGGACGAGATCATCAAGTCCGGCTCGGTCCGTGTCGGCGTCAATCCGACGCTGCCGCCGCTCGGCAAGTTTGACGACAAGAACCAGATCACCGGTTTCGATGTCGATTTCGCGACCGAGATCGCCAAAATGCTCGGCGTCAAGCTGGAAGTCGTTCAGGTCGGCTCCCCCGACCGGATCCCGTTCGTCGTCTCGGGCAAGATCGATTTCGTGATGGGCGCCATGACGCGCAACCCGGAACGGGCGAAGGTCATCGATTTCACGGTGCCGGTCCACACCGAAGTGCTGGGCGTGCTGACCACCAAGGCCAACCAGAAACCGGACTGGAAGGACTACAACAAGGCCGATGTCACCTTCGTGCAGGTGCGCGGCTCGACCCCGGTCAAGTTCATTGAGGACAACCTCAAGAACGCCAAGGTGACCCTGCTCGACAATTACCCCGATGCGGTCCGCGCGCTGGCGCAGGGGCGCGGCACGGCGATGATCGACGTCATCGACTTCATGGGCGAGCACATGCAGCGTCACAAGGTCGACTGGCAGATCGTCGATACCCCGGTGGACATCTATTATTGCGGCCTTGGCGTGGCCAAGAACGCGACCGGCCTCAAGGACTGGCTCAATGTCGCGGTCTTCGAGATGCACCGCCGCGGCAAGACAGCCGAGCTGTGGAAGAAATGGTTCGGGATGGACATGATCAAGCCGGTTGGCGCAACGCCGTACTTCTGATGCCGCCTGCGGCATGAGCCCAGCGGTCCCGCGCCGGAGCACACCGCTCCGGCGCTGCCCCTGAAGGCAACTCAGAGGTCATCGTTCCATGAACTATGTTTTCCAGTACGGGCAGATTTGGCCCTTTCTGCCCAGACTGTTCGACGGAGCACTGGTTTCGTTGCAGATCGCCATCCTTGCGTTCTGCGGCGGGCTGCTGATCGGCACCGCCTGCGCCGCAGTCAAGACCTTCGGCCCCAAACTCGCGGCCTGGCTGATCGACATCTACGTGACCTTCTTCACCAACACGCCACAGCTGGTGCAGATCTATTTTCTCTACTTCGCCCTGCCGGACATGGGCATCCTGCTCACATCCTTCGCTGCCGTGCTGATCGGCATGACCCTCAACGCCGGCGCCTATCTCACGGAAATCCAGCGCGCCGGTTTTGAAAGCCGCCGTGTTTCCGAAATGGAGGCCGCTGAGGTACTCGGTTTCTCGCGTTTGCAGCAGATCCGCTATGTCATCCTGCCGCATGTCGCGCGGGTGCTTTTCCCGCCCCTATCGAACCAGTTCATCATCATGACGCTCGGCACGTCCATGGCCGCCGTGTTCGGGGTGGAAGAACTGACGGGGCAGGCCATGAACATCAATTCGCAGACCTTCCGCTCGATCGAGGTCTTCACGGTTGCCGCCGGCCTCTACATCGTGCTGACGCTTGTCGCCTCGGTCGCGCTATCGCTCATCGGTCGCTTCGCCTTCCGCGCACGGACGGGGCTGATCTGATGCTGGCGACCATTCTCGAAGAGCTGCCGCGCTTTCTCACCTACTATAACCTGCTGTTTCTCGCGCAGGCTGCCCTGGCAACACTGGCGCTTTCGGCCTTCGGCTGCATTGTCGGCGTCATCGTCGGCTTTGTCCTTGCCTTTGTGCGGCTCACCCCCTCGCGGCTCTGGCTGCCGCTGCGCTGGTTCGCCTTCCTCTACACAGAAATTTTCCGGCGTGTGCCGTTTCTGGTCACGCTGATGCTGTGCTTCTTCGCCTTCCAGGCGACCGGCTATGATGTGCCGCTCGCCGTGGTGGGCGCGGTGACCGTGGCGCTGATCGCGAGCGCTTTCATCGGCGAGATCATCCGCGGCGGACTTGTATCGGTGCATCGCAACCAGTGGGATGCGGCGGCGACGATGAATTTCACCCTGCCGCAAACGATCCGGCACGTCGTGCTGCCGCAGGCATGGAAGATCATCCTGCCGCCGGCTTTCGGCTTCTTCGTCATGTTCATCAAGGATACCGCCCTCGCCTCGCAGATCGGTGTCATCGAGCTCACCTATGCCGGCAAGGTCTTGAACAACAAGGGATTTTCGGCTGCCCTGAGCTTTGGAAGCATCCTGCTGATCTACTTCGCGATTTCCTATCCGCTGGCGCGGTTTGGCAAACACCTGGAGAATCGTCTTGCTGCATCTCGACATCACCGGACTTGAAGCCCGATACGGCGCGATGAAGGTGCTCGACGGCATCGACCTCAATGTCGGTCGTGGCGATGTCATCGGCCT
>JAIUNP010000260.1 GCA_020161975.1 Pseudomonadota bacterium
GGTGAATGAGGCTGGCATTCGGCCAGTCGAAATCGATCGCCGCGAGTTCGATCCGGTCGAGCCGATCCGGCGCGGCATGGCGGGCAAGGCCGGCGCGCAGGGCAGCGATGGTCGGATCCTTGCTGTCCGGGCGTAGAACCTCGTAATTGGCCGGGGGCAGGGCTGTCGACTCATTCGGCCCGTTGTTGCGCATCAGGTCGAGTGTCAGCAGGAGGGCCAGAGTGCCGGCTGCGGCCATGGCATTGCGCGGAGCGATGCGTGTGAAAACAACGGTGGCGACGGCAATGCTGATGACCAGCCAGGCAGCGCCCTCAAGCAGCATCGGCCAGGCATAGCCAAACCGGTCCATCTTCGCCGCCAGCGCAGCGCCGATCAGGACCGCGGCGAAGGAGACCGACAGCGCCACGCGTCCGGCGCGCGTCACAAGGCCCGTCTCGCCGCTGGCAAGCCGATGCACCACAAAGCCCGCGCCAAAGGCGGCGAGCGCGCCGATCAGAAAGCTGCCGTCAGCCGGGCGCCGGAAGAAGTCGACACCGGGGATGAGCGCATAAACCGCCGCAAAGAACGGTGTGTAGCGCCCCAGCGCGTAAAGAACGGCAGCCACCAGCGCAACACCGAAAAAGCGCGCGCCGCGCAGCCACAATCCGCCGCCCGCCAGCCCGAACACCAGCGCCAGTACGACAAGCGCACCCGAATAAAGATTGCTCATGTTGCGCGCGACATAAAGATCGAGCGGCGGCCAATAGGGGCTTGGCGCCCCCCAGAACTCCTTCAGCGGGCCATCGGTGCCGAAAAGATTGGCGACGAATGCCGTCAGCAGCCCGGACGGATGCAGCGAGCCGCGCGCCGCACCCGCATAATCAATGACGGCACGGTTGGAGTCAGACGCAAGCAGCCATGTCATCAGCACGGGAATGGTGACGATCGCCCCGCCGGCCAGAACCACGCCGGTGAGGGGCCAGAGCGCATGGGCAAACCGTGCGCCGCGCCCCGGACCATCGAGGAGGAAGGTCATTCCGTAAGCCGCCAGCACCAGCGCGGCGAGGCCCGCCACCTGATCGCGCCCCAGCACCAGGAAGGCGGCGGCCAACCCGGCGGCAAGCCCGTAAAGGAGTGAGCCGCGCCGCAGTGCCCGGTCGAGCAGCAGCAGGACAATCGGAAACCAGGCGATGCTCATCACCTGCCCGACATGCTGGATGCGCCAGGCCGCCGAGCCGCCGAACATGAAGGCAATCCCCGCAACCACCGCGCCGGCCGGATGCCAGCCCCTGTCCCGGAAGAAGAGGACGATGGCCACAGCGCCGATCAACAGCATGAAAAAGGGCACGGCATCGGCCAGAACAAAGCCCGGAACGCCGGCGAAGCGGGCCAGCAACAGATGCGGCGGTGAGAAGATCAGCGATTGCGGATCGGCGATCTGCGGTACGCCGGAAAAGACGAACGGCGCCCAGAGAAAGCTCTCGCCCCGCTTGAAGGCATCGGCCAGAAACACGAACTGCGGATAAAAATGCGCCTTAGCATCCCACGGCACGGTGACATGGCCCGACAGCCACGGCCAGGTGAAGGCCAGCCAGGCGACGGCCAGCATCACCAAAACCGGCAGGAGCGGCCACGAACGGGATGGAATCGGCGCGTGTTGCTCAACCATGGCGCGTCATGGCAGGCGGAACCGCCGGCGTAAAGCCATCACAACTGTTGCGACGCGAGGGCAGCAACCTTCTCGAAGTCGATGAAATGCCCGGCCCGGTCGCGTTTGGATTGCAGATAGCGCACGTTTTCCTCGGTCGGACGCCCGAGAACCCGCTCGTCAGACACAACATCGAGCCCTGCAACCCTGAGTGCCTCGATCTTCACCGGATTGTTGGTCATCAGCCTCACCGAAGTGACGCCGAGCTGGCGCAACATGTCCGCCGCGAAATCGAAATGCCGCTGGTCGAGATCGAATCCCAGCGCCTCGTCGGCATCATAGGTGTCCCAGCCCTGAGACTGCAATTTGTAGGCGCGCATCTTGTTGGCGATCCCGTTTCCGCGCCCCTCCTGATCGAGATAGAGCAGGATACCGCCGTCATTCGCCGCCATCTGGCGCACAGTGTCGCGCAATTGGTCGCCGCAGTCACATTTAAGGCTGCCGAAGAGATCGCCGGTGAGGCAGGCTGAATGCATCCTGACCGCGACAGGCCGGTTGACGTCGGGCGTACCGACCACGATCGCCACCTGATCGCGCATCCCTTCTCCGCCGCGAAACACGACAAACTCGCTGCGCGGGGCCTGTTCCAGCGGAACAGGGGCGCGGCTGACGATGGACAGCCCGGTCGCGGCCTCGGCGCGGAAGCGATTGATCGCTGCCGCTTCGACTGCGACAACACCTTCTGGCGCGCTTTTCACCGGAACAATGAACACCCCCGGCAGGGTTAACGCCAGGGCTGCCAGTTCCAGCGCCGCCGCATCAAGCGCACTGACCGGCGCAACCGGCGCATCAAGCGAGACATCCATCCCAATGCTGAGCATCTGGATCCGGGTGGCATCAACGTGCGGAAAGGCAAAGCTTCCCGGGCTTTGCCGCTGGTCGCGGCCAAGGCGCCGCAGCCGTGCAGCGGTCAATACCAGCCGGCCAGAACCTTGCGCGAAATGATCGAGCGCATCGGCGTTCCCGGCATCCACGGCCTCGACGCCAAACACGATGATCGTCGCGCCCGAATCCGAAACGGCAACAGGGCGCCCGGAGCGGAACTCGGCGAGCGCGCGTTCGACGGAGACATGACTCGGAATGCCAAAAAGGCTCGACAGGCTTTCCGCACCACTCATGACGCCCTCACTCAGCCTATTGGCCCCGCCTGCCGACTAACCCTGTCATAAACGATGCCGAAAATGAACAGAAGATGTCCAAGACACAGAAATGGGACTGGCGCGGGGCAATTTCAAGGTTACGCTGCATCGTGCAAGGGAGGTTCCCATGTCCGAACCGCGCTATTCCGCCGCTGCCCGATCGCTGCATTGGCTGACCGTTCTGCTGATCATCGCAGTTTACATGCTCGGCTCGCAACTGGAGCATCCGCCGGAGGGCTGGGGCGATACCCTATACCGGCTGCACTGGTCGGTTGGTCTGACGATCCTGGCCGTGACGGTATTCCGCCTTGCCAACCGCATCCTTGCCGGTGCGCCGCCGCCTTACACCGGGCTGACAAATCTGGAGTTGCGCCTCTCCACGGCGGTTCATCACGGGCTATATCTGATGTTGTTCGTGGCCCCGCTGCTCGGCTGGCTCGGGAAAAGCGCCTATGGCGGGGCGATCTCGGTGTTCGGTCTGTTCAACATGCCGGCGCTCATCTCACAACAGGATGAAGCGACAGCGAAAACGCTGCTCGGCGTACACAAGATCGCGGTGAAACTGCTGCTTCTGCTCATCGCACTGCATGTCGCCGGTGCGCTGAACCACATCCTGATCAAGAAGGACGGGGTGTTCGCCCGCATGTGGCCGCGCGATTAAGGCTCACCGCGCGAACGTATCGGTGTGCCCGATAACAATGCCATCGCCCGCGATCGACAAACGGAAGGTGAGCCAGTCATCAACCGCAGCTTCCGCAACCTCTCCCGTCTCGCGCACGGCTGCGGCGATGCCCGGCAGCAAAGCTTTTGCCAGCGCCGCGTCTGCCGTGCCAAGCTGCCATGGGCTGTCACCCTCGCTGACGAAAAAGCCCTCGCCTGAGAAAACCCGCATCAGCATGGCGGCGCTGTCCGGCCCGGCGGCGATTCCGAGGCCCTTGTCCTGCCGCTGGTGGCGACCGAAGGCGCGCAGCACCTCTTCGTCGAGCGGATGGGGCGGGCTGAAGGCGTCACGACCATCGTAGGTGAGGACGGTGTAGAAGGCTGTGCCGGCCGCTTTTGCCCCGGCAGCGAGGTGGCGCGTCCAGTCCTCTGAAACAAGATCGAACAGCGCCGAAGCGGTGATGAGATCATGCCGCCCCGCCAGCACTTTTGGCAGGTCCTTCGCAAGATCGGCCTGCGCAAACCGCACCGTGATGTCGAATGTGTCCTTCACGATCTGGATCAGCCCGTCGCCGGGACGGAAACGGTCCGCCCAATCCTGAATCGCCTCGCGCGCCGCGATCAGCAACGCCGGGTCATGATCAATCAGCAGCCATTCCTGCCGGGGCGGATAAAGGGCGTAGGATGCGCGCAGGTTCGAGCCCGTGCCACAGCCGAGATCGGCGATGCGAATGAGGCTCCGACCGGCAAAATGCTGGCGAACCTCGGCCGCGAGTGCGGCGCTTCGGCTGCGATGGTCCACAGCTTCGCGCAAGGCCAGCCATTCGGGGGAAAAGCTCATGGGGCATGCTCCTTCAGAATGGCGATGATCTGCCGTGCGGTGTCGTCCCACGAAGGCAGGGCCTGCCCGGCCAGCCACGACCCATCGGCACAACGTGCGCGAAAGGTGATATCCGTCAACATGGTGCCAATGGCTGCGGCCAGTGCCAGCGCATCGCCGGGCGGCACTTTGAGCCCCGCGCGGTCGTCGAGCGTTTCGGCTGCGGCGCCGCCCGTGGTGCCGACAATCGGCAGGCCACGCGCCATGGCTTCGGCGATCACCATGCCATAGCCTTCATAAAGCGAGGACATGACGAAGAGATCCGCGCTGGCATAGGCCGCATCAAGCGCCGCTGCTGTCATCGGTCCGGCAAGGCGGATGCGTTCCTCAAGCCCGGCAGCAGCGATCTTTCGGGTCAGCGCTGCCACCGTCTCCGGCGCGTGGCTGGTCGCCCCGATGATGTCGAGTGTCCAGTCGAGCCCGCGCAGGCGCTCCATCGCGGCTACCAGAATGTCGTAGCCCTTTCGCGGGATCACCGAACCCACCGCGATGAGACGGGGCACGACCTGGCCGGAGCCGACCGCGCGCGCTGCCCGTTCCGTGCCCGGCAGGGCAACGCTGATCTGCGACCGTGGAACACCGAAATCGCGCGCCACCTCGTCCGCAGTGTTTCGCCCGGTGACGATGATGTGCCGGGCAAGCGCCATCGCCGCCCGCTCGCCCTCCGCGAACCGGCGCGCAGTTTGCGGATCAAGACCCGGTTCGACCGCGAGAGGATGGTGGCAGAGTTCGACAACCGGCCGGTCGAAACCCCGGATCAGCGCTTCTGGCATCGCGCCATAGGCGAGCCCATCGATCAGCAGCACGGTGCGCGCCGGCAGGCTGGCGACGATCCGTGCGGTTTCGGCAAGGGCGGCGTCATCCGGGTTGGGGAAACCGTCCGGCAACGCGACATAGCTGAGCGGTGCCCCCAGCCGCGCGGCGGCAGCCAGCACCTGCCGGTCATATCCGTAACCGCCGGTCGGCAGGGTGATGTCCCCCGGAATGAGGAAATGGCCGCTCATGTGCCGATGGGGCCCTCGAACCAGGCGCGGGCAAGGTCGGTTTCATGCAGTGTGACCCGCAATTTCGCCAGCGAGCGTCCATCGGCGCCAAGTGCCCCCTTACGGGCAGCGTCCGCCATGGCGTCGAAGATGTGCCGGCAGAGAAACTCGGTGGTGGTCAGTTTGCCGCTGAAGGCGGGCAGGGCATCGAGGTTCTGATATTTCAGCGGCTTCAATACGGCGGCCAGCGTTTCCAGCGCCGCGCCGATATCGACGACGACATTCTGCGCCGTCAGCGTCTCGCGGAAGAAGGCGACATCGACCACGAAGGTCGCGCCGTGCATGTTTTGCGCAGGGCC
>JAIUNP010000261.1 GCA_020161975.1 Pseudomonadota bacterium
GGGTGGTGCGACGGGCGGCGGCTCGTTCCTGTCCTCGCTGATGCAGGGCGGCATGAGCGTTCTTGGCGGCATTTCGGCGATGCGCGAGGGCGACGAAAAGGCGGCGGCCCTGCGCGAACAGGGGCTGCAGGCGCAGGACGACGCGCGGCAGGAGCGCCTTGCCGGAATGCAGCGTACTGACCAGTTGCGGCGCCAGCTGCTGGATGAACAGGGGCAGCGCGATGTGGCGTATGCGGCATCGGGCATCGACCTGTCGTTCGGCACACCGGTTGTGGCGCGGGCGCAGGCCGATGACGACGCGGCGCGGGCGCTGGCGATTTCCGGCGAAACGACCAATGCGCGGGCGGCGCAATATGAACAGCGGGCCGCGAGCTACCGCGCCGCCGCCGGGCGGGCCAAGAGCACGGGCCTGCTGAACGCGCTCGGTATCGGGGCGAAAACCATGATGTCTGCGGCGAACCGGGGGTAAGATGGCAAGTTCTCTGACCTCGAAAACCGGGCTTGTACCGCTGGCCGGGCAGGCGATTGCCCAGCCGCTGAATGATGCGGGCGACGCGCGGGCGGCCACCAACCTGTTCACCCAGATTGCGGACGGGCTGGGCGCCATTGCCGACAAGCAGGCGGCGGTGGAAGGCGCGCGCGAGGGGGCGATTGCCGGGCTGGTGGACGGCTACAAGCCGACCAACAGCGCGACGATCCGGGGGCATGCTTTCGACAGGGCGGGCAACCGGGCATTCCAGACACAGACGGAGGCCAACTTCCGGTCGGATGCGCTCGATCTGCACCAGAAACATTCCGATGATCCTGTGGCGTTCAAATCGGCGTATGATGCGCTCACCGCGCAATATCAGGCGCGCGTTGCGGCGGCAGGGCCGGAACTGGTCGGGGACTTCAAGGCCGGGGCAACGACGCTTGGTACGACATTGCGCCTGAAGGTGAACGATGCGTTCGAGGCCCGGCAGAAAGACCAGGCGCGGGCGCGGCTGTTCGAGACGGTGAGCGCGCACGAGACATCGGTGGCGCGGCTGGCGATGACGGACCCGGAATCTGAAAACACGCTGGCGACGGCGCGCGCGTCGCTCGGCAAGGTGGAAGCCGATATCGACGCTGCGGTTGCGGATGGGCACGTCACCGCTGAACAGGCAATTAAGCAGAAACAGGCGCTGCGGTCCTCGACGCTGCTGTCGCTCTACACCGCCCGTGCCCAGAAGATGACGGACCCGGACGAGATCGACCGGCTGCATCAGGGCATCCGCAAGGACATCGCAGCGGGGAAGCTGGCGCTGCTGAGCCCGGACGGAATCCAGCAGCTCGACACGGGGCTGTCGCAACTGGCGAAAGCGCGGCGCAACGAGATCACCGCCGCGACCTCGACCTACCAGAAGGCGCTGGATGACTATATCGACCGGAACGGCAAGGGGCTGACCCCGCCCGCTGCTGAACTGGCGGCGCTGGAAAAGCAGGGCGCCAGCCTCGGTGCGCAGGGGCGCACGATGCTGGCTCAGGCACAGGCCAAGCTGCAGGTGGAACAGACGATGCGCCGCATGAACGCCAGCGAGCGGGCGGCCTATGTGTCGAAACTCGAAGGCGAGGCGAAGGGCGCGGGCAGCGACCGGGGCGCGCAGATTGCCCAGGCGTTTGTCGCGCGCGGCCTGTCGCCGGTGGCGGCGGCTGCGCTGGCAGGGCAGTCGATGGCGGAATCGGCGGGCAGGACCGATGCTGTAAATCCCGGCGACGGGCGTGACGGCAGTGATTCCATCGGGCTTTTCCAGTGGAACGGGGAGCGTGCCGCCCGCCTGAAAGCGTTCGCGGCCAAGCGCGGAACAACCCCACGCGACTTCGACACGCAGATTGATTTCGTGATGCTGGAACTGGAAACCAGCGAGAAAGGCCGGGGCGATGCCCTGCGCAATGCCGGCGACCTGCGCGGGGCAAACCGCGCCGTCATCTCCTATCTTCGGCCCGCCGGATGGACGGAAGGCAACCCGGAGGCGGGGCATAACTGGTCGGGGCGGCTGGCCAATGCCGAACGCATCGCGGCATCCGGCGTCAGCAAGCCGATGGCGCAGGTGATCGATTTTGCCCGGTCGCGGCGCGATTCGATGAACAGCCTTGACACAACCGACCCGCTGCGGGCGGCGGAACAGGCCGGGGTTCTCCCCGGCGGGCAGGTGGCGCCGGTGGATTTCGGCCAGCCGCCGGACGTTCTGGGGCAACAGATGCGCGCCCGCGCGACACAGGCCGAAGCGGTGGCGCGCGGCAAGGGCATGGCGCCGGTCTATTTCCGACCGGAAGAACGGCGGATGATCGGCGAGGTGCTGGCCGGTGGCGGCGCCAAGGCGCTGCATGTGATGAACGGCATCGTGCGCGGGGCCGGCGGCAACGCGACAAAGGCGCTGGCCGAGATCGGCGATACGGCGCCGGAACTGGCCCATGCCTCGATGCTGGCGGTGACGACAGGCGACGACACGGCGCAACGGCGGGTGGCCGAAGCGCTGGAAGCCCGCAAGGTGAAGGGCGCCAGCGTGTTGCGCGCCAGCGGGACGGAACTCGACAGCGCGTTCCGGGATGTGGTCGGTACGGCGCGGATGAGCTATTCGGCGGAACAGCAGGGGCGCATCAAGGCCACGGCTGCGCTGCTGTTCGAGCATGAGGTTGCGCGGCGCGGGGTTGACCCCAAGGGTGCGGACGCGCCGGAACTGCTGGCATCCGCCATGCGCGCGGCGGCGGGCGAAACGCGCGGCGGCGGTAGGCAGTACGGCGGCATCATCCCGAAATTCAAGACGAACGGCTGGTCGAGCGGGCAGGTGGTCGCGCCGCCGAACGTCGAAGCCTCGCGCTTCGGCGAGGTGCTGCGGGCGATGGAGGATGGCGACCTTGCCGGCATGGCCGATCCGCCGGTGACGGCAGCGGGCAAGCCGATGACGGTCAAGGAACTTCTGCGCGCGCTGCCGCACGCCGGGGATGGCGGCTACCGCTTCGGCAACATCGACGCTTCCACCGGCACGGTGAAAGACCCGGTGCGGGCCAAATCGGGAGCAATCTTCTTTCTCGACTGGTCGCAGGTTTCGCCGAAGCTGCGCGAGCGCATTCCGGAGGCATTCAGGTGACGGTGTTCCAGCCCTTCCCTGAACAGGCATGGTCCGAGGCAAAGGGCGCTTTCGATCCCGACCGTGACCGGACCACGCTCGAAAGCCTGCAGAAGTTCGGCCTTGATTTCGCGCGCCTGCCGCGTGATCTCGCGCGCGATGACATCTGGAAAAAGGCTGGGGACATGTTCACCGCCTCTGCCGAGCGGCAACAGTTCAACGGCACCATCATGTCGTCGGTGGAAGCGCAGGCCGGGGCCTTCGACCGTTATCGCGACCGCATCAAGTCGGTGGCCGGGGTCGATATCGGCAATCCGATCACGGCGGCGCGGCGCGATTTTGCCCTGACACTGGAAGCCGTGCCGGACTTCGGCGCCGGGCCGGGCCTGCCGCAGATGCGGGCGCCGGAGAACGGCGACTACGGCGGCTTCCTGCGGGGGCGCGTGGATGCGTATTTTGCGCAGGTGCGCGCACTGAAGCAGCAGCATGCGGGCAAGCTGGACGATCTGCCGGACCATATCGATGCGGATGCCGCCGGCCATGCCCTGCGTCGCGATGCCGAGGCGGCGAACACGCGCGAATGGGGCCGGACGGACGGCAACTCCGTGATCGAAGGCGCGGCCATGCTGGCGGGTGGCCTGTGGGGAAGCCGCCATGATCCGATCACCTGGGCATCGTTCGCGGTGCCAGGCGGCGGCCAGGGCGCAACCGCTGTCGGGCGCATCCTCAATGCGATGATCTGGCAGGGCGGGGCAAATGCTGCCGGCGCTGCCCTGTCGCAACCCTTCATCCAGCAGCAGCGGGCGGACGCCGGCATGGCGTCCGGACTGATGGAAGCGGCGGAAGATGTGGCGCTGGCCGCCGCCGCCGGTGCGGTGCTGGGCGGCGGCATCAAGGGCATCGGCGAAATTGTCAGTGCGGTGCGTGCCGGAAAGCTCAAGCCTGCCGATGTGCCTGCCGCTGCCGAGGCAGCGGGCGCGCGCATGACAGGAGAGGCACGCGAGGCGCTTGTTGCCGCTGCCGAGGCTGATGCGGCAACAGCGGCAGCTGTGGCCGATGTGAAGGGTGTTCCGCCCGCCCGCGTCGCCGAACAGATGGGCGATGCGCTGCGGCATCTGGAAGAACCGCTGTCGCCCATGCCCCTGCGCGATCCTGTGATTCCGGCGGGCGTTGACGATGCGCTGGCGCGGTCGGTGACCGATGGTATGGCCTCGCTGGACGAGGCCGTGGCGGCGCTGCGCCGCAACCCCGATGCGGTGCTTTCCGCGCTGGCATCCAACGATCCGGCCCTGCGCGATGCCGGGCGGCTGGCGCGGCTTTCGGATGAAGCGCTTGACGTGGCCCAGCGCCGTGCGGTGCCGCCGGACCAAGCCGCGCTGATCGCCGCGCATACCGACGATCCGCTGCATCAGGCGGCGATGGTCAATCTGCTGGCCGACCGGGCGCCCGGATCGGCCATGGCGGCGCGCATGGAACTGACCGCCTATGCGGCAATCACGGAGGCAGTGGAGCGCGCAAAGGCGCGGGCTGTCGCGCCGGATGCCCTGCCGCCGGCCTTGCGCATCCAGCATCTCGCCGATGCGGACGGGCGGGTGATCGTCGCGCGGCCCGTGGTGGTCGAGGCATCGGAAGTTCTGGCCTCCTCGGACAAGGGCTATCTGTCCTGGCTGCAACCGCGCGACCGCTCGCGTGCGGCATCGGAACAGCAGATCCGTGAAATGGCCACCCGGCTGCAGCCGGAACGCCTCGGGTTCTCGACCGAGGTTGATCGGGGGGCGCCGCTGGTCGGTCCCGATGGCATGGTTGAAAGCGGTAACGGGCGCATCATGGCGCTGCGCGAAGCCTACCGGAGCGGCCATGCGGCAGGGTATCGCGCATGGCTGGAAACGATGGGCGTGGATGTCGGGAACTATCGCGAGCCGGTGCTCGTGCGCGTGCGGGAAACCGAACTGGACGACGCCGGGCGCCGCGCGCTTGTGGTGTCGGCCAACCGGCCTGCCACACTGACGCTGGGGGCGTCCGAGGTGGCCTTTACCGATGCTCCGCGCCTGACCGGCGAAATGCTGGCCGGTATCGAGGTGCCGGGCAACCTGTCGGCCATCGGCAACCGTGGGTTTGTACGACAGTTCCTGTCGACGCTGCCGCAAACGGAACATGGCGCGCTGGTGACCTCTTCAGGTGACCTGACACAGACGGGGCTGATGCGTGTGCGCAATGCGCTGGTGGCGCGGGCCTATGGCGACCTCAATGTGATCGGTCGCATCGCGGAATCGCTGGATGATGATGCGCGTTCACTGTCCAATGCGCTTGTGATGGCGGCGCCGCACTGGGCACGGTTGCGGGTGGATGTGGCCGGGGGCCATGTGCCGGTTGATCTCGATATCACCGGCCCGCTGATGGAAGCGGTCGCGGCAACCGTGGATATCCGGGGCCGTGGCCTGAAGTTGAGTGCCTATCTGGCGCAGGGGGACTTCTTCGGCGCGGTCAAGCCGGAAGTGGCTGCGCTGATGGAGATGTTCTATCTCCCCGGCGGCAACCGCGCGGCGGGGCAGGACCGCATCGCGGATGTGCTTGAAACCTATGTCCGGCAGGCGCGGCAGGTGACAACCGACGCC
>JAIUNP010000262.1 GCA_020161975.1 Pseudomonadota bacterium
CGTCACGGTGCGGTCCCAGGCACTCGATGCCCGCAGGGTCAGCCAGGGGTTGACCCGGTAGGCCGCGTTGCCGCTCAGCGTCACACCCATGTCCGTGTCCCCCGGTGTGCTGGTCGAGGGGTCGAGCGTCGTCTCGAGCGCGCCCGTCAGGCTCACCGTCTCGTCCGGCCGGAACGTCAGGCTGCCATTGTAGACCCAGCTCTGCGTGTCGGTGAGCGCGCCGTCGACATAGTCGAGCCAGCCACGCCCGACCGATGCTTCGGCGCTGATGATAGAGCCATAGGTGTAGCTGAGGCCGGCGCGGAGCTGGTATTCTCGGCCGTCGAGGTAGGCGAGCACTGTCGGGTCGGGCGCGTCGAATTTCTGCACGCTCGCCTCGCCTTCGACGAACGCGCTGATCAGCGGCGTGATCTCGTAGCCGAGCCGCAGCGTCGCGCCGCCCTCCCAGTAGCTCCTGTGTGTGTTGTCGACCGTGGACAGGTCGTTGAGCGTGGTCGCGCCCATCATGTAGCGCCGGCCGTCGAGCGTGAGCTTGCCGTCGAAGCGGCCCATGTCCTGCGTGACGCTGGCCTGCGCCGTGCCGTCGACAACCGTCGGCGCGATCAGCGTATTGGCCGGCAGGCTGCTGTCGCAGTGATCGAGATCGATAACCAACCGGTCAACGCGACAAGCCAGGCGGTCCGCGCGGGCCTTCTGGCCGCCGTCGAGGCCGCCGAGCGCGATCCCGAGACCGGTGCGGTGGTCATCGCCTGCGCCGGGCGCACCTTTACGGCCGGCGGCGACATTTCCGAGTTTGGCAAGACACCGCTCCTGCCCCACCTTCCCGTGGTGCTGAACAGGATCGAGGCCGCGACAAAACCTGTTGTGGTGGCCTGGCATGGCACGGCGCTGGGAGGCGGTTGTGAGATCGGACTCGCTGCCCACGCCCGCGTGATGGCGGCGGATGCACGGATCGGTCTGCCGGAAGTTCGGCTCGGGCTCTGCCCCGGCGCGGGCGGCACACAGCGCCTGCCGCGTCTATGTGGCGTCGTGACAGCGATCGATCTTGCCACCTCGGGCCGGATGATGGCGGCGGAAGACGCGCTGAAGTCAGGCATCGTCGACGAGATTGCCCATGGGGATCTGCGCGCGGCGGCGTTGGCGCGGGCGACAGCGATGATTGGCGCCCCCCTGCGCCGCACGGGAGAAATCCCGGTGCCGGACAGCCCGCCCGACGCGGTCGCCGCTGCCGAAGCCAGGGCCAGGAAGGAGGCACGCGGGCGGATTGCGCCCGAGCGGATCATAGGCCTCATCCGCCGTGCCGGCATTGTGCCTTTTGCCGAGGGGCTGGCCGAGGAGCGTGCGACCTTTTTCGAGCTGATGGCGACCGATCAGTCGCGGGCGCTGCGCCATGTTTTCTTTGCCGAGCGCGAAGTGGGCAAGATCAGGGACATCGAGGGGGTCAATGCCCGCCCCATATCGCGGATCGGCGTCATCGGTGCCGGCACGATGGGCGCGGGGATTGCTGTTGCCCTGCTGGATGCCGGCTACCCGGTAACTATCATCGAGACGGATGTGGCGGCGCTGGAACGCGGGCGTGATCGCATCGGTGCACTCTATGACCGGATGCTGGCTTCCGGGCGACTGACGGCGGAAGACAGGGCGTTGCGCCTTTCCGGTGCGACCTTCTCTGCCGAACTTGCAGACCTTGCCCAGGTCGATCTGGTCATCGAGGCGGTGTTCGAGGACATGGCGGTCAAGAAGGGCCTGCTCGTCCGGCTTGAGGCGGTGACGCGCGCCGATGTGATCCTTGCGACCAACACGAGCTATCTCGATCTGAACGAGATGGCGGGCGTCCTCGCCCGGCCGCAGAATCTGGTTGGGCTGCACTTTTTCTCGCCTGCCCATGTCATGAAACTGCTGGAGATCGTGCGGGCGAAGCGGACCGCGCCGGATGTCCTGGCCAGTGCCGTCACGCTTGGCCGGCGCCTGAAGAAGGTCGCGGTCGTCTCTGGCGTCTGCGACGGCTTCATCGGCAACCGGATTCTGGCGAAGTACCGCGCGCAATGCGAGTTCATGCTGGAGGAAGGCGCCCTGCCGCAGGAAATTGACACGGCGCTGGAAACCTATGGCTTTCCCATGGGCCCCTTTGCCGTGCAGGATCTTGCCGGCCTCGACATCGCCTGGGCGCGGCGAAAGCGTCTCGCCCCCACGCGCCTGCCCGATGAGCGCTACGTACCGCTCGCTGACAGGCTGTGCGAGTTGGGCCGGTTCGGGCAGAAGACCGGATCCGGCTGGTACCGCTACGAGGGTGGCAAGCGCCTCGTTGATCAAGCTGTGACCGACCTCATTCTTGAGCACAGCCGCGCGATCGGCATGGAGCGCCGCCAGATCACGCCTCAGGAAATCCAGGCCCGTGCATTGGCGGCGATGGTCAACGAAGGCGCCAGGATCGTCGCAGAAGGCATCGCCTGCCGCCCGCTCGACATCGATATCGTGATGATCAACGGCTACGGTTATCCTGCCTGGCGCGGCGGACCGATGCATGAGGCGGACCGGATCGGCCTGCCGGCCATCCTCAAGACGCTGAAGCCCATGCAGACCCGCGACGGGCCGGCGTTCGAGGCCTCGGCGCTTCTTGTGGAAATCGCGGCCGAAGGCGGCACGCTTGCACAACTGAATATCCGCGGTTGATCAGGAGGGCAGCGACCCGTCGGCCTTCAACACCTCGCCGGCAAGATAGAGCGAGCCGGCGATGAGGATGCGCGGCGCTGCCGTCCAGTCGCGCGCCGCAAGAAAACGCAACGTTTCGCTGACATTGCCGGCGGTGGCGGCAACAAGGCCCATGGTTCGCGCGGTCGTGGCAATGTCGGCGGCGGGGCGGGCCGCCGGCGTCTCGTCAATATCAACCGCGTAGATTTCCTGCGCCAGGCCGCGGAAGGGTTCAAGAATGGCGCGCGTATCCTTGCGGGCCATGAGGCCAATGATCAGAACGAGCGGCCTCGGGTCGCGCTCCTCGATTTCGCCGATGGCTTCGGCGAGGACACGCGCACCGTCCTCATTGTGCCCGCCGTCAAGCCAGAGATCGGCGCCCTGCGGCGCAAGACCGGCAAGATTTCCCGTCAGGCGCTGAAGCCGGGCCGGCCATTCGGCGTTGAGCAGCCCCTTCTCGATCGCGGCAGCCGCAAATCCCGGCCCGAAGACCGTGCGCAGCGCTGCAATTGCCGTACCGGCATTGCCATGCTGATGGCGGCCCCTGAGGCGGGGCAGCGGAAGGTCGATGAGGCCCTGGTCGTCCTGGTAGACCAGCCGCCCGTTTTCCTCATGCACACCGAAATCCTGCCCGCCAACAAAGGCGCGCGCGCCGACCCGTTCCGCTTCCCGTTGCAGGATATGCGAGGCCTCATCGGCCTGTGCCGCGATGATCGCAGGCACACCACGTCGCATGATGCCGGCCTTGGTCCGGGCGATCTTTTCGACGCTGTCGCCGAGATGCTCGCGGTGGTCCATCGAGATCGGCGCATGCACGGTCGCCGCCGGACGTTTGAAGACGTTGGTCGCATCGAAAGCGCCGCCCAGCCCCACCTCGATCAGGCAGACATCATGCGGCGTTTCGGCGAAAAGATGGAAGGCAGCAGCGGTCGTGATCTCGAAAAAAGTAACCGGATCGCCCGAATTCACGGCCTCGACATGCTCGAAAGCGGCGACGAGCTGCTCTTCGCTCACCAGCCGGCCGCCGCCCGGTGCGGCCAACCTGATGCGCTCGTGGAAGGAGACGAGATGCGGCGAAGTAAAGCAGTGAACGCGCTGGCCATCGGCTTCCAGCATCGCCCGGAGAAAGGCGATGGTCGAACCCTTGCCGTTGGTGCCGCCAACATGGATGACCCGGGCCATTCGTTCTTCTGGGTGACCGAGCTTGGCCAGCAAGCGCTCAACACGTCCCAGCGACAGGTCGATGAGAACCGGGTGCAGCGCCTGGAAGCGGTGAAGATAGGTTTCAGACAGCTTCATGGCGGCAGGAAAATCAGGCTGCGACCGGCGCAGCCTTGGTCAGGATACGGCAGAGATTGCCAACGGTCGCCTTCATGTCCTTGCGGTGCACCACCATGTCGACCATGCCGTGTTCGCGCAAGTACTCGGCGCGCTGGAAGCCTTCGGGCAGCTTCTCGCGCACGGTCTGTTCGATCACGCGCGGGCCGGCAAAGCCGATCAGCGCGCCCGGCTCGGCCAGATGCACGTCGCCGAGCATGGCATAGGATGCAGTGACGCCGCCGGTGGTCGGATTCGTCATGACGACAATGTAGGGCTTCTTCGCCGCACGCAGGCGGCGGATCGCCACCGTGGTGCGCGGCATCTGCATCAGCGACAGGATGCCTTCCTGCATTCGAGCACCGCCCGAGGCGGTAAAGAGCACAAAGGGCGTGCCGCGTTTGGCAGCGGTCTCAAGCCCGGTGATCACGGCTTCGCCGGCCGCCATGCCCAGCGAACCGGCAATGAAATCCATGTCGTGCGCGCCGATGGTGACCGGCAGCCCATCGAGCTTGCCATAGCCGAGCTTGACCGCATCGTTGAGGCCGGTAGTTGCGCGCGCTTCCTTCAGCTTGTCGATGTAACGATCCTTGCCACGGAATTTCAGCGGATCAATCGGCATTTCGCGTACCGGAATATCCTCAAAGGCGCCGTCGTCGAACATATGGGCAAGACGCGCCTTCGCGCTCATCTTCAGGTGATGCTCGGATCCGGGAATGACGAAGAGATTGGCTTCCACATCCTTGTGAAACACCATCTGCCCGGTATCGGGGCACTTGATCCACAGGTTCTCGGGCGTTTCGCGGCGCCAGAGGTTGGTGACCTTGGGAAGCGCGTTGGTGATCCAGTTCATGGTTCAGGCTCCTGTCCGCGAAGGGCGAGGGAAAGCGATCAAAGTGTCCGTTTGGTGGCGCGAACGGCCCCGCCGAGGCTTTCAACGAGGTCCGTGACAGCGCTGACGGTTCGCGGCCCGGCGCGGCCCTGATCGTCGAGCGTTTGCCGGAGGGCATCGATCAGCGCCGAGCCGACGACGACCCCATCCGCATGGGCAGCGATGGCGGTCGCGTGGGCCGGCGTCTTGACACCGAACCCGACCGCGACGGGCAGGCTGGTGTGCTGCTTGATGCGGCGCACCGCCCGGCCAACCTGGTCGAAATCCGGGGTGGCCGCGCCGGTGATGCCGTTGATCGAGACGTAATATACAAAGCCGGAGGTGTTTTCGAGCACGGTCGGCAGGCGCCGCTCATCCGTTGTCGGCGTGGCGAGACGGATGAAGCTGATGCCGGCCTTCAGCGCGGGCAGGCAGAGTTCGTCATCCATCTCCGGCGGTAGGTCGACCACGATCAGTCCATCGACGCCCGCAGCCTTGGCGGCGGTCAGGAAGCGTTCGACGCCATAGACGTAGATCGGGTTGTAATAGCCCATCAGAACGATGGGTGTGTCCCGGTCGCCGGCCCGGAAGGCGGCGATCATGTCGAGTGTGCGCTGGAGCGTCTGCCCGCCCTTCAGCGCACGCTGTCCGGCAAGCTGGATTGCCGGTCCATCCGCCATGGGATCGGAAAACGCCATGCCGATCTCGATCACATCGGCGCCGGCTGCGGGCAGGG
>JAIUNP010000263.1 GCA_020161975.1 Pseudomonadota bacterium
CGGCTACACCGACAATGCGCCGATCGGCCCTGGCCTTGCCGCCCGCGGCATCACCAGCAACCAGATCCTGTCGCAGAAGCGCGCCGAGACCGTGATGCAGTTCCTGATCTCGAAGGGCGTTCCGGCCAACCAGATCACGGCCAGCGGCAATGGCGAAGCCGATCCGGTGGCGACCAACTCGACCCCGGCCGGCCGCGCGCAGAACCGGCGCGTGGAAATCGGCCTGGTCGGCGGCTGATGCCTGGCGGCACCTTGGCCTAGTGTCCTGCCCGCTGCGTCCGACTTCGGACGGACGCAGCGGACCAGCAGGCCACGAAAACAAAGCTGGCGTCCTGATTCCGTGATCTGAAGGATGACGGGATCAGGGCTCTAGCCCAAGGGGCTGCCTGCATGGCCTGGATACGGGCGGGGCTGTCGCATAAGGTGCGCGCCCCGGCCCTGGGCGCGGCATGGATGGCATGGCGGCACCGTGGGCGCGATCTACACGGAGGGCCACCGCATGACCACCACCTATGCCGACGGAAAAATGCTGGCCGAATTGTCGGAAGGCGTCGGCCTCATCACCTTCAACCAGCCCGAGAAGCGCAACGCCATGTCGGTGGCGATGTGGCACGGCCTGTCCGAGATCCTCGACAATGCGCGTTGCCACATACAACAGAAACCCCGCTGCGACGCCACTCAAGACCATTCCTGCAAAGCCACCTGACCGCATAAACCTTAAGGAAACCGACGCTGCGATCAGGACCATTGCCGTCAGCAGTGCCGGGCGCGCCAGCAACGACTGATACCTCAGCCGATACCGCGTTGCGTCGAGCCCTGCAAGTTCCAGTGTGCGGACAACAGTCGGTAGCGACCAGAAGGACACAGCCTGTGTCTGTCCCACCGCACCCCGCAACTCGGCCGGCGTGAGGTAGGTGGCGAGCAGGTAGCGGTCGACGATCTGCGGTTCGATTCCGACCGAAAGGACGCGCGCCTTCTCAAAAACCCAGGCATTTCCGGTCAAAACCGCCATTGGTGCTTCAATGCGCTCCAGAAAAGTTCCATCGGTGTGGAAGACAAAAGCCGTGACATCCTTGAGGGAAAATGTGTTCTCGTCGAGGCTGGCCGCCCGGAAAATCGCCTCGCCATCCACGGAACGCTGGCGGAACCATACGCCCTTTTCCGAGCCGCCGGTGCCCTTGCGACCGAACAACACCGATTCCTGCTCATTGGCGCGATCCTTCAGCGTGGTCGCCAACGGATTGTAAACCATAGTTGCAAACAGGCCTGCGAGCGCCGCGATCACGATCAGCGGCAGCGAAAACTGCCAGGCCGAAACACCTGCCGCGCGCGCCACCACCAGCTCCAGCTTGCGGCTGAGTTGGAGGAAGGTCGCAAGGGCCGCAAACAGAATCGCAAACGGCAGCACCTGCTCAGCCACAGCCGGTGTGCGGAACAGGGCCAGCCGGGCGAGCCGCAGCGTGGTCGCGCCCTCCGCCTCGCCGGCGCGGCGCATCAGTTCCACCAGATCGATGGTGAAGATCAGCACGAATACGGTGAGAAACACGCCAAGAATGGCGCTGAGAAACCGTTTCCCAAAATAGCGGCTGAGCGTGGAAAACAGGATCATGTACGCCGGACTTTCGGCACGAACTGCTGGACCAGTTTCACCGGATCAAATGCGCGCCAGCGCGCTGCGATCCCACGGCGCTCCAGTTCCGCACTGACGCGCGCAACCAGCGCAACCAGCGTTTTGGGTCGCTCCTGCGACCACCAGATGAACAGCCCGGCGATGACTGTCGCCAGCAGCGGCACGAGATACATCGCAAAGACACCACCCGCACTGCGCACCGCCAGTGACGAGGCCCAGAACCCGGCTATGCGCAGAATCAGCATCGCCAGCCCGGCCGCCGCCATGGCGGAACCCCGGCCCTGACGCGTGGTGCGGGCAGAGCCCAGTGCGGCAAAGGCAATTCCCAGTGTCGCCAGCGCATAAAGCGGCTGGGAGAACCGTTCATGCAGTTCGGCGCGGAAGCGGCCATATTGCGCCTGAACGTAGCCGTCGCTCATGTCGAGGCTCATCAGTTCCGTCGTCGTCCGCTCGCGCGGCTTATAGCCGATGGGCCCCTTGCCCTCGCTCAACTGGTCGAGATCGAGTGCGTAACGCTCGAAGTTCACCAGCGCCGATTCGGTGCGGTTCTTGTCCTGGCGCTGCATACTGCCCTTTTCGAGCACGAAATACGGCGTGTCATCGACCTCGATAATGCGTCCGCGTTCGGCAAGATAGGTGGTGACCAGGTTCAGGTTGCGTCGGTCCTGAAACATGATGCCGCGCATCGTGTCGTTGGCGCCCTTCTCGCGATAGTGGAAGGTGATTCCCTGATCGAGCGAGATGAACTTTCCTTCCTGCACGAACTGCGTGATCACATCGGCGCGGATCTTGGCGACGAGATTGCGCAACTCGCGAAAACTGTCCGGCATGATCTTGACGGTGATGGCTCCCACCAGAACCGTCACGATGATCGTGAGGATGAGGAACGGGCGCAGAATGCGCATCGGCGGAATGCCGGCGGCATTCATCACGATCAGTTCGCTGTCGCTGTTCAGCTTGTTGAGCGTGTAGATGATGGAAATGAACAGGGCGAGCGGTGCGATGATCATCACCAGCGCCGGTATGGACAGCATGGTGAAGTAGAGAAACATCATGAGCGACTGGCCCTTGCCGGTCACAAGATCAAGCTCGCGCAACGCCGAAGTGATCCAGATCACTGCCGTCAGCGCAAACAGGCACAGCAGGAACGAACTCACCGCCGTGCGGAAAATGTAACGCTCAATACTCTTCATCGGCAATCGGAAGCAGGTCCTGTGTTTCGAGGGTGGGAATCCAAAATCCGGCAACACGGCATTGATAAGGCAGACGCGCCCGATTGTCTGGAGCCACGGCGCCGGCGACGGACACTTCGGCGCTTCCTGTGGCAAAAAAGTCCGGCCCGATCAGACATCACGCGTCAAACCTCTCCCAATTGCGGGGAGACGCCCTAAAATCGACCCGCGCGATTCGGAAGGGCTCCACCGCAGGTCAGGCCGGCCCTTCTGCCGCATCAGGCCCGTGAAAGGACAGAACACAATGGCGCAGGGTTTCACCGTCTCCTATGGCTCAAACGATGCCGGCCTCCAGCCCGTGGTGCTGCTGTTCATGGGCGATACGCTTGCCCTGCCAGACGTTGCCGGGCGGCTTGGGCCCGAATTTCCGGCCCTGTTCCGGTCGGCGGCGGAAGGCGAGGGGTTCAAGGGCAAGGCCGGCAGCGCGCTGGATCTCGTCGCGCCGCAGAATGTGCCGGCGGGCCGCGTGATCGTGATCGGCACGGGCAGCGATGCGGATCGCGCTAAGATCAACTGGACCAATCTGGGCGGAAAGCTGTTTGCAAAGCTGCCCGCCGGACGCACCGCCAGCATCCTGCTTGATATTCCGGGCGCGGATGCAGCCGCAGCGGCCGATGTCGCCCTTGGCCTCAGCCTGCGCGCCTATGGCTTTGAAAAGTACAAGACGAAAAAGAAGTCCGACGAAGACGCCGGCCTGCCCGGCGCAGTGACCCTGCATCTCGCCGACCATGGCGCTGCAAAAAAGCAGGGCAAGGCGCGCGACGGACTTGCGGAAGGCATCATCATCGCCCGCGACCTCGTGAATGAGCCGCCGAATGTGCTGACCCCGACGGAATTTGCCCGCCGTGCCAGCCAGTTGCAGAAGCTGGGCGTCGAGATCGAGATTCTTGGCGAAAAGGAGATGCGCAAGATCGGGATGCGTGCGTTGCTCGGTGTGGGGCAGGGCTCTGCGGAAGAAAGCCAGGTCGTGATCATGCGCTGGAACGGCGCCAAGAATGCCAAGGACGCGCCGGTTGCCTTCATCGGCAAGGGTGTGGTGTTCGACACCGGCGGCATTTCCATCAAGCCGGCGGCAGGCATGGAAGACATGAAAGGCGACATGGCGGGCGCGGCCTGCGTGGTCGGGCTGATGCACGCGCTGGCATCGCGCAAGGCCAAGTGCAATGTCATTGGCGCCATCGGCCTGGTCGAGAACATGCCCGACGGTAAGGCCCAGCGTCCCGGCGATATCGTGACCTCACTCTCCGGCCAGACCATCGAGATCATCAATACCGATGCGGAAGGCCGGCTCGTGCTGGCCGACGTGCTCTGGTATGTGCAGGACCGGTTCAAACCGAAGTTCATGGTCAATCTCGCTACATTGACCGGCGCGATTCTGGTGGCGCTCGGCCAGGATTATGCCGGCCTGTTCTCCAACAATGACGAACTCGCCCAGCGCCTGTTCGACAGCGGCAAGGCGACTGGCGAGAAGCTTTGGCGCCTGCCGATGGGGCCGGAATACGACAAGATCATCGACTCACGCTTTGCGGATGTGAAGAACTCCGGCGGTCGCTATGCCGGTTCGATTACAGCGGCGCAGTTCCTTCAGCGCTTCGTCAACGATGTGCCCTGGGCCCATCTCGACATTGCCGGCACCGGCATGGCCGCGCCGAATTCGGACATCAATCGCTCCTGGGGCCCGGGCTGGGGCGTGCGCCTGCTCGACCGGCTCGTGAAGGATCACTACGAATAGGGCGCGCAAGTTCGCCGTGCGGGGCTGCCGCTCCCCGCTTGCCTCGCCGGCGATTTCGGGCTGAATTGCCGGACAAGACCATGCCGTAAAAATGGCCTGCCGAGGGAAGGGACGCATGCTGAAGCTTCTGGCCGATCTCGGCCTCAAACTGACCGGTTGGACCGTGCGGCCCATGGTCAACGTGCCGGAAAAGTGCATCATCATTGGCTATCCGCATACCAGCAACTGGGATTTCATCGTCGTGCAGGCGGTGGCCTTCCATTTTGGCATCAAGCTGAACTGGCTGGGCAAGAAGCAGTTGTTCCCCTTTCCCTTCGCCGGGCTAATGCGTTGGCTGGGCGGCATTTCCGTGGACCGGTCCGCGCCGCAGGGGCTGGTGCAGCAGGTGGCCAATGCCATTCGTGATTCAAGGGAGCCGGTGCGGCTCATCGTGCCGCCGGAAGGTACGCGTTCCAAGGTCGAGCACTGGAAATCCGGCTTCTATCGTATCGCGCTGGCGGCGGGCGTGCCGATTCAGGTGGCGGAAATCAACTTCGAGAAGAAGTACGTCGGATTTGGCACAACCGTTCACCTGACGGGGGATGTAACG
Organism: Pseudomonadota bacterium; assembly: GCA_020161975.1. GTDB lineage: Bacteria > Pseudomonadota > Alphaproteobacteria > Rhizobiales > Beijerinckiaceae > JAIUNP01. The sequence continues at coordinate 5,184 of JAIUNP010000263.1, forward strand.
CGCGACATGGACATGATCCGCGCTGCCATTCGCGACAATCGCGGCAAGTTTCATGAGAACGCCAGCCCTGTTCGCCTCAGGGAGGAGGATGAGAAGAAGGCCTGAACGGCATTGGGCCAAATGCGAAGTGCATTGCGCCAATACGCTGGTTGCCAGATCGCCCGGCAGGCCGCTACCTTTGCCTGAACAACGATGATCGGTGATCCTGCGTGGCCATTCTCAAATCGACTTTTGACCCGACCTCTCCCGAAGCGACGGCCAATGCTGCGGCATGGTCCGAACTGCGGGCGACCCTGGCAGAGCGACGGGCCGAAGCGGCGCTCGGCGGCAATGTCAAGGCGCGCGAGCGGCATACGGCACGGGGCAAGCTGCTGCCGCGCGACCGTGTGTTGCG
>JAIUNP010000264.1 GCA_020161975.1 Pseudomonadota bacterium
GCAATGTCAGCCGCTCGATGCAGGGGCTGGTGGCGGTGATGTTGGAGATCGCGCGCTCCCTCGCGGCGCGCCGGGAAACCCTGCGCAGATCGGTCGTTTTCTGCTTCTGGAATGGGCACGAAGTCGCCGAAGCCGCCGGCTCAACCTATTTTGTCGACAGCCATTGGGAGCAACTGAACCGCAACGCGGTAGCGTATTTCAACATCGATTCGGTCGGCATGAAGGGAACGACCGAATTTCACATCAACAGCTGCCCGGAGCTGAGCGGCTTTTCCGAGGCGCTGTCGCATTCGGTGTTTGCTGAAACGCTGCCGCAGAAGGTGACGCCGCTGCGCCGTGTCGGCGACCAATCCTTCTTCGGCGTTGGCGTTTCCGCAGCCACCGGCCGGCACAGCTACGCCGCCGATGTGGTCAAGGCGCATCATGGCGCGACGCTCGGATGGTACAACCATACGGAGTTTGACACGATCGACGTGCTCGACCCCAAGGCGCTGGAGAGTGACCTCGACTGGTGCTGGCGCTATGTTTATGCGCTTGTTACCGAGCCGGTGCTGCCACAGCGGTTCAACGCGCGGCTGAAGGATATGCGGGAACGCTTCCTGGCGATCCTTTCCGGCAATGCTGATCCAGCCCGGCTTTCGATCATACCCGATCTGCTCGACGGACTCGAAGACCGGGTGATCTGGTTCGACCGCTACCTCGACAGGGCGGGGACGGAAAACGAGGCGCTCCGTCAGCGCGCCAACAGGCTCGTCCTGCGCCTGTCGCGACTCCTGACCTTCCCGACCGGCTCTGCATCGGGGCGCTACGGACAGGACAGCTACGGGGTCAGCACGCTGGCCTATCCGGTGCCGTTGCTCGCCAGCCTCGAGACATACCGCGCCGCTGAGCCGGGCAGCCTTGCGACCCGGTTGCTCGCCACCGAATTGATGCGGCTGCGCCACGAAATCACTGATGCCATCCAGGCGGCATCCGATCTCATTGACGATTTCCGGTTTGCTGTCGGCAAGCCCAATTGACGGTAAGGCAAGGGGCGCCGCGCATGGACCGGATCATTCACGTCATCAATGCATCGAGCAGGACCGATACGGGCATTACCGAGGATCTCGCGCGCAGCCTCGCCTGGGCCGGACAGAACGACCTTGCGCGCGCCCATTGCGTGACCTTGACCGATGGTCCGCGCGGCATCAGCACGGCCCGCGACAGTGACGATGCGGCGCCTGCCGTGCTGCGCTACATCGAACGGGAAGCCGCACGGCCGGAAACAGCCGGGTTTGTGATCGCCTGTTTTTCCGATCCCGGACTGTTTGCGGCACGCGGTCTGACCGGCAAGCCGGTGGCGGGGATCGGGGAGGCTGGATTTCTTGCTGCGCTTTCGCTGGGCGAGACAGTGGGCACGATCGGCGTTGCCGCCGGAAAGGGCGCGAAAAGCATGCGTCTCGCCAGGCATGCGGGGGTCGCCTCGCGTGTCGCCGGGCACGTTGGGCTGGGCCTCGACTATGGGCAGCTACAGGACCCGGAACTGGTGCTGAACCGGGTGATCGAAGCGGGCAAGGTGCTGCGAGGTGACCACGGCGCCGAGACGCTCCTGTTCGCGGGTGCAGGTTTGGCGCGTTATGTGCAACCGCTGGAGCAGGCCGTTGGCCTGCCGGTTGTCGATCCAACGCAGGCCGCGTTCGGCGTTGTTCTCGCGCAGGTGATGCAAGCGGAATACGCCCGCCATGGCTGACATCGGCTGCTGCCCTCTCCGCGCCAGCGCGCTCTATGCACCGGAAAAGTCCGGTGCGCAGCATGTGCTGGTTGCCGCGGGCAAGGTTCTGGCCGCTGACTGTCACCCTGTCGCAATTGACGCCAGGGCTCGCGGCGGGAGGAACCTTCGCCTTTGCGGAGTCGATGGACAACTTCGCTATTGCGACGTTCCTTGCCAACCTCAGTTTCACCACGCTGCCGGTGGAAGCCTACAGCCACATTTGCGACATCGACGATCCGACGGTGGCGACGACCCTCATCCTCTTCAGCGTTTTTCTGGTGTTCCTGACCGAATGGCTGCCTCGCCTCGACAGGTTCCTTGATCGGCGCTGACCCACCCACCGATGGAGTATCCGAACATGTTTGACCTCAGCCCCAAGCCCGCCAATCAAGCCGTCGCACCGGATTTTCCCTGGCCGAACGGCAAGGCCTGCGCCCTGTTCCCGGCCTTTGACGTTGATGCGGAATCGGTCTGGATCGGCGCCGACCCCGCCAATGCGCGGCGGCTGATCACACGGTCCTATGGCGGTTACGAGGCGCGGGTCGGCATTCCCAAAATCCTCGAAACCCTCCGTCGTCATGAGGTGAAGGCGACGTTCTTTGTCACCGGCTGGTCTATCGATGCGCATCCCGCAACCTGCGAGGCCATTCTGGCCGATGGTCACGAGATTGCCCATCACGGCTATCTGCATCTTCGGCCTGATACGGCGGATGAGGCGACCCTTGTTGATGAGATGGATCGCGCCATGGAGGCGATGAAACTCCGGCTCGGTATCGTGCCTGCCGGCTACCGCGCGCCGTGGGGTGAAACCTCGCCCGAACAGATGGAACTGTTGAAATCGCGCGGCATTCGTTATTCGAGTTCGTTCCGCGACGACATTCGCCCCTATCGCCATATCCTCGCTTCCGGCGCGGGGCCGATTGAAATTCCGGTCAACTACAGCTTCGACGACTGGAGCTATGGCCTGACGCACCGCACCAGCCCGCGCGCGATGTTCGGTCGCGAGGAGGTGCTGGCGATCTGGCGCGACGAATTCGACCAGACGCGCGAGTGGGGCGGGGTGACGACGATGGTGATGCATCCGCAGGTGACCGGACGACCGATGCGCATTGGCATTCTGGACCGGTTCCTGACCCATGTGCGTCAGTTCGATGATGTCTGGATCGCGCGCGGCGTCGATATCGCGGATCATTTCGAGGCCTGTGAGCGATCTTCATGACCACAATGATGCGGGTGGGCCGCGGCGAGGTGCCGGTCGAGATCGCGGCCATTGGCGCCGACGTAGGGGGCTGGCTCTCGTCGCATCGGGGTACGTCAAGCCGGGCATCGACCGCACGTTCCCGTTGTCGGACATCGCCGAAGCGCATCGCGACATGGAAAGTCGACAGCACATCGGTAAAATCCTCATCGAGGAAACTGTTTGATTGTCTGCTGTCTGGCAAAAGACAGCCGTACTGAAGAAAGAAAAGTCATGTCATCCGCGCCCCAGCTTAACATCGTCCCGTTCGTCAGCGTTGATTCGATGATGAAGCTCGTTCTCGACATCGGGATCGAGACGTTCCTGAAGGAGCTTGCCGAATACATCGAGGAGGATTTCCGTCGCTGGGAGGTCTTCGACAAGACCCCGCGCGTGGCATCCCATTCCGATGACGGCGTGATCGAGCTGATGCCGACCAGCGACGGATCGTTCTACGGCTTCAAATACGTCAACGGTCATCCCAAGAACGCCCGGCAGGGGTATCAGACAGTGACCGCGTTCGGCGTCCTGTCAGATGTCGGTAGCGGCTATCCGATGCTGCTCACGGAAATGACGATCCTGACGGCGCTGCGCACCGCCGCGACCTCGGCCGTTGCCGCCAAATATCTCGCGCCAAAGAACGCCACGACCATGGCGATCATCGGCAATGGCGCGCAGAGCGAATTTCAGGCCATGGCCTTCAAGGCCATCCTGGGCATCGGCAACATCAGGCTGTTCGACATCGATCCCGCTGTGACGGAAAAATGCGCCGCGAACCTTGCCGAATTCGGGTTTTCAATTGTCAAATGTCCCACGGCGCAGCAGGCGGTCGAGGGCGCCGATATCGTGACCACGGTCACCGCCGACAAGCAGTACGCGACGATCCTGACCGACAACATGGTCGGATCAGGCATCCACATCAACGCGGTCGGCGGCGATTGCCCGGGCAAGACAGAACTGCACAAGGACATTCTGCTCCGCTCCGACATTTTCGTGGAATATCCCCCGCAGACGCGGATCGAAGGCGAAATTCAGCAACTCCCCCCCGATTATCCGGTCAAGGAACTCTGGCAGGTCATGACGGGCGCCATTCCCGGCCGGACGGACAGCCGGCAAATCACCCTGTTCGACAGCGTAGGCTTTGCGACCGAGGACTTCTCTGCGCTCCGCTACTTGCGGGACAAGCTCAGGACCTCCGGCCACCAGCAGAATCTCGACCTTCTTGCCGACCCGGACGACCCGCGCGATCTGTTCGGAATGCTGCTGCGCGCGCGCAAATAGGGTCAGGAACAGCCGGCGGGCCTTGCAGCGGCAATGGCGGCTATCAGGGGCGCAGCAGCCACGAACGCCCCCGCTTCAATGCTCATCCTCGTCAGGCGATTGTTGGCCAGATCAGCGTGAGTTCCGGGCCCGCTCGAACATCCCAGACCAATCATCGTCCAAAAAAGAAAGACGGTAATATTTCAGATCGCGTTTAGCCTGCTCGCCATCAGCAGTCCCTGTTTGTCAAGAATTGGATAGGCGAGCATCGAGAATGACGAATTTATTTGTTTGATGGTTCGCAAGGTTTCCTGGTGCACTGCCGAGGTTTCGATGCTCTCCCGCAACCCACTTCTGATGCGGTCGAGATGCGAACGCTGCAACTGTTGTTCGTAGTCGCGCAGTCGATCCTTCTCCTCGACCAGTAATCGGGCTTCTTCGGGGTTATAGGTCATCAGGACGGTGAGCGCGATCTGTACATTGGCCAACACCCGGTCGTGGAAATCACGAATTTCGTCCATGCCCGTTGTCGAGAACCGGTTCCCCGTCTGATCAAGTCGACGGGCGAACGACACCAGCGGATCGGCAATGGCATGACAGGCTCCGCTCAGATTGGTGGCCATCTCAGCTTGTTCATGGGCGCGGCGGTCGACATCCTCGTCATTCGCCGCTTGCTGAACTTTTGCCAGAAAAAGCTTCAGGCCCAAATGCATGCGATTGAATTCCGCCTCCTGGGATTGGATGGCCGCCGCAGTTTCATCGTTCCATTTCCCGTAGAGGCCGATCACCGACCGCATCATGCTGGCGACGATTTCGCCCATCATCAGGATTTCGCGCGTCCCGCAAGCCAAGGCCCGATCCGGGGTCGCGATCATTGATGGATCGAGTGCAGACACCCGTTCGAGGGTCGCATTGCCATGCGGCTTGCGCACCCACGTGCTCGCCACCCGCAAAATGGGTCCGACGAGCGGGAGCGAAATCAGCGCCAGGACAAGATTGAAGACGAGATGGAAATTGAGGATTTGGCGTGCCGGGCTTGCACCGATCACCTCGAGCGGCGGGGTCAGCAGCACGAATGCCAGTAGCACGATCAGGGCGCTGCCGCCCCGCATGATCACGTTTGCCACGATGACGCGGCGGGCCGTCAATTCGGCTCCCAACGTTAATGTGAAGGCCAACGCTGCACCGCCGAAATTCGCGCCAAGCGTCATCGCGATGCCGCCGCTTATCGGCAGAAGGTCCTGGGCCGCGAGCGTGACGAAGAGAAGGACAGCGGCGACAGAAGAATGCATCATCCATGCCA
>JAIUNP010000265.1 GCA_020161975.1 Pseudomonadota bacterium
AGCCGCCCGTCGCGCCGCGACGAACCCGAAACGCCGCAGGGAGCCGAGCCCGAACGCATCGCCAAACGGTTGGCGCGGGCCGGCATTTCATCGCGCCGCGACGCAGAAGAGATGATCTTGGCCGGCCGTGTGAAGGTCAATGGCGTTGTCCTGACGTCTCCGGCGCAAAATGTCACCGCAGCTGATGTCATCCACATCGACAATGAATTGCTGCCGGCGATCGAGCGCACGCGGCTGTTCCTGTTCCACAAGCCGTCCGGCGTGGTGACAACCAATCGCGATCCGCAGGGCCGCAAGACCGTGTTCGACGTTTTGCCGACGTCCTTGCCGCGGCTGATTACTGTTGGCCGGCTCGACATCAACACGGAAGGCCTGATGCTGCTGACCAATGATGGCGGCCTGGCGCGTTTGCTCGAATTGCCGACCACGGGCTGGACAAGACGTTATCGCGCACGTGTTCATGGCAAGGTGGACGAGCAGAAGCTTCGCGATCTGAAGGACGGCATTGCTGTTGATGGCGTCTTCTATGGCTCGATTGAAGCCAGCCTTGACCGCGAGCAGGGCTCAAACGCCTGGCTGACGATCAGCCTGCGCGAAGGCAAGAACCGTGAGGTCAAGAACGTGCTCGGCGCGCTTGGTCTCGACGTTTCACGGCTGATCCGGGTGTCGTTCGGGCCGTTCCAGCTCGGTGAATTGGCGGAAGGTGCAGTTCACGAATTGAAGGGCCGCATGCTGCGCGACCAGCTCGGCGAACGGCTGATCGAAGAGGCTGGCGCGAATTTCGATGCGCCCGTTCTGACTGAATTTTCCAATGCCCCGGTGCGCAAGCGCGACGAATTCCGGGATGAGCGGCCTGCACCCCAGCGCGGCCGCCGGGCCGAGATCGGCGAAGGCGGACTGATCAAGGGCCGCAAGCGCGATCGTGAGGAACGGCGCGGCGAGGCACTCGACCGTCTGCAGACCACAAAACCGTCTTTCGGCGGCAAGGGTGGCCGCAAGGAGAGAACCGAAAAGCCGTTTGAGGCGCCGCGCTCGCGCTCGGCCAATGTCTGGATGGCGACTGGCGCAAGGCCCGTTGGCAAGAAGCCGGCCATTGACGACAACCCGAAAACGGGCGAACGCCCGCGCAGCGGGCCATCGCGTGATGGCCAAACTCGGCGCGGCCCATCCGACCGTCCGCGTCGTCCGCGCAAGGACGACTGATGCGCATCGTTGGCGGGAGTTTGCGCGGGCGCGCGCTTGAAGCGCCTCGCAGCCAGGCCATTCGCCCGACGACCGATCGCGCCCGCGAATCTCTGTTCAACGTTCTGGCTCATCGTTTCGCAGGGCAGATCGAGGGCGCGCGGGTGCTCGACCTGTTTTCCGGCACAGGCGCACTCGGCATCGAGGCGCTGTCGCGTGGCGCTGCGTTCTGCCTCTTCATCGAGGAATCGGTCGAGGGCAGGGGGTTGGTGCGCCAGAATATCGAGGCGCTCGGACTTACAGGCCGCTCTAAATTGTTTCGCCGTGACGCAACTGCGCTGGGTGCCGCTGGCACGCTCGGCCAGTTTTCAGTGCTCTTTGCCGATCCGCCCTATGGCAAGGGGCTTGGTGGCGCTGCACTTGCATCGGCACGCGACGGTGGCTGGCTGGCACCGGGCGCACTGTGCGTGGTCGAGGAGGCAAATGGCGCGCCATTTGATCCCGGCCACGGCTTCCAGGAAGTCGAGCGCAAATCCTATGGCGACACCGACATACGATTTATTGAAGTCACCGGACTTTGAAATGTCGTCATTGGCCACATATCGGTCAATGATGGGCGGCACGACGTCTGACTGCTGCAATTAGAGGAACGCCGTAGCCAATGCGAAACAGCTTCACTTTGATCGTCACTTTCGCGACCGTGCTGTGGGCTGGCACCGCGATGGCGCAGGATGCGGCCGGGCAGAACAAGGTCAGCAATTTTCTGCTTGGCAATGGTCTGGAAGTCGTCGTCATTCCAGATCGCCGCGCGCCGGTTGTCACGCATATGCTCTGGTACAAGGTTGGCGGGGCTGACGAAGACCCCGGCAAGTCCGGCATTGCCCACTTCTTCGAACATCTGATGTTCAAGGGCACGAAGAACCATCCGCCGGGCGAGTTCTCACGTCGCGTGGCCGAGATTGGCGGTCAGGAAAACGCCTTCACATCGAACGATTACACCGCCTATTTCCAGCAGGTGTCGCCTGACGCGCTGAAGACAATGATGACCTACGAGGCGGATCGGATGCGCAATCTGATCCTGACCGACGCCGTTATTGGCCCCGAGCGCGATGTTATCCTCGAGGAGCGCAATTCGCGCGTCGACAGTGATCCCGGCGGCCTGTTGTCGGAAGAAATCGACGCCACGCTCTACCAGAACCATCCCTACCGCATTCCGGTGATCGGCTGGAAACAGGAGATCGAGAAGCTCAATCGCACCGATGCGACGGCCTTCTATGATCGCTTTTATTCGCCCAACAATGCGGTGCTCGTGGTCGCAGGCGATGTTGACGCCACAAATGTGCGCGCGCTCGCCGAAGAGACCTATGGCAAGGTGCCGCGCGGACCCGACCTGCCGCCGCGCGTGCGCCCGCAGGAGCCGGAGCAGAACGCATCGCGCACCGTCACCATGTCGGACCAGCGCGTGACGCTGCCAAGTTTCCAGAAATCCTGGGTGGTTCCGTCCTATGCCAGTGCCGAAAGGACTGGCCGCGACGGCGAGCCCGAGGCGCTCGACATCTTGAGCGAAATCCTTGGCGGCGGCATTCGCAGCCGCTTGCACCAGGAATTGGTGGTGAAGCGCGGCATTGCAGCTTCTGCCGGAGCCTATTTCACCGGCACGGCTCTCGATGACACCGACATCGTCTTCTACGGCTCGCCGCGCGGCGGGGCGAAATTGGAAGAGGTGGAGGCAGCCGTTGACGCCGAAATCGCCAAGGTGATTGCCGATGGCGTGACGCCGGACGAGCTTGACCGTGCCCGCAATCGTTTTCTGCGCAGCCTGATTTTTGCCCGTGACAGCCAGGCCGGCATGGCCCGCATCTATGGATCAACACTGACCACAGGCGGCACGATCGAGGACATTGATCAATGGCCGGAACGGGTGAAGAAGGTGACCGTCAAGGATGTTCAGGACGTGGCGCGCAAATATCTCGACCAGAGCCGAGCGGTGACTGGCTATCTTCTGCCAAAAACCGGAAAGGCGGGCTGATCTGATGATGATGTTCGACATGCGCCGCAGCGTTGCCGCAACTCTTGCTGCCCTTCTCGCCGTGCTGGCACTTGCCACATCGGCCTTGGCTGAAGTGAAGATCCAGAAAGTGACATCGCCGAAAGGTGTCCGCGCCTGGCTGGTTGAAGATTACACGGTGCCCATCATCTCGATCCGCCTCGCATTCCGGGGTGGTTCAACGCAGGACCCGGCAGGCAAGGAAGGCCTCGCAAACCTGATGACGGGCCTGTTCGATGAAGGCGCTGGCGAAATGGACAGTGACGCCTTCCAGCTGGCGCTGGACGATGCGGGCGCTGAAATGAGTTTCTCTGCTGGAAGCGACGGCATTTTTGGCGCGATGCGCATGCTGGCCGACAACCAGACGCAGGCGTTTTCGCTGCTGCGCCAGGCGATCCTGTCGCCGCGGTTCGACCAGGCTCCGATTGATCGCATCCGCGCCCAGATTGCAGCCGGCATCGAGGCGAGCGCGCGCGATCCCGGCCAGATGAGCCAGGTTGCATGGCGCGAGGCGATCTATGCCGGCCATCCCTATTCAAGGCCCGGTGAAGGAACGCTGGAATCGCTCGCCGCAATCACGCGTGACGACCTCGTATCCTTCCACAAACGGCAGTTTGCCCGCGACAATCTTTTTGTCGGCGTTGTTGGCGCGATCAGCGCCGAGGAGCTGAAAGCGCGGCTGGATCAACTGTTTGGTGACCTGCCGGAGAAGGCCGAAATGGCGAAAATTGACCGGGCAACGCCGAAGCTTGGTCAGGAAATCCGCGTCGACTACGACCTGCCGCAGACGTCGATCTATTTGTCCTGGGCGGGTATCCAGCGCGACGATCCGGAGTTCTTCGCGGCCTATCTGATGAACCACATCCTTGGCGGCGGCACGTTCTCGTCGCGGCTGTTTACCGAAATCCGCGAAAAGCGCGGCCTCGCCTACGGCGTCGATTCCGCATTGGTGAACCGCGATTTCGATTCCAGCCTGCAGATCAGCACTGCCACGCGCGCCGACCGCGCTACCGAGACACTGTCGATCATTCGCGCCGAGGCCAAGCGCATGGCCGAAGCGGGTCCGACGCCCGAAGAACTTGATTTTGCGAAGAAATATGTCATCGGGGCCTATGCCATCAACAATCTCGACAGTTCGGCGGCCATCGCACGCACGCTGGTGCAGTTGCAGATGGATGATCTGGGGATCGACTATATCCAGCGCCGCGTCGAGCAGATCGACGCCGTGACGCTCGACCAGGTCAAGGCGGCTGCCAAACGGCTGCTGAACCCGGAACCGGCGGTGATGCTGGTTGGTCCCGTGGCAAAGGCAGCGCAATGAGCGCGCCGGATCCCACTTTCGCGGTCGCCTTTGGCGGCGGCGGTGCGCGTGGGCTTGCCCATATTCACGCCATCGAGGCGCTGGACGAACTGGGCATACGGCCCGTTGCCATTGCTGGTTCGTCGATCGGCGCGATCATGGGGGCAGGCATGGCGGCCGGCATGACAGGACGCCAAATACGCGCCTATGCCGCGACGATGCTCGGCAGCCCCACCGAAGTTGCACGTCGCGTCTGGGGTTCGCGTCCCGGTTCGATACGCGAAGCAGTCGCTGGCGGCTTCCGGTTTGGGCAATTCGACATTGTCCGCATCCTGAAATCCTTCCTGCCCGACGCGGTGCCGGCGACTTTCGAGGAGCTGAAAATCCCGCTCAGCATCACCGGCACCGATTATTACGGCCACAGCCTGATGGTGATGGAGCAGGGTGACCTGATCTCGGCGATTGGCGCGAGTGCTGCCATCCCCGCCGTTTTCCGCCCGGTGACGCGTGAAGACAGGCTGCTGGTCGATGGCGGTATCCATAATCCCGTGCCTTTTGACCTGCTGACAGGCAAGGCGGAGTTCGTGATCGCCATTGACGTCGTCGGCGCACCTGAAGAAGGCGACAAGCCGCCATCGGCGATCGACCTGATGTTTGGTGCGAGCCAGTTAATGATGCAGTCGATCATCGACGCCAAGCTGGCGATCGACCAGCCGGACATTTTCCTGCGTCCGCCAGTCTCGAAATTCCGCGTGCTTGATTTTATGAAGATCAATCAGGTGCTGGCCGAAACCGAAGCCCTGAAGGATGAGTTGAAACGCGCTGTCGCAGCAATCGCAGAGCAGCGGGTCTAAACTCAGTCCAGCATCGCGGCCTTGCCGCTGGTGAATGGCGAATTGGCGGTCGGCGGCGGATCGGGTGTTATTTCGGCTGGCGGCTTCTGGTTGGCAATGCGCTTCACCAGCCGCATGCAGACAAGGTAGCCGGCGATGCCGAAGATCACCGTCGGGATGATGA
>JAIUNP010000266.1 GCA_020161975.1 Pseudomonadota bacterium
GACTGGGCCAAGCAGCAACTTGCCGGCATGATGGGTATCTTCGGCGATTGCGGCGCGGCGGTGATCGATGTCGTGGATTGCGCCTTTTCCCCCGACATGCAGGTGGCCGAACTTGACCGGCTGATCTCGCAACGCCCCGATGCGATCATCTCCCTTCCCGTGGCGAATGAACAGGTCGCCGCCGCGCACCGCCGGGTGTCCGAGGCGGGAATAAAGCTGGTCCTGCTGGACAACGCGCCCACCGGCCTGTTGCCGGGCAAGGACTACACGGCGCTGGTGTCTTCGGACAACTTCGGTCTGGGCAAGATCGCGGCCGCCGGACTTTCTCCCCGCATCCCCGACGGGGCGAAAGTCGGCGTCCTCGGCTTCGCCGCCGATTTCTTCGCCACGAACGAACGCGAGATCGCCTTCACCAAATGGCTTCAGGTGAAGCGCCCCGACATCAGCCCGCGCATCAACCGCTTCGCGCGGATCGAGGACGCTGCCGCAGCCGCGGATGATCTTCTGTCGGCGAACCCCGATCTGGCCGGGCTATTCGTCGTCTGGGATACGCCAGCCCTTGCCGCAGCCACCCGCCTTGCAGAACGCGGCGCAACGATGTCCATGGCAACCGTGGACCTCGGAGAGGCCGCAGCCATCGCCCTCGCAACGGGCAATTCCTTCTGCTGCATCGCAGCCCAGCAGCCTTTCCTCCAAGGGATCACAGCCGCACAGACCGTGATCCTGTGCCTTCTCGGTCGCCCCGTTCCCGCCTGGATCGCCCTACCCGGCATTGGCGTCACACGGGACACCGTGGTCGAAAGTTTCCAGACGATCTGGCGGCAACCGGCCCCGCGCGAAGTGCTCCGCGTGCTGGGCTTGTCACGCGGCAAATGAAGGCCGGCATGGAAGCGATGCGACAGGCTCACCGGCGGATTTGAATCCGCCAAAGTTCCATTACGACTGTCCATCGACATATCGCCGCGACCGTCCGCTTTGGGCCGAGGTCTGATCACCAAATCCAGCCAAAACTGTCGGATGCGGCCTTAAAGAGCGGCACTTCAATGGCTCAATGTAGCCTTTGATGCTACGATGTCCGCCTTTGCGGCCGGCCTCAGACCTGAGCAAGCAGTGCAGCAAGAATACCAATGGGACGAGCGCCACCGCCCCGGGCCCGACGGGCCTGATCGACCAGGGCCAGACCGCCCGGGATCGGAGCAACCAGCGGATGATTGAAATATAGTGCCCAAAGCGTTGCATCTCGGCGCAGAGTGAATTGCGCATCGGGGGACCAGGCGATGATCTGCCGTGCCAGCACATGTACTACGCCGCCGCTGTCCTTCGTCGGCAACACCAAAAGGTCCCCTTCCAAAAGCAGGAATACCGTGCCTGGGCCCAACGCCGTTACGGTTCTGAATCGGCCACACAGGATGTCGAAGGCTCTGCGCCGTAGCAGGGTGCGAAATCTGACCCCCTCTTCGTACCCAAGTAGCGAGGCCGGGTGGAATGCCATCCGCTGGTCATCCTTGAGGTCGATGGCCACCACGCGGCGCGCCTGCGAGAAGGATAAGGACACGCGTTCCGCATGTTGTGGCACAATGTACTTCACGAAACGTCCTCTCGGCGCCGAGATCAGACGTGGAGCGGCCCAATGGCCTTGCAAGTTGACGGGTGGATGTCCCTGCCGGATTCGCAAGGTCTTTCCGGCGGGCAGTTGAAAGGTCGATCCCTCGGTGACTCTGATCTGTTCCTCGGTGAAGACTCCTCTTTCCGACCCGGGCCTGCGCCCCCTGCTTGGGGCGTGCTTCATCAGTAGGGCCTCCATCCGGTCGAGCGAACAGAGTCTGCGCAGGAAGATATGGGTGATCGCGCTGACCAGCGATACTAGAAGGGCAATGAAGGCCAAGCTGGACAAAAGTTCCCACCCACGAAACCCACGCCGCACCTCAATATCGGTGGTTATTTGGAGCTCGGCCATGGTGGAGACTATCTCTAGCCGCATAGCCTCATGGAACAGATCAACATTTTCTCCGGCCGCTAGGACTGCGGCTGCTATCCGCGACTCCAAGTCGGCGCGGGCATAATCATACAGGCTGGCATATCCCTTACGTGGCGGAGCCTTCAGCATATTTCCGATACAATTGCCGTAGGTAGTTACGCTATACCAACGGCAGCGCTTGTAGTTGAACTCTGCGGAGACATAGGGCACTTGGGGGACATCCTTCACCTCTTCCTGCGCGAGGCGTTTGGGAACATATATATCAAAGATCTGAAGGACCTGTACCCCATAGACCTCGACGTTGGTCATGCCCTCCGCTTTCGCCTCATCTAGCGCTAGAAGCATCCGCTGTTCCGTGCGATTCAAGTGCCACCGCAACGATGCCAACACATCGGTTTTCAATCGCTGCGGCGCACAGCCCTCCACGACAGGTTGTTGGAAAATCAAGGTCCCGGTGTAGCGGCAGTCTTCCGATGCTTCCGGTTGCTCTATCGGGCCGTCAATCGGTATGCGATAGATCCAAGCCTGCAATTGGCTATCGATCCAGGCCGAAAAAATAAGCATTGCGACCAGCGTCGCGGCAATCGGCCAAGAGCGCACCGCCGTTTGCAGAAGGCTTGCCTTAAGTTCAGCCGATCCCGGTAAGCGGAGCAGCGGCCAATTCTCTAGGGCGGCTAGATTGATCAGCCGACAGATGACGAATGAGATCAGGAACACCAAGAAATGCGCAGAAGTGAATGGAAGATTTGATCGGAGATCACCAATGTCCAGAAGTAGCATCGGGGCCACGACAAGCGGAACGGCCGACAGTCCCGGGGTAAGAAGGCCGGCGGCAAGGATCAGCGCTGCCGCGGCCAACGCGATCAGCCGCATCCGCGTCACGCGGGTGGCCTCGGCGGCAGCATCCCGCTTGTAGGACAGGACCATTGCAGTTTCGATGATTAGGCGGTTTTGCACCTGATATGTTGCCAAGGCATCCACATAGGCACTGGCCTTTGCCTCGGCCAGCGCTACGGCCTCCTGGGCTAGCTCGACTGCTCTGATCGCCCGTTGTAGGACTTCATATTCATGTTGTTCTCGGATGTGGCATTCCTCGTTTCGAAGATCACCCGGCTTGTCATATTCAGGGTTGCAGAAGACTCGACGCTTGGCTTGAGTTTCGGCTAGATTAGCCTCGGCAACCGATAGATCACGGCTCAGTTTCTCAGGATCCTCCGCAGGCGGAGTGGGAGCCACGATTGCGCTGACGAGGAGATCACCCTTCTGATCCATAATCGTCTGCAACTCTGCAGCAATTCGATTGGCGCGAATCTGTTGCGCTTCAAGTGCGACGGGTGCAGGCAGCAGCGCCCCCCGAAGCGGCAACGATTCCGGCGCGACCAAAGCGGCGATCAGCGCGCCCAGTGTCATGGTACGGTCCAGCGAAGGGTCCTCAGTTGCTCCGCCCGTCGGGGTCAACAACATAGGCGCCTCCGTCAAAACCGGGGCATAGCTCGTGATCGGCCCATGCGGCAGTGCTACGAGAACCGCGGGAGCGAGGACCGCCGGAACATACCGCAGATCCCGGCGTCCGTAGGTAAGATAGGCCAAAACCAGCGCAAACAGACAGGCAGGCAATATTATCCAGTGGAACGGAACTTGTTGCGACCAGTTTGTCGTGACGAACCAGTCCGACCCTAGACCCGGCCAGCTTGCCGAAACCACGAGAAGCGCCGCGGGCAGAGATACAGCGATGACAGCAGTCAGTCTGATCAAGCGAAGCCTCGTGAAGAATACTGGCATCATTTTTGACCGTAGCCTTGAAGCAGGATCTGCCATCTTCTTTTCCACGCAGCCCCGGCATCTGAAATTCTGCCACTAGCTGTTCGGTGTTTCATAACACAGGTCTGCGAAGGTTCATATTTCCAAGCCTTGCGGTCAGATAGGCATTTGACCAGTTTGGTTCTTCATGCACAGTTTATGAACAGCCCAGATGCGTCTTGGGATTGAGTCATGGCATCAGCTAAGAGGCCGCATCCGGGCATACCGCTCTGTAGCATCAGGCGAGTTCGACCGTCTGCTAAGGGCCGGGTTCTGCTAGAGGTCTTCAAGCCTCCATGCCTGTGAGCTTTTGAGAAAACTTGCTCATCTTGGCAACTGCGATCGTGACGGATGGCTTCAGGGCATCGAGATCAACCTTGGGCGAGGCGACCGCTTTTCCTTCAGCCTGCACGTAGGCATCGGTTTCTGACCGCGCTGCCTTCGCGGAGACGCCCTGCCGCGCCACAATCTCAGCCGCCAGCTTCGGCTCGGGCTCCACCGGGGCGTCCGACTTCGCCTTCTCCGGCAGCACAAAATCGACGACCATTCTCTCGGCCAGTCGGCGCTCCAGCGCTTCCATCCGCGCGGTCAAAACCTGGACTGCTGCGGCCTCCTTGGGCGGGTAGGGCAGGAGCCCGGATTGTGCGTCAAACAGCGTCTTAAAAGTCGGGTCCTGGAAATAGACAATGCGATGAACGAGGAGCGGATTCTGCCGTTCCGGGATGAGGATGGCCTGATCCGGGTTCAAGCGGCCCACCTCGTCGGGGGTCAGGAGCGGCCGCTCCTCCATTCGCCGACTGACGGACCGCCGCTGCATGAAATCCCGATCCCTCGACACGCTGTCCGACACAGAAAGCTTGGTCGTCTTGCCCAAAGCATCCGAAATCTCCCCGGCGGTCTTCTTGTCGTTGGCCGCGAGGTAGAGCTTCATGCCGGCGGCGGATTCGAGGGACATGCGGACGTTTTCGCCATAAATGTTGTCGAGGCCGGGGATCGACTGGGTGATGATCGAGACCCGCGCGCCGTGGCCAGCGAGCTGCTTCAGGGCCTGCTCAACGATGGGCATGGGCCCGAGTTGGTCGAATTCGTCGAGCATGACCATGACCGGCCAGGGCTCGACTTTTGGGTCAGGAAGGGTCGAACGCATGGTGGCAATGAGTTCGCCGAAGAAGAGCCGGACGAGCGGCGAAAGGGTGCGGATGTCATCGGCGTTGACGACGACATAGATCGACATCGGGCTCTTGCGCAGATCGGTGAAGGAGAAGTCATTGCCGGAGGTTGCCCGGTCTACCGCCGGGTTATTCCAGAGCGTCATGCCCGCGCCGCCGAGGACCGAGGCATGCGAGGACAGAGTCCGGTCGGAATAACCTGCGAACTTGCGGAATGTCTGGGCGGCGTTGGGGTGTTTCACCTCCTCGGCATGCTCGCCGTAGACCTCCTGGGTCGCACCCCGACCAAAGAGGATGCGGCTGATTTCGCCGATGGTGGGCTTGCCGCGCTCAATCGCCAGAAGCCCTGCAGCCACGAACAGCTCGCGTCCCTCGGTCAGGAAGTCGCCAGCCGTCCCTTTGTCCGAAACCGTCAGGAAGTAGTCCGAGATCTTGGCGAGTTCCGTGTATCGCTGTTCGGCATTTTCAATGCGGGCGACGCGCTCGAGCGGGTTGTAGCGATGGGTCGGGTGTTCAAAATCGAACGGCGAGAAGCGGTAGACCGC
>JAIUNP010000267.1 GCA_020161975.1 Pseudomonadota bacterium
GGGCTCGCGGCGGCGACATGCATCGCAACCTGAGGGACAATTTCGTACACGGGCTTCCCCATGGCTTCATTCCGGGCTATGAGGCCGGACCTGAGACCATGGCATCCGGCTTGGAACGCTGGGGCCGTATGATCTGAAGACATGATGAGAGCGCTGAGGTCCCGACTGTCGGTTATTGGCTCAATCCCCTGTGCAGGCCTGCATGGCGCGGGCCGCTGCCAGACATTCGCTTTAACAATCCAGCGCACAAAACTCGAAAGACCAAAAAATGGCCGGTAAAAGCCCGTTTGATACCGACATCGTCCGTGATCTTGCCAAATTGCTGGCCGAGACGGACCTGAGCGAAATCGAAGTCGAGAAGGGCGACCTGCGCATCTACGTCGCGCGGCAGTTGACCGCCTCGGTGGCCGTGGCGGCTCCGGTTGCGGTGGCTCCGCCGGTTCTGGCAGCAGTTGAAGCCCCGGTCGCCGCCCCTGTCGGTGTTCATCCGGGCGCCGTGCGTTCGCCGATGGTTGGCACCGCCTATCGCAAGCCCTCGCCCGACGCCAAGGCCTTCGTCGAGATCGGCCAGATGGTGAAGGCCGGCGACAAGGTGCTGCTGATCGAGGCGATGAAGACCTTCAACGAGATCGTGGCGCCACGCACCGGCACGATTTCCCAGATTCTTGTCGATGACGGCCAGCCGGTCGAGTTCGGCGAGCCGCTGTTCGTGATCGAATAAGCGGGGAGCAGCGGGCTGATGTTCGACAAGGTTCTGATTGCCAACCGGGGTGAAATCGCCCTCCGCGTCCTGCGCGCCTGCAAGGAACTCGGTATCAAGACAGTGGCGGTGCATTCCACCGCCGATGCCGAGGCGATGCACGTCAAGCTGGCGGATGAAAGCGTCTGCATTGGTCCGCCTGCCGCGCGCGACAGCTATCTGAACATTCCGCAACTGATCGCCGCCTGCGAGATCACCGGTGCGGATGCCGTGCACCCCGGTTACGGCTTCCTGTCCGAAAATGCCCGCTTCGCCGAAGTGCTGGCCGACCACAAGATCACCTTCATCGGCCCCAAGGCCGAGCATATCCGCACCATGGGCGACAAGATCGAGGCCAAGCGCACCGCGCTTAGGCTCGGCATCCCCTGTGTGCCGGGCTCGGACGGCGGCATCACCAACGATGACGAGGCAAAAGCCGTTGCACGCCGCATCGGTTATCCCGTGTTGATCAAGGCCGCTGCCGGCGGCGGCGGTCGCGGTATGAAGGTAGCCAAGACCGAGGACGATCTGTCCACCGCGCTGGCAACTGCCCGCACGGAAGCCAAGGCTGCTTTCGGCGATGATGCGGTCTACATCGAGAAGTATCTCGAAAAGCCGCGCCATATCGAGATTCAGGTGCTCGGCGACGGGCGCGGTGGCGCGCTCCACCTTGGCGAGCGCGATTGTTCGCTCCAGCGCCGCCACCAGAAGGTTTGGGAGGAAAGCCCCTCCCCGGCGCTGAACGCCGCCGAACGTGCCAGGATCGGCGATATCGTCGCCAAGGCAATGCAGGAATTGCAGTATCTCGGCGCCGGCACCATCGAGTTCCTGTATGAGAACGGCGAGTTCTACTTCATCGAGATGAACACTCGCATTCAGGTGGAACATCCGGTGACCGAGATGATCACCGGTATCGACCTTGTGAACGAGCAGATCAAGCTGGCCGCAGGCGGTCGCCTGCCGCTGACGCAGGACGAAGTGCAGTTTCAGGGCCATGCAATCGAATGCCGGGTGAACGCCGAAAATCCGGCAACCTTCCGGCCTTCGCCGGGCAAGATCACCTATTTCCACCCGCCGGGTGGCCTTGGTGTGCGCGTCGATAGCGCAGTCTACCAAGGCTACACGATCCCGCCCTATTATGATTCGCTCGTTGGCAAGCTCATCGTTCATGGCCGCACCCGCACCGAGTGCCTGATGCGCCTGCGCCGCGCGCTGGACGAATTCGTGATCGACGGCGTGGAAACCACACTGCCGCTGTTCCGTACGCTGGTGCGCAATCCCGACATCCAGAACGGTGAATACGACATCCACTGGCTGGAGAACTTCCTGCGGAATGGCGGGATGGGCGACCCGGTGTGACCGGCGCCCCCGTTGCAGACGAAGCTGGCAGTCAAAGCCCCTGCCGCAACATTTGCATCATGGATCACGCCGCCGGTTTCTGCACCGGCTGCGGACGAACGATCAGCGAAATCACGAACTGGCTGGGTTATTCCGCCGAGGCGCGCCGCGCCATCAACGAGGCCGCGCGCGAACGGCTGGCAGTCTCTGCCGGACCTCCGCCCCCTCGGTCCTGAGGTTCAGGCCTTTTTCACCCAGCGTCCGTTGTCGTCCTGCTGCCAGTAGGTCACGGCATGGCCTTTTCCCTTGACGGTCTTCCATGCCGTGCGTGCGCCATCGACAGCATCCATATCGTTACCGTCGAACATCATCACGACACGCTCGAACGGCCATTCCGCCGGCAGGCCCGCCCCGTCGACGAGAAACAGGATCTGCGCACCATTGGGGGCTTCATCCCGCGTGGTCAGCAGCACGGGTTGGGTTTCGGGCTGCGGCTCGGACGCCGTGCCATGGGCAAGGAAGCTCTCTTCGTCATAGGTCCAGAGGAGATCGTCGAGCACAGCCATCCGCTCGTCTGAGCCGGCCCGGATCACCACGTTCCAGCCTCGCTCGCGCGAACGGGCAACCAGTGTCGGCAGTGTCGCCTCCAGCGGTTTTGTTTGCAGATGGTAGAACCAGACCTCGCTCATCGGCGCGACTATAGGGCGCTGAGCGACGCCCCGCCATCCCTCAATACCGCTCGGAATCGGCAATGACCCAGGGCTCAAGCGCGGCATCGGCCCGCCACTGCATATTCGGCGGCAGGCCGAGTACACTGTCCATGTAGGCGCGCGTCTCCGGTGCTACAGGCAGCGCATAAAAATGCAGGCGATTCACCACCGGCGCAAACATCGCATCGGCGTTCGAGAAGGCGCCGAACAGGAACGGCCCGCCCTGCCCGTAGCGCAACCGCGCGTCACGCCAGATCGCCTCGATACGCGCGACATCCCGCGCGGCATCCTGCGTCAGCGGATAAGACTCGAGCCGCCGTCGCACATTCATAGGGCAATGGCTGCGCAAGGCACCAAAGCCCCCGTGCATTTCCGCCGAAATCGCCCTGGCCAACGCCCGGGCGCTGCGTTCCTCCGGCCACAACCGGCCTTCCGCGAGCGTTTCATTGACGTATTCGAGAATGGCGAGCGATTCCCACACGGTCACGCCATCATGATGCAAAACCGGCACCTGCCCATTGGGCGCATTCTTCAACATCGCGGCCTTGGTGCCGGGCTGCGCCAGCGGAATCAGGACCTCCTCGAAGTTGAGTCCCGCCATCTTCATCGCCAGCCAGGGCCGAAGCGACCATGAGGAATAGGCCTTGTTGCCGATCACAAGCGCTAGCGCCATGGTGTGCCTCCCGTTTTCAGTGACGATACCCAAGACCACCGATGCCCCGAGCAGGGTGTTTTGATTGAAGGCCTATAATAGCCTGATAACCGCTTGACGCATAATCAGAACGGCAGCCTTGCCAAAGCCGCAATCCTTCCGTATATGCACGCTCGCTGCACCGCAGCAAATCGTGCTCCAGGCGCGTAAGCCGGCAAATGGCCGGTCACCCTGTCGAGCACTTTACCGTTCCGAACCACGGACTGCCCAAATTACGCGGGGCCGGCCTGAACCACCCGCTGATCCGCCGGACGCATGATTCCGCGCGGCTGACGCCTTTTGAAAGTTTGATTGTGACGAGCTTTACGTCTCTCGGCTTTGCCGAGCCCATCCTCCGTGCCCTGAAGCAGGAGGGTTATGAAACCCCCACCCCGATCCAGACCAAGGCGATTCCGGTGCTGATGTCCGGCGCGGACCTGCTCGGAATCGCCCAGACCGGCACCGGCAAGACCGCCGCCTTCGCCCTGCCGATCCTTGAAAAGATGCTGGCGGACAAGCGCCGCCCGGCGCCGCGCACGGCCCGTGCGCTCATCCTGGCCCCGACGCGCGAACTTGCCGCGCAGATCGGCGACAGCTTCAAGGCCTATGGCCGCTTTGCGAAGATTTCCGTCGCCGTTGTCGTTGGCGGTGTCGGCTATACGCCGCAAACGCGCGCGCTCCAGCAGGGCCTCGACGTTCTGGTCGCGACCCCCGGCCGGCTGATCGACCATATCGACAGCGGGAACATCCGGCTTGATGCGACCGAATTCGTCGTGCTCGACGAGGCCGATCACATGCTCGACCTGGGCTTTGTCGTGCCGATCCGCAAGATCATTTCCAAGCTGCCGCACAAGCGCCAGAGCATGTTCTTCTCGGCCACCATGCCGAAGGAGATCGCCAAGCTCGCCGGCGAGTTCCTGCACAATCCGCAGGAAGTGGCGGTTGCCCCGGTCTCCACCACCGCCGAGCGCGTGGAACAGCAGGTGTTCCTGTGCGATGGCGCCGCCAAGCGCGGCCTGCTCGTCGAACTGCTCGAAAAGCCTGAGTTCGAGCGCACGATCGTCTTCACCCGCACGAAGCGTGGCGCGGATCGCGTTTCCAAGACGCTGGACCAGACCGGTATTCCCTCCGCCGCAATCCATGGCAACAAGAGCCAGAATCAGCGCCAGCGCGCGCTGGATGACTTCAAGGCCGGCAAGATCCGCGTGCTGGTCGCCACCGACATTGCCGCCCGTGGCATCGACATCGACAACGTGACGCATGTCATCAACTTCGAGCTGCCTGAAGTGCCGGAGCAGTATGTCCACCGCATCGGCCGCACGGCCCGCGCGGGCGCGTCCGGCAAGGCGATTGCCTTCTGCGACAATTCCGAGCGCGGCCTGCTGCGCGACATCGAGCGCCTGACCCGCCAGCAGATCCCCTCTGTGGATCGTCGCGGCGAAAAGGGCGCAGAGGTTCCCACCGGCCTTGAAATGCGCTCCTACGAGATGCGTCCGCCGCGCGGTGGCCGCCCCGAACAGGGTCGCGGCAAGCCCCGTGGCGGCAACCGCACGGATGATCGCGGCGAACGGCGCGATGCCCGCCCGCAGCGCGAGCCGCGCAAGGCGATGGAGGATCGCACCCCGCAGGAGTTGCGTGGTCCGCGCCCTGTCGCCGGCACCGAGCCGGTGCGCCAGCCCGTTCGCGATGACCGTCGCGAGCCGCGCCGGGATGAGCGCCGCGATGGCGGCTTCCGGGATGATCGCGGTCCCCGCCGCGAGGATCGCCCGCATCGCGCCCGCCAGGGCGGCGAAGGGCGCAGCGAAGGCCGTGGTGGTCCGCGCGAAGGTGGCTTCCGTGAGGATCGCCGGCCGCATGGCGAGCGCCCGCACGGCGAGCGTCCTCATGCACCGCGCAGCGACGACCGCCGTTCGCACGGCGAACGTCCGCATGGCGAACGCTCCCACGGGCCGCGTGGTGATGGTGATCGCTTCGGCGCCAAGCCGGGCAAGCGCCCGTTCCGCGCCGGCG
>JAIUNP010000268.1 GCA_020161975.1 Pseudomonadota bacterium
TCGTCGGATTCGCCGAGAAAGCGATCCACGGAGACATCGAGCGCCTGGCTGAGGCGCCAGATGGTCGCGAGCGTCGGGTTGGTCTCGTTGCGCTCGATCTGGCTGATGATCGACTTTGCGACCCCCGATTGTTCGGACAATTCCGAGAGCGACAGATTGTATGCTTTCCGCAGGCGCTGGATGGTCTTGCCCAACTGGCCGGAGAGGGCCACGGCGCCAGCTTCCAGATCACGTTCGCGCGGTTTGTCCTTGTCCTGCATCTCACCCCACGCCGGTCGGAATACCGATCAAGGCGCGCCATTTGTTCGTAAAACCGAACGGACTGTGCCTGTTCTCGGGACAAAATGCAATCCGGCTATGAAATTCATTCCGCTACGTCGGCGCGGAAACGGCGCATATCCACCGCATGGCGCTTGCGGCCCCAGGTGCCGGCGGGGCCATCGAATACGCCGGCCATGGCCGTGCCACAGGTGGTGCAATGTCCGCGCGCATCGAGCCTGTAGCGGCTGATGGCGTGCCAGTCGCGCTCGATGACACGCGTGCCGCAGCCGGTGCAGTAGCTCGACTGGCGGTTGCGGTCGTGAACATTGCCGACATAGACGTGGTGGAGGCCCGCTGCGATGGCGATGCTGCGGGCGCGGGACAGCGTTGCATGGGGTGTGCGGGCGTGATCCTTCATCCGGTGATCGGGATGAAAGGCGCTGAAGTGCAAGGGCACGTTACGATTGAGATTATGCGCGATCCAGCGGCACATCGCGGCGATCTCGGCGTCGGAATCGTTCTCGCCCGGGATGAGCAGCGTGGTCAGTTCGGTCCAGACGCGGGTTTCATGGATGAGGTAGGTCAGCGTCTCCAGGACATCCGACAGGCGTGATTTCGTGAGGCGCCGGTAAAAATCCTCGCTGAAGGCCTTCAGATCGACGTTGGCGGCATCCATGGCGGCGAAGAACTCGCCGCGCGCCTCCTTCGTGATGGCACCGGCGGTGACCGCCACGGTACGGATGCCTTCGGCGCGGCAGGCGGCAGCGACATCCACCGCGTATTCAAGAAAAATCACCGGATCATTGTAGGTGAAGGCAACCGAACGGCAGCCGAGCGCCTTGGCGGCGCGGGCAATGGCGGCGGGGGAAGCTTCCTCGGCCAGCGTGTCCATCTCCCGGCTTTTCGAGATTTCGTGGTTCTGGCAGAACGAGCAGGCAAGATTGCATCCCGCCGTGCCGAAGGAGAGGATCGGTGTGCCCGGCAGGAAATGAGCGAGCGGCTTTTTCTCGACGGGATCAACGGCAAAGCCGGATGAACGGCCGTAGGTGGTCAGTACCATGCGCCCGTTCTGCCGGGCGCGAACAAAGCACAGGCCGCGCTGGCCCTCGTTGAGCCGGCAAAGACGCGGGCAAAGGCGGCATTCGATCCGGCCATCGGGCAAGAGAGCGAAATGCCGGCCTTCGACAGTAAATCTGTCGCCGATTTCGGCATTTTTGGATACAATCGGCGCGACTTTCATGATTTTTCAACCATAAACCGGCTTGGTTAAGAGACTTTCATTGATTGGATACGCCCATGCTTGCCGAACCATCCGCATCTGCCGCCGAGGCGATCCAGTTGCCGCAGGTCGCAGGGCAGTTCTATCCAGCCGAACCCCTGCAACTGGCCGCGCAACTCAAGCGCTGCATGTTGGAAGGCAAGCGCAGCAGCATCGAGGCGCCCAAGGTCATTGTCGCGCCTCACGCGGGCATCGTCTATTCGGGCGGGGTCGCGGCGTCAGCGTTCGCCGGGCTTGCACGGCGCGCGCATCTGATCCGCCGCGTGGTGCTGGTCGGGCCGGCGCACAGGTTTGCCTTCCGCGGCATTGCGCTGGCGACCGCCAGTCGCTGGCGGACGCCGCTCGGCGATGTACCGGTCGATCTTGCGATGCAGCGGCGCCTCAAGCCGATGGCCGAGGTGAGCCTGGATGATCGCCCGTTTGAGAACGAGCATTCACTGGAAGTGCTGCTGCCGTTTCTTCAGGCCAGCCTGAAGACCTTTGAAATCGTGCCGATGCTGGTAGGCGATGTCGCGCCCTCCGTGGTTTCTGATGCGCTGGAACGGGTGTGGGGCGGACCGGAAACCATCATCGTGGTCTCGTCCGACCTGTCGCATTTCAAGCCGGCACAGGAGGCGAAGGATTTCGACACCGTAACCCGACGTCTTGTCGAGATGCTGGAAGCCGGGCAACTCAATGGCGAACGGGCCTGTGGCCATCGGGCTCTCGCCGGGGCGCTCCTTCGGGCGCGGGCGCTTGATCTGCGTGTAACCGGCGTGGACATGGCCACTTCGGGTGATCTGACCGGCGATGAGACCCGGGTGGTCGGGTATGGCGCCTTCCTCATGGAATATGCAGCGCAAGCCGCCTTGTCATCGGCAGAACGGCGGGTTCTGCTGATCACAGCCGCACGCATTCTGGCCCATGCCTGTCAGAACGGCGGCAAGGCGCCCAGTCTTTCAGTCAACGGTGCACTGCCCATGACGCTTTCAGCGTTACGGGCGACCTTCGTCAGCCTGGAGCAGGGCGGGCGCTTGCGCGGCTGTATCGGCTCCACACAGGCGCACCGTCCGCTTTTGCAGGATGTGCTGGCCAATACGATCAAGGCGGCCTTCGGCGACCGACGTTTCCCCGGCGTGACGACATCGGAACTCGACGGGCTTGATCTCAGCATTTCCATTCTGTCGCATCCGCGTCCCATCGCGGCGGAAAGCGAGCAGGCGTTGATAGACGAACTTTCGCCGGATCGCGACGGTCTCATCATTGCCGATCAGGGGCGCAGCGCGCTGTTCCTGCCGCATGTCTGGAAGCAGATTCCCGATCCGAAGGTCTTTCTTGCAGCCCTGCGCCAGAAGGCGGGCCTTGCCGCCGACCACTGGTCGCCGACGTTCCGGGCCTTGCGCTTTGGCGCCGAGAAGTTCGGCGCTCCGGTCAAGTCCCTGCTCGCGGCGCGATAACTCAGTCTTCGTTCATCGCCGACAGACCGGCGACGCCGATGCGTCGCCACAGACGCGTCCGGCTGCGGAAGGCCGTGTACGAGTTGTGAATTCGGCCGGAGAGCTCTGATTTCCCGGCAAGGTTGCCAACAACGAGTTCTGCTGCCTTGCGCGCAGCCGCCAACAGATCCGGCGAAAAGCGCGTGACCTGCACGTTGTGCGACTGGATCAGATCGACCAGAGCGGCGCCGTTCAGGGCTTCGGCCTCGGCAAGGCCACGGGCATGTGTTTCAGCCGCAGCGACGGCGATCGCGGCCTTCTGGTCGGTCGTGAGTTTTTCCCACGCCTTGGTGTTGATCAACGCTTCGGCGGCGCCATTTGGCTTGTTGAAGCCGGGGGCATAGTAGTTTGCGGCAACGCTGGCAAACCCCATCGGGGCGTCGTTCATGGGGGCGAGAAACTCAACGCCGTCGACAACCCCTTTTGAAAGGGCCGGCAGCATATCGGGCACGGGAATGGCGATGCCCGTAGCCCCCAGTTGCTGCCAGACCTCCGCGCCCAATCCCTGCACCCGGATGCGCAGGCCCATGGCATCGGCGAGGCCGGCGATTGGCTTTCGGAACCAGCCGCCCATCGACGGACCGGTGTTTCCGGCCAGCATCGGTCGAACGCCGAAGGGAGCGTAAAGCTCCTCCCAAAGAGCCTGTCCACCGCCGCGTTCCAGCCAGGATTGATGCTCGACCGGGCCGGCGCCGAAAGGAACCGTTGTGAAGAACACCGAAGCCGGCATCTTGCCGACCCAGTAGAACGCAGCCGTGTGCCCCATTTCCACCGAGCCGTTGGACACGGCATCAAGCACCTGAAGGCCCGGCACGATCTCACCGGCACCAAACAGGTCCACTTCCAGCCGCCCCCCCGTCAGTTCGCCGATGCGCCGGGCAAAATGCGCTGCCGCCGTGCCGGGGCCGGGCAGGTTCTTGGTCCAGGAGGTGGCCATGCGCCAGCGGACGCGCCCCTCGGCGATGGCGGGCATCGAAAGGCCTGTTGCGGCAGCGCCGGTAAGTCCGGCCAGGGTTGAACGACGGGTCAGGCGCATGATCACCACCAGCGATAAAAATGGTGGACCGGGCCATGACCATGACCGATCTGGAGGCGATCAGACGCGGAAATGGCAGCGGAAACGTAGGCCTTTGCATGGCGGACAGCCGTCTCAAGCGACTGGCCCTTCGCCAGGCCCGCAGCGATGGCGGCGGACAGCGTGCAGCCTGTGCCATGGGTGTTTTGCGTAAGAACGCGGGGCGATGCGAGGCGCAACGGTCCGGCGGCGGTGACGAGCAGATCAATCGCTTCGGGTCCATTGCCATGGCCACCCTTGATCAGCACGGCAGCCGGGCCGAGCGCGAGCAGGGCGCTGGCTTGCCGAGCCATCTCTGTCTCGCTGAACGCATATGTCGTTCCCAGCAAGGCAGCCGCCTCCGGCAGGTTGGGGGTAATCAGCGCGGCTTTCGGAATGAGGACGCGCCGCAGTGCCTCGATGGCCTCATCGGCCAGTAGACGGTCGCCGGAGGTTGCGACCATCACGGGGTCGAGCACGATGTTGCGGGCGTTGTGGCGGATCAGCCCCTCGGCGACGGCCTCGATCACGCCGGGCTGGGACAGCATACCAATCTTCACGGCACCCACGGCAAGATCGGATAAAACACTGTCCATCTGCGTCGCGATGAAGGGGGGCGGCACATCGTGAATGGCCTGCACGCCGCGCGTATTCTGCGCCGTCAGCGCGGTGATGACGCTGGCGCCGTAAACGCCCATGGCGGAAAACGTCTTCAGATCGGCCTGAATGCCGGCGCCGCCGCCGGAATCGGAGCCGGCGATGGTCAGGGCGATGGCGTTACTCACGGTTGTCTCCCCGAGGTTGCAAGTGCCCGGTCAACACGCGCGCGCAAGTCACGGGTGGCGGCGCCGACATCCGTGGCCATGAACAGCGCGGAGATGATGGCAACGCCATCGGCGCCGGCGGCGATGACGTCGGCGAGGTTGGTGGCATCGATGCCCGCAATCGCTCCGATGGGCACTTTCAGGCCAGCGGCCTCGGCGCGAAGACGGGCGAGGCCCGCAAGACCCACCGGCGGATCCGGGTTGTCCTTGCTGCTCGTGCTGAAAACACCGCCAATGCAGCCATAATCGATGCGGGTGAGGGGCGCAGCGGCAATATCGGCGGATGATTTCAGCGTGATGCCGATGATGGCCTCAGGTCCGAGCAGGCGTCTGGCATCGGCGGGCAGCATGTCCTCGTTGCCGAGATGGACGCCATCTGCCCCGGCCGCAAGCGCGATATCCACACGGTCGTTGACGAGCAGGGGAATGCGCCCCGCCAGTGCGGCTTTGACGGCGCGGGTCCGTTCGATGAACAGCCGGGTTCCGGCGTGCTTGTCGCGAAGCTGGAGCAGGGTTGCGCCATTTGCCGCGGCCTCGGCGGCGAGGGTCGCGAGGTCGCGTCCTTGCGTGCGTTCC
>JAIUNP010000269.1 GCA_020161975.1 Pseudomonadota bacterium
ACGCGTATCGTCGTCATGGAAGCTTCAACCGGCAAGTCGAACACGGCCCTGGCCGGCACTGGCCGCCGCTTCGTCTCGACGGTTTCGACCAGCGGCGTGCAACGCACCAAGGAAGTCGAGCTGACAAGGACTGTTGCTGCCGTGCGGCCAGACGACCAGATGCTGTCGATCCTGCAGCATACCCTGCTCTACCGCGCCCGGCGCGGCATTGCGGTGGCGCTGGCGGTTTCGGATGTCTTTGCCCGCGGCAACGAGCTTGAGGCGCTGCAGGCGAAGAATGCGCGCGCTCCGCTCGAAGGCGCAGACGCCGACCGCTACAGAAAGCTGGTCAATGCGTCGGCCTATGTCGCAGCCTTTGCGCTCGCCTCCTATCTCGCGCAATCGATCGAGGCGGACGGCGAGGCACCCAACGATGTCGCCGAACCTGACTTCCTGTTCGACACCGCTCAAGATGCCGTGAAATCGATGGTCGCCGGCCTCGACGCTGCCATCGCAGGCTCGAAAGACGACAAGGACATGATGGCGCGAGCAAAGGCTTTTGCGCGTGTTGCGATTGAAGGCCTGCTCGAGCGCAAGGGTCGCTTTGACGGGCTGGGATCTTTCGAAGACGCCCATATCCGCATCGAGGCGGACGACTTCACCCTCGACGGGTTCGATGTCGCGCCCGGCCAGAAGTCAAAACCGCTGGTGATGAGCTTCAAGAAGCCGGACGAGGTCGTCGGCAATCACATCGCCAAATACCAGTCGGTGAAGCTGGCCAAGATGCTGATGGCGTACGACTTCACGGTGCAGAAAAACCCCTTTGTTGAACTGGGCGGGTTCCTGTTCACCTTCATCGGTGATGGTGCGCCCGGCACCGGCAAGACGACGCTGATCCAGATGATCGCCGGCCTCGTCAACGATTATTGTCAGGTCGCCGGCTACCCGTTCTTCTACGAGAATTTCGGCGTCGACCAGATCTCGTCTTATCAGGGCAAGTCGGGCCAGAACTGCAAACAGTTCATCGACAATGTGCTGAACCCCAAGGCGATCGGTTTTGGCACGATCGACGATATCGATCAGGTGGCCGCAAAGCGTTCTGATGATCGCGCGTCTGCCGGCCAGCATGAAATCACCGGTGTGCTCATGGCGGCGTTCTCCGGCACCAATACGGTGGTGCGCGGAAACTGCTCGTTTGGGATGTTCTCCAACTACCCCGAAAATGTCGATGATGCGCTGCGCCAGCGTGCGGGTGCCAGATGGCTGGTCGACGGCCCGCAGTCGCTCGACGACTACATCGACATCTTCGTGCTACTTGCTGGAAAGAATCACAAAATCCCGCTCGGCGAGCACAAGCTTTTTGCCGCCCAGGAAATCCAGCGCGCAGTCGACACGGCCTATGAAAGCCATGCCAGGCCGCATGAGGACAAGCTGATGAGCGTCTATGAGCGCTTCATCGAGGAGAAGGGCCAGCCCAAGACGATGGCCGATATTGGCGACTATCTGCACCGCATCAAGCTGGCAGAACCACGCTTTACCGGCCGCGCAATCAAGAACGTCACCGACGCTATCAAGATGCGCGCCATGGACATCGAACTGCCCGACGACTGGTTCACCGACGCAAGAACCTTCATGCACAAGAGCTATGACGAGAAGAAAGCCATGGTCGAGGAACTGCGCGGCCCGTTCGACATGGCGATGGTGATGCAGGAAGTGAACCGCTACGCCGATTCCGAATTCCGCTATTCAGACCGCGCCGACGACGCGGCCGTCGAGCGGGTGATCCGCGACGCGCGTATCCGCGAACGTGCCATTGGCGAAATCGAGGAACTGAAGCAGAAGGGCCTGTGGTGATCGCAGCACTGAAAAGCGCCGCCTATGCCCACCTATCCTGACTATGTCTTCTCCCTGACCACAATTCCGGGACGGGAACAGGACATCAAAGCGACCCTGCAAACGCTGACCGCGCAAACCGTGCGCCCTGCGGAAATCCTGATCTATGTCCCCAGAAAATACCGGCGGCCGGAACTGACAACGGTCGAGCTGGGAGAATTGCCGCCCGGATGTCGTGTTATCCATGTCGATGAGGATCTCGGCCCCGCGACCAAGGTGCTCTATGCGATCCGCGATTTTCCGGACACGCCGATCATCTACTGCGATGACGATCGCCTCTACGAGCCGGTTCTTGCCGAGCGGTTGCTGGATGTGGCGGCTATGAACCCTGGCATGTGCGTTGCGAGCAACGCGCAACCGGTTGCAGCATATCTGATGTATTATTCGCTGAAGCGAGATGCCGTCTATCGCGCCAAGCGCATTGCGTCGCTGGGCCTCTACAACCCAAAGCGCATGTTCAAGAACGCCCCGCTCGACATCGTCGCCGGGTTCGGCGGTGTGCTGGTCGAGAGCCGCTATTTCGACCCGCGGGTCTATGACATCCCGGAGAATTTCTGGCTTGTTGACGACATCTGGCTATCGGGCAATCTGGCGCTTGCCGGAACCCGGATCGCTTCGACTGCCGACCGTTTCAAGTCGAGCACCATCAACACAGCCAACGAAGCCAACCCGCTCCACGAATACGTCTTTGAAAACATGGGGCGCGAAGCGCTTGATCGCGCCTGTATCGAGCACTTTCAAAAGAACCACGGCATCTGGCTGAACGACGGCGGTTACTGACGCAGGCGAAGTGACCGGCCAACTACAGCATCCACTCGATCGGCAGCCAGCCGAGCATGGTGACCATCAGCCGGGACGTGATCGAGGCATTGGGCTCGTCATTGTGCACCGCAACTTCAGCACCATCTGCGCCCGTCTCCACCCACCGCATTTCGTTGTCGCGCAGTTCCACCTTGTACGAGCCCTGCGCCACCTGCTGGGTGAACGCAGCGCGCATTTGCCTGGCCATTGCAGGGCTCTCGATCAGGAACCCCATCTCGCAATTGAGCGCCACGGAACGTGGATCGAAGTTGAACGAACCGATGAAAATTCGCTCCTGGTCGACACTCAGCGTCTTGGCATGCAGGCTGGAACCGGACGAACCGATGAGCGACAACTCGTCCGAACCGCTTGGTACGCCGGGCTGAGGCTTCAGTTCATAAAGCTCGACGCCGGCTTCCAGCAGGTCCCTTCGATATTTCGAATAGCCTGCATGCACCAGAGCGACATCGGTCGCCTGTAGCGAATTGGTCAGGATAGCCACCTTCGCACCTGAACGGGCGACGCCCGAAAAGAACTCGACCCCCTGCTTGCCAGGGATAAAATAGGCCGAAATCAGGTCAAGTGACGTGTTGATCGGCCGCGCGATATTGGCAAGCTTTGCGATCATCAACTGATCGTCCGTCGCCTTGCCGAGACCCTTTGCTGGATCGTCGCTGACCAGCTTGACATCGGTCCATTCAAATCCGTCCTCGCCGCTTGCGATCCGGGCCTCGATCTGCGCTTCAATCTCCGGCAGTCGACCGAACCATTCCGGCAGCGTCGCCTTCTCGGCCTCTGACAGCGCCAGCGAGGGCATTGCACCAGTTGGCGGGCCAAC
Organism: Pseudomonadota bacterium; assembly: GCA_020161975.1. Lineage (GTDB taxonomy): Bacteria > Pseudomonadota > Alphaproteobacteria > Rhizobiales > Beijerinckiaceae > JAIUNP01. The sequence goes on from JAIUNP010000269.1 coordinate 3,512, forward strand.
GATCATCTCGATCGGGTAGACAGATTCACTGTTCCAGTAACGGTCAAAGTCGGCAGCAGTTTCCGGTACGATCGCGCCTGCCGCCATGACGTCGAGGTCGAGGAAATAGTTCTGATCACCGATGCTGAAATATTCATCGCCGATATTGCGCCCACCCAGAATGGCGGCGGCCCCGTCGACGATAAACGCCTTGTTGTGCATGCGACGGTTCATACGGAAGAAATCGAATGCGTAGCCCGCCAGCTTTGGCGAGCGCACGGTTGATGGATTGAACAGGCGGACCTCGAAATTCTCCGTCGCATTGAGCGACGAGAAAATCTCGTCCATGCCGTGGATGCCATTGTCATCGACGAGGAGGCGAACGCGAACGCCGCGCTTTGCCGCATCAGACAGCGTTTCGAGCAGCAGGCGCCCCGAAACATCATTGTGCCAGATGTAATACATTACATCGATAGACCGCTCGGCCTCGCGCGCCAGAAGCAGTCGGCTGGCCAATGCCCCGTGGCCGGACGCGAGTGGGAATACACCGGATTTTCCGGGATGCTTCTCTGCGGCGGCGGTCAGGAAACGGCCCCAACCAGTATCTGGCGACACAGCAATCGCCTGACCGGGCTTGATCGCCGCACGATCAGGTAAGGGAAATAGAAAGCGAGCCACGACAATCGCCAGCCCTGTAACAACGGCGACGGCGAGCAGCCATTTTAGAACCGTCAGCACACCGTCACCTCACACGCTCATTTCTGCGATCTGGTCGGTCCTGCATCTTGCAGTTCCGTCGACCAACCCGATATGCCGACAATGTGCAGACTTGCATCGACCTGTGCAAGCAAATCGAGAGCAAAACGAGCACGCATCCGTTGAACGACAGGTTCAATCAGGACGCGCGATCATGTAGAGCATCTTGGCAAGGGCAGACATGCTGCCCGCGCAGCGTGTTGAACGGACCGATTGCATGAAACTTCTCGAAGAAAACGATCTGATCTACGGGCGTCTGCTGCCGGTTGAAGAACCGCACCTGATCGATCGTTACAACAAGGCCCTGGCTGCATTTGGCCTCAAGCCGACCTAGCTGAAAGAATTCGAAATCGACCGGACGGGCTTCTCGCCCCAGATCGCTGACGAATTGAAGAACCCGCTCTATCTCGATCCGAACGAAATCAATCGCCGCTTCATCATTCTGACACCGGATCAAGCCGACCTGCCGGTTGTCCACACCGCGTTTTCCAACACGTCGCAGCTCATGTACGAGTTCTACCAGGCGAACCGACGGGCAATCGACGCGCTGACCATCAAGGATGTCATCTATGGCGAGATCGAGGATTCGGTCGCCAAGGTGAACGACATCGAGGACTTGCTGTCGATCAACCAGGTCGAATTCCGTGTTCTGTCCGCCGAAGACACGCTGGGGAAAGCTGCCGAGCTTGGCACGCTGGTTGACCGGCTGAAGCTTGAACCCAATGCATGGCGCGACAACACGATGCTTGAACGCATGGTCGAACTGGCGAAGTCGACAGGCGACATTCGCGAAAATAATCTTGTTCCCGACAAGGTGATCTTTCGACACGAAGCCTTCTGGACCAGCCATTTTGGTGGCATCTATGTCTTTATCGATCCTGAGACGACAACTGTCATCTCCGATCCGGCGGCACCCGGCTTCCGTCGTTCGCGTCCCTGGCAAGTGTCATACCTTGGCATCCGCGACGCCGACCGCGTCTTCCGCTTCCTTGCCCAGACCGGACGGCTCGACCTGCCGCGTGCCTCCTGGATCGAAACGTCGGACTATCTCGAGCATCGTGCGGAAATGGCAATCAGGTCATTGATCCACAAACAGCAGCCTGATGTCGATTTCGACAGGGTCGACAAGATCTGGCTCCAGACCTGGATTCACCAGAATGCAGACCTCATCAATCGGGACGGCGTCTTCCCCTTCCTGAACGCCGCCAAGCGCGAA
>JAIUNP010000270.1 GCA_020161975.1 Pseudomonadota bacterium
TTTGGTCGTGAACACGCCGTAAGGCGCGATGGAGGTATGCGCGAGGCCGACGCGCCTGGGCGGCTTGCCGCCTTCATGGTTGAGCAGCGGCACAGTCAGCCAGTCCGCCATTACATCGAACATCGAGACCCGGATATCCGCGCCCTCACCAGTGACGGAGCGCCCGATCAGTGCTTCCAGCACAGCGGCGTGGGCGGTGGCACCGGTCGCGACATCGACAATCGATATGCCGACGCGCGCCGGCTCCGATGGCCCGCCGGTGATTGAACACAGCCCGGATTCGGCCTGGATCAGCAAATCATACGCCTTGCGATCCGCCATAGGTCCGGTTTCGCCATAGCCCGAAATCGAGCAAACGATGAGGCGGGGATATTGCTTGCGCAGCGCTTCCGGCCCGAAGCCGAGGCGATCCAGCGCGCCGGGTTTCAGGTTCTGGACAACGACGTCGGCGCCTGAAATCAGCTCGCGCATCTTCGCCTTGCCATCGGGCGAGGCCATGTCCACCACCACCGAGCGTTTGCCCCGGTTGAGCCAGACGAAATAACTCGACTGGCCCTTGGCGACCGCATCATAGCCGCGTGCGAAATCCCCTTCGGGCCGCTCGATCTTGATAACGGTAGCGCCCGCATCCGCCAGCCGCGAGGTACAGAAGGGAGCGGCGACCGCCTGTTCGATGGCAATGACGGTCAGACCGGTCAACGGCAATTGCTTTGTCATCAGAACGACCTCGGCATGCCGAGAATATGTTCGGCGACAAAGGACAAGATCAGGTTGGTCGAGATCGGCGCGACCTGATAGAGCCGCGTCTCGCGGAACTTGCGCTCGACATCGTATTCGCAGGCAAAGCCGAAACCGCCGTGGAATTGCAGGCAGGCGTTGGCGGCTTCCCATGACGCCTTCGCCGCCAGGTATTTCGCCATGTTGGCCTGTGCGCCGCAGGGCAGGTGCGCGTCATAGAGACGGCAGGCCTCGTAGCGCATCAGATTGGCGGCCTCCACCTCGATGAAGCTCTCGGCGATGGGGAACTGCACGCCCTGATTCTGGCCGATGGGGCGGCCAAAGACGACGCGCTCCTTCGTGTAGGCCGTCACCTTGTCGATAAACCAGTAGCCGTCGCCGATGCATTCGGCGGCAATCAGGGTGCGCTCGGCGTTGAGGCCGGTCAGAATGTATTTGAAACCCTGCCCCTCCTCGCCGATCAGGTTCTCGACCGGGATTTCGAGGTTGTCGAAAAACAGTTCGTTCGTCTCGTGATTGACCATGTTGAGGATGGGCCGCACCTCCAGCCCCTTGCCGATGGCGTCCCGCAAATCGACAATGAAGATCGACATGCCTTCGGACTTCTTCTTCACCTGATCGAGCGGTGTGGTGCGCGCCAAGAGGATCATCAGGTCGGAGTGCTGGATGCGGCTGATCCAGACTTTCTGCCCATTGATGACGTAACGGTCACCCTTCTTCACGGCGGTGGTCTTGATCCTGGTCGTATCCGTGCCGGTGGTCGGCTCGGTCACGCCCATCGATTGCAGGCGCAATTCGCCGGTCGCGATCTTGGGCAGGTAGGCCTTGCGCTGCTCCTCCGAGCCGTGCCGGATCAAGGTGCCCATGTTGTACATCTGGCCGTGGCAGGCACCGGAGTTGCCACCCGCGCGGTTGATCTCCTCCATGATCACGCTCGCTTCGGTCAGCCCGAGGCCGGAACCGCCGTATTGTTCGGGGATCAGCGCGGCCATCCAGCCCGCTTTCGTCAGCGCATCGACGAATGCTTCCGGATAGCCCCGCGCCTCATCGATCTTCCGGTGATATTCGGCCGGAAACTCGGCGCAGAGCGCGCGAACCGCATCGCGGATGTCTTCAAAGCGGTCGGAGCCGAGGGTTTTCATGGGCGTTTCCTGTGGTCAAATCGTTGCCGGTCCGGCAGTTCAGCGCAGCACGCCTGGGTTGGGTACGTCTGCGGCCGAACTGATCCAGGTGCATTGGGTCTGGAGGTATTCCCAAGCTGCATTTTGCCCGCTCCTGCGCTCGACGCCACTCTTTTTGTCGCTGTCGGGCGGTTTGACGACGCCGGGGGAAAACCGCGAGCGTGAATTGAGCTGCGCATTGTGGTAGCACGGTGCCGCGCGGTTTTGTCTGGCCGCGCAGGCCAACCTTATTCCCTCCGCACGCGAGTCCTGTTCATGATCCCCTGCACCATCGACCATTTTCATCTGCGCAGCGCCGACCCGGTTCAAGCCGCGCAGTTCTACATCGACAATTTCGGGGCATGGGAGATGCGGCGCCTGATGAACGGCGACAAGCTGCGCCTTGTCCTGTCGCTGGGCGGACTGACACTGTTCATCGAGCAGGTGGCGGAGGGAACTCACTTTCCGCCCAAGGCGCCGTTCATGGGCTATGAACACCTCGGGCTGACGGTGCGCGATGTCACGGCCGCTGTTGCCGAATTGCGGATCAAGGGTGTCCGCATCGAGCAGGATGTGACGGAACTGAGCCCGACGCTCCACATTGCCTTCATCGAAGGGCCGGACCGTGTCCGGATCGAATTGTTGCAGCGCGGATGATCCATGTCAGCCGCGCGGCTGAAGCACCATCAACGTTGAACCGCCGTGGGCCAGCAACCGACCTGCGGCGTCTTTCACCGTCGCTTCCGCCGTGATGATTTGCCTGCCGCGCGCCAGCACCCTGGCTTCGCACGTCACGCGCCCGGCATTCTGAAGAATGGGCCGCACCATGTTGGTGTGGGTTTCAACGGTTGTGTAACCCACGCCGGTGGGCAGGCAGGTCAAGGCGGCACAGCCCGTGGCGCTGTCGATCAGCGTCATGCACCAGCCGCCATGAACAGCGCCCATCGGGTTGAGCAGATGCGGCCCCGTGGTGCCCACGAAGACCGCCCTGCCCTCGCTCACCTCAGTCAGCGTAAACGACAAGGTCTCGGCCATGCTTGGCGCCGGGATTTCCCCGCGCAGCATCCGTTCAAGGATCTGGAGTCCGCTCAGCTCACGCATTTGACCTCACAGGCTGAAGGGACACCGCACCTTCCGATTCGTCCAAATCAGCCGCGGATATGATATTCCTTGCGGGAATTTCTCACAGCACAATCATAGGCATGGGCCGCCCACAAATCCTGAAAATGCGCAGCCTGACTGGGGGGCGTCCCAAGCTCCTTCAGGACCTGTTTCGTGCAGGCGGCATAGACCCGATCATCGATCACCACCTTTCCGCCAGATGATGCCGCCTGTGCAACATTGGCGAGAGCCAGCGTGGAAACCAGTGCTAGAACCATCCGAATGTGCATTTCAATACTCCTCTGATTTCGGCGAACAGGCCGCCATTTATTGAGGAACGCACAAGCCGCGTTTTGGTTTCATGATTTCAGGTAAGTCGCCCGCCGTTTGCGACACATTGCTCGACATAGGCGATGCGCAACATGCCGGTGTGGCGGCCTTTGGCAGGGCCAAGGTGCCGACGCACCTTGCGACGGCAGGAGACACGTAAGCGATCGTCATCATAGTTGGCGATGCGCGCTCCTTCCGGCACAGCGACACCGGGCCGCGACGGAGCCTGCCCGCTGGCAGGCAGGCTCAGGCCGATTGTGAAAAGTGCCACCGCCGCGAATTTATGCATCATCCCCCCGACTTTATTTCGCAGTCAAAGTCGGGCAGCGCGGCTGAATCCTGGCTGAATGGCGCGTCACCCCAGCCGGCTCAGCGCTTCTTCCACCTTCGCCTTGCGGTTCACCGCATCGGCGCGCCGCTCCTTCTGCTCGGCAATCACCTCTTCCGGCGCGCGGGCGACGAAATCGGCATTGCCGAGCTTGGCATCGATGCGCTGCACATCCTGCGCAATCTTCTCCAACTCCTTGGCAAGGCGCGCCTTTTCCGCGCCAATATCGATGATGCCGGCAAGCGGCAGCGCCGCTGCTGTACCGCGGACGATCACCTGCACGGACTGGGCAGGCGCACGTTCGTCAAAGCTGATATCGGTGAGGCGCGCGAGGCGCTTCAGCACATCGGCATTGCGCGTGGCGCGGTCCTTCACAGCCGCATCCGCCCCCACCAGAACCAGCGGCACCAGCCCTGCCGCCGGCACGTTCATCTCTGCGCGAGCCGAGCGGATTTCGGTGACGAGATCGACGATCCAGCCGATTTCGGCTTCCGCATCCGGGGCATCAAGCCCGGAGAGATCGGGCCAGGCGGTGAGGCAGAGCAGATCCTGTTTTGCGCCCGCGCGCTCGGCGTAAGCCGCCCAGAGTTCTTCCGTGATGAAGGGCATGAACGGGTGCAGCAGCGTCACGATCTGGTCGAGCGCCCAGGCAGCCGTTGCGCGCGTCTCGTCCTTCTCCGCCCCGTCTGCGCCCTGAAGCGCAGGCTTGGCGAGTTCGAGATACCAGTCACAGAAGGTGTTCCAGACAAAGCGATAGGCCGCCCCAGCCGCATCGTTGAAGCGAAAGGCGAGAATGTTTTCCGTGACGGCGGCGACAGCCTTTGCGGTCTCGCCGGCGATCCAGCGGTTCAGCGTGCCCTTCACCGTCTTGGGATCGAATCCGGCGACGCGCACGCAGCCGTTCATTTCGGCGAAGCGCGAAGCGTTCCACAGCTTGGTGCAGAAATTACGGTAGCCTTCGGCGGTCTTCACACCAAGCTTGGGGTCGCGCCCCTGTGCGGCGAGCGAGGCCAGCGTGAAGCGCAAGGCATCCGCGCCGAGCGTATCGATCACCGTCAACGGATCGATGACATTGCCCTTGGACTTGGACATCTTCTGCCCGCGCTCGTCGCGTACGAGGCCGTGCAGGTAAACGTCGCGGAAGGGCACCTCGCCCTGCGTAAAGAGGCCCGCCATCATCATGCGCGCCACCCAGAAGAACAGGATGTCAAAGCCGGTAATCAGCACGGAGTTGGGGTAATACCGTGCAAGTTCGCCGGTCTCGCCCGGCCAGCCGAGCGTGGAAAACGGCCAGAGCGCGGAGGAAAACCAGGTGTCGAGCACATCGGGATCGCGATAAAGGCCAACCCGACCGCCTCCCGCCTCGAACTCCTTGGCGGCTTGCTCGCTGTCCACGATACGGATGTCGAGCAGCGGGTCGCCGAGAACAGTGTAAACCTCCCGCGCCTTGGCAAGCGCCTCCTCGGCATTGCGCGCAACAAACGGAAGGCGCCTGTCCGAAAGCACCGTTTCGCTGCCGTCATCGCCAAGAACGATCTCCGGCCCATACCATGCCGGAATCTGGTGCCCCCACCAGAGCTGGCGCGAAACGCACCATGGCTCGATGTTTTCCATCCAGCGGAAGAAATCCGCCTCACGGTTGGCGGGCAGCATCCGCGTCTCGCCGGCTTTCACCGCAGCCATCGACTGATCGGCCAGCGGCTTGACGTTCACATACCACTGCTCGGTCAGGAACGGCTCGATCGGCACGCCCGAACGGTCGCCATGCGGCACCTGCTGCACGGTGACTT
>JAIUNP010000271.1 GCA_020161975.1 Pseudomonadota bacterium
CTCGGTATCGGCCCACCTACAAGATCTTCTTCTGGATCCTTGTGGTGGTCTGCTTCCTGCTTGGCTATTGCGGCTCGCAGCCGACCGACAAGGCGGTTCTGCAACTGGGTGGCAAGACGATCCTCGACATCTCGGGCCTTGGCCTGTTGCTGACGATCTATTATTTCGCGCATTTCCTGGTGGTTCTGCCGCTGCTCGGCTTGTTCGAGAAGCCGAAGGCGGAGCCGGCCTCGATTGCCGATGCTGTCCTGGCCCGTTCGGGGCACTGAAATGACGTTGGACGAAGGTAAGCACATGTTTCGTTCTAAGATGATCTCCCGGATTGCCGCCGCCAGTCTTGCGGTTGGCCTTCTTGCGGGTACCGTCACTGCGGCTTCGGCAGCGGGGGATACGGTTCATCCGCCGCGCCAGTCCTGGTCCTGGAGCGGTCCGTTCGGCACCTTTGATCGGGCCCAGCTTCAGCGCGGCTACAAGATCTATAAGGAAGTCTGTTCGAGCTGCCACTCGATGAACCTCGTGGCCTTCCGCAACCTTGCGGACAAGGGCGGGCCGGAGTTCTCGGAAGGTCAGGTCAAGGAACTGGCCTCGACTTTCAAGGTCACGGATGGGCCGAATGACAAGGGCGAGATGTTCGAGCGCCCCGGTCGCCCCTCGGACCATTTTCCCTCGCCGTTCCCGAACCCGGAAGCGGCCAAGGCCAGCCTCGGTGGCACGCCGCCGGATCTGTCGCTGATCGCAAAGGCGCGTGGCTATGAGCGCGGCGTTCTGCTCTCGCTCGTCGATCTCGTGACCCAGTATCAGGAGCAGGGGCCGGACTACATTACGGCGCTGCTCTCGGGCTACTCCGATCCGCCGAAGGGCATCACCGTTGGTGACGGCCTTGCGTACAACAAGTACTTTCCTGGCGGGCAGCTCTCGATGCAGCCACCGCTGAATCCCGGTCAGGTTGATTATACGGATGGCACGCCCACCACGGTGGAGCAGTATGCCAAGGACGTGACGGCCTTCCTGATGTGGGCGGCCGAGCCAAAGATGGAAGAGCGCAAGCGCGTCGGCGCCTGGTTCATGCTGCTGATGCTGATCCTCGGGATCAGCGCCTACTTCACCAAGAAGAAGATCTGGTCCAACGTCGCCCACTGATACCGGCGAACAGAGGCTGACGATTTCGGGGGCTGCGGCCCCCGTTTTCATGTCCGGGCAAGTCTTTTTGCTGTTACGACGGCAGAATATCTGTCCTCGCAATGATGAATTGCATCGTCGCGTTATCCACGAGCAATATCCTGCATTGCAGGAATTTATCGAGAAAGAAGAGCGGCTCGTCAAATCTGTGGCGACGTCATGCCAGGCTCTTGCGGAGGCCGTGTCCTTCTGGAAGGTTAACAGGCGTTAACCATCATACAGGGGGCCTACCATGCAGTTTGAATCCACCCTCCGCGACGCCGCCGTCCGTCACTCCCATGCCGATTTCGCGAAGATGCACGCCATTGCGCGTCACCTTCACGATAATCCGGCTGAGAAGGACGTTTTTGCGCAGGATCCCGAGGGCTTTGCTTTCCGCTTCAACGGCTATCGCGTGCAGGACGGGCATCACCTGCATGTTGCGGATGAGCACAACAACCTGATCCCTGCCGAGACCTATGGCGTGTTCGGCTCTGATGATCGTCCGCAGTGGGGCCGTTCCGAGATCCGCGTCGGCTACAAGACGACCGCGCTGGTTGAGTGCTGCTGAGGTTTTTTCTGATTTCGACTGCCGGTCCCCGGGCCGGCAGTTTCCTCACCCGGCGTCGTGCCCGGTGCAGGTGATGGCGTTGCCCCACAAGCGGCCACGCAGAAGGATCGGGGCGCCGATCAAGCGTCCGAAGCTAGCACTGCCGTCCTTCATCTCGCGGTGATAGGCCCTCAGGAAATATGGAAGTTCGTTGCGGGCGGCCTCCAGTGTCTGCGCCCGCGCCATGATCCGCCGGTTACGGCAGTTCAGATCCGACCAGGTGACGTCATCGGGTTTGGGCGGCAGTGCGTATTCGGGATGATGAACCGGAACATAGGAGTTCCGGTCGATCGCGAGCATGAACCAGCAATGGTCGAGCCTCGCCCGATAGCGGGCGATGATTGGCGGCAGGATTGTCTCATAGAAGGGCAGGGCTTCGGTGGTGTATTGCACCGGTTGGGTGCCTGGAATGGCGCGATAGTCCGTTGCAAAGAGCGCATCTTCGTCGATCACGCCGCTGTCGAGCGCTTCCATGAACTGCCGAGTGATTTCCGCCGCGGCCTGCTGCATGGCCTCGATCTCGGAGCGGCAACGGGCATAGGAGGCGTCAATGCAAGTTTTCAGGCGTGCGGCCAGGGTCGCATCCGGCGTTTTGAAGAGCACGTGGACGCCAAGCTCGCTGATGTCGGCAATGGTGCCGTCCACGGTGCCGACTTCGGTCAGAACCATGCGGATGGGGCCCTTCTGCGGTTTCCAGCCAGGGCGGCGGGCCAGCATTGCGCCATAGGCTGCGATATCGACAACAGTGATATCAACCGTTGTCTCGCCCTGGATGAGTAGGCCCTTCAGGCGGACGGGTACGCGTTCGGCCAGCCGCCTGTCCTTGGCGAGCGACTGGTGAAAATGTCCGATGGAACGGCCCGAAAGACGACGCAGGGTGCGCTCGGTGTTTTCGGTGGCGCCGCCGGCGCGGTTGGCGGCCTCAGTGGCGGTACCTGCGAGTTCGTGCATCGCGTCGGCGGAGCGGGCGACGGCATCGGCGAAGTCAGCGGTGGCGATGGCCTTGCTGGCCAGTTCATGGGTGCTTTCAATCTGGACCCTTGCCGCGCCGCGAATCGATTCGAGTGCCGGGTCAAACCGGCTGATCAGTTCTGCCATCTGCGCGACGGACTGGCCCGAACCGGTCATGGCCCGATGCAGGCTGGCGATCTGCTTGGAAATGTCGGATGTGGCCGTCTGAACCTGCCCCGCCAGGGTCTTGACCTCGGTTGCGACGACGGAAAAGCCCCGCCCTGCGGTGCCCGCGCGGGCGGCTTCGATGGTGGCGTTGAGGGCCAGGAGATTGGTTTGCCGGGCAATGGACCGGATGATTTCGACAAGAGATGCCATGTCGCGGGCAACATCCGCGAGGCCCGCCATCTGGTTGCCCACCGTGGCGGCCAGCGCATGGGCTTCGCGCAGCAGGGCGCCAGAGCCGTCGACCTGCCGTTCGATCTCTTCGTTGGAGCGGGCAAGTTGCTGGGCGGTGTCGGCAAGGCGCTCGGAGTTGATCCGGGCCGAGCCGGACAGGTTGACGAGGCCGCGGCTGGCAAGCTTGATTTCGCCCGCCATCATCACGCTTTCGGCGACCTTGGCGCGCGCTTCCTGGGTCGAATCCTGGATAAGGCGAAGGGTCAGCGAGACATCCTGCTCCAACTGGTCGATCACGCATCTCAGTTGATCGGGAACCTCCGCGCCGGTCTCCTCCGGTTGGCGAACCGGTGCGCGGGTGGGCAGAGAGGCGGGAGTTGACATGGAAACGCTGGCCCGGAACGATGGTCGAAAGCTGGGATATCGCCAGTCTAGTGTCCCACGATGTAGGATCGGTTAACCATGGTGAAGCCTGTATGGTAGCGGCAGTTCTCGGGATCATCGGCGGTTCAGGTCTCTATGACCTGCCTGGTCTTCAGGACGTGCGGACGCTCTCGATCCATAGCCCCTGGGGCGATGCCTCGGACAGCCCGCGCTCCGGTTCCCTGAATGGTCGCGAGGTGGTGTTCCTGCCTCGACATGGCCGGGGGCATCTGTTGTCCCCCTCGGACATCAACTACCGCGCCAATATCGACGTTCTGAAGCGGGCGGGCGTGACCGATCTCGTCTCGGTGTCGGCCTGTGGTTCCTTTCGGGACGATTTGCCGCCCGGCACGTTCGTGCTCGTCGATCAGTTCGTGGACCGGACGGTTTCGCGAACCTCGTCGTTCTTCGGGCGCGGCTGTGTTGCGCATGTCTCGATGGCGCATCCGGTTGGACCGGCGCTTCAGGACAGGATCGTAGCGGCATCAGAGGTTTCCGGCGTCCCTGTTGTGCGGGGTGGAACCTATGTCTGCATCGAAGGGCCGCAATTCTCGTCGAAGGCTGAATCGGTCAACTACAAGGCTCTTGGCCATGATGTGATCGGCATGACGGCCATGCCTGAAGCCAAACTCGCGCGGGAAGCCGAGATCACCTATGCGACGATTGCCATGGTAACGGATTTCGACTGCTGGCACCCCGACCATGATCATGTGACCGTTGCGGATGTGGTGAAGGTGGCCGGAGAGAATGTCGCGCGCGTTCGGAATCTCATCTGTGCGCTGGTGCGGGATTTTCCGCTGCACCGCATGGTCTGTCCCGTTGGCTCCCACCGGGCGCTTGACGGGGCCATCATGACGGCGCCGTCAGCGCGCGATCCCGAGGTGTTGTCCCGGCTTGATGCAGTGGCCGGGCGCGTGCTGTTAACGGATCAGAAAGGGTAAAAATCCGTTGCGGTTGGTGAGGGAGGCATCGCTGATTTACCATGCCCGGCAACTGGAGAGACACCATGCCGGCATTGCGCGCCATCGAACGCCCGACCAACGGGATCGAAGCCGATCTCAAGACCTTCCTCTGCGAGCGCTACTGGTTGCCGGGGACGGACTATCCCTTCTGTGCCGATGTCTTTCATGCCCTGGGGTTGACGGGGGACGATTGTCACGAGTTCATGAACGACTTTTCAGACCTGTTTCAGGTTGATCTGACGGATTATGTCTGGCCGAAGTATCATCTCGACGAAGAAGAGGCGTTGGATGTGCGCTCGGCACTGCGGCCGCTGATGCGCTTTGCCGGCCTCAAGGCCAAGCCTCTCAACCGCGATCTCCTGCCGCTCAGTATCGACCACCTTCTGCGCGTCGCCGAGCTTCACCGCTGGGTTGATCCCGAGCCGGGTGATCAGGCGGAGGTCGAGGCCGGTATCGGGCGCAGCTTCGCCCGATTCAGCGCGCGGCTCAAGGCTGGCGGCATTCCCAGAAGACAGCGCCGGTGAATTCCATCACAGTTTCGCCGTGCTGGTTCACCCCGGTGTTGAGGTGCTGGGTGATGCCCCAGCCGGGGCGGGACTGCGAGGTCCTCTTGCCGATGATGCGTGAGGCATAGGCGACCACATCATCCGGGCGCACAGGGCGCAGAAGCCTGAGATTCGTAAAGCCGGGCGAGGTGCCAAGACGGGCCGGCGTCTGGCCCGCAGCGCGCGTCCGCTCGGCCCGCGCCGCGCGGTCACGGGCGAGGCGCCCCATCCAGGCCGAGGCGGTGTGCCAGCCCGAAGCCGTGATGCCGCCGAAGGGGCCGGATGCCGCCAAGGCGGGGTCGATATGGAAGCCTTGCGGATCGAAAGCCTCCGCG
>JAIUNP010000272.1 GCA_020161975.1 Pseudomonadota bacterium
GAGCCAGGCCAGGATGATCTCGCGCCCCTCTTCGTCGGCCTTGGCGGGATGCTTTATGGCGCGGTTGCTGTGGCGGGCGGCGCGGGAATGCTTTGGCTCGCCATCGATATCTTCAGGACCCGCGAGGGCAAGCCGGCAGTGACGGCGTGCTGGCGTATGTTTGGATTTTCCATCCTGTATCTCTTCGGGCTGTTCGCTGCCATTCTGGCCGAGCGGATGCTGCTGCCGCTGATCAGGGTGACGCTGTGATGGCAGACAAGAAGCCGATCGAGGATGGTATCGAACTGACCGAGGCGCAGCGTGCGGCGCGGCGGCGGCGTTCGCTCGCGCTGGCGCTGGCCATTGGCGGGCTTGCCTTCCTGTTCTACCTCATCACCGTGTTCAAGATGGGTTCTGCCATCGTGACAAACCGGACGCTGTGACTGCCATGGCCAACGGACCGATCCTTGATGCAAAGACCACCGAGCGCAATCGGCGCGTCGGCTGGATCGTCGGCGGCGCGGGTCTGTTCATGCTGGCGCTCTCGTTTGCGGCTGTTCCGCTCTATGATCTTTTCTGCCGCACGACCGGCTATGGCGGAACGCCCATGGTGGTGAAGGAAGCGGCGCGGAGCATCGGCACCAAGTCCTATACCGTGCGGTTTGACGCCGGCGTGGTTGCGGGACTTCGCTGGCAGTTTGAACCGGAGGCTCCGTCGATCACCGTCAAGCCGGGTCAGGTCGTTACCGCGCGCTACACCGTGCGGAATGTCGGGCCAACCGAGACGACGGGCATTGCGAGCTTCAATGTCGTGCCGGAAATTACCGGAGGCTATTTCAACAAGCTTGAGTGCTTCTGCTTTACCGAGCAGACGCTGAAGCCGGGCGAGGCGCGGGAAGAGGCCGTCGTGTTCTTCCTCGATCCAGCTCTTGAGAAGGAAGCGCATCTGTCGCACATCGACACGATCACGCTGTCCTACACATTTCATCCGGCCAAGGGGGCCGGAAAGCCACTCGCAGCGGCAGGTTCAAAGGACAGGGAGACTGTTCAATGATCCGGCGCGTGCCAACGATTTTGATTTACTGAAGGGGAAGAGCCATGGCTGGTGGCAAGACTCATGACTATCACATCATCGATCCGAGCCCCTGGCCGATCGTTGGTTCGGCTTCCGCCTTCGTCATGGCGGTGGGCGCGATTGCCTGGATGAAGGCAATGCCGATTGCAGGGTTGCAGATCGGCAGCCTGCTGTTCGGCCTCGGCCTGCTCGGCGTTCTTTTCACCATGTACAGCTGGTGGACGGATGTGGTGCATGAAGCCAATCACGGCGACCACACCCGCGTGGTGCAGATCAGCCATCGCTACGGCATGATCCTGTTCATCGCATCGGAAGTGATGTTCTTCGTTGCCTGGTTCTGGGCCTATTTCGATGCGTCGCTCTATACGAACGAGGCAATCCAGTACATGCGCGTGGACCTGACCGGCGGGCATTGGCCGCCGAAGGGCATCCCGGTGTTCAATCCGTGGGAACTGCCGCTGTTCAACACGCTTATCCTGCTCACGTCCGGCACCACGGTCACCTGGGCCCACCAGGCTCTTCTGGAGAATGACCGCGAGGGCGTGAAGAAGGCGCTGTGGATCACGGTCGCCCTCGGCCTGCTGTTTTCCTGCGTGCAGGCCTACGAGTACAGCCACGCGGGCTTCAAGTTCGCTGGCAACATCTATGGCGCGACCTTCTTCATGTCGACCGGCTTCCACGGCTTCCATGTTATCGTCGGCACGATCTTCCTCGCTGTCTGCCTGATCCGTGTCTACAAGGGCGATTTCACGCCCAAGCAGCATCTCGGCTTCGAGTTTGCTGCCTGGTACTGGCACTTCGTCGACGTGGTGTGGCTGTTCCTGTTTGCCGTGATCTACGTCATCGGCTCGGATTTCGGTCGTGCCGTTTTGCCGGCTGCGGGCCACTAAGACCGGGACGGCCGGGTATCGGGGCGGCGGCAACGCCGCCCTTTCCATTTGGAGGGCAGCATGAGTGACCGCTTCACCGCAACCGGGGTTGACCCCGTTTCTGCCGGCCTCAGGGGCCGCTGTCCGGCCTGCGGCGAGGGCGCGCTGTTCAAGGGTTTCATTGCCCTGCCAGAAAAGTGCTCGAATTGCGGCCTGTCCTACAAGTTTGCCGATTCGGGCGACGGGCCGGCGGTATTCGTCATTCTGCTCGCAGGCTTCCTCATGATTGGCCTGATGTTCTTCGTCGAGCAGGCCTATGCGCCGCCGCTGTGGCTGCACCTCGTCATCTTCATCCCGCTGACGCTGATCGTCTGCCTCGGTATGCTGCGCCCGCTGAAGGGTATCCTGATCGCCTTGCAGTATCGGAACAAGGCCGAACTCGGTCGGCTTGAAGAGTAATGCGGCGCGACCTCATTCTTCCTGGCCTGTTCACGCTCATTGGCGTGATCGTTCTTGTCGGCCTTGGGGCCTGGCAATGGTCGCGTATGGGCGAGAAGGAAGCACTGGTCGCCACCATCCGCGCGCGGTCCGTGCTGGCACCAGAACCGTTTCCAGCGGCTTCGACCTGGGCCACGATGCCGCTTGCCGACATGGCCTATCGCCCCGTCTCACTCAGCGGTCATTTTGATCATGGCCATGAGAGCCACATCTTCTTTTCACTGGCAAAGCCGGTCAACGGCGTTGGCGGTCCGGGCTATCTGATCGTCGCGCCCTTCGTGCTGGACAGCGGCGGTACGGTGCTGGTCAACCGGGGGTTTGTGCCGCAGGCCCGCAAGGAGAAGGCAAGCCGCGCCGAGGGGCAGACGTCCGGACCGCTCACCATCACCGGTCTTGTGCGCCTGCCTGAAATGCGGGGGATGTTCTCCGGCACCGATGATCCGGGGCGCAATGTCTATTTCATCCGCGACCCGGCTGCGCTGGCCAAGGCGCAAGGTTTATCGGGCATTGCGCCGGTCATGGTGGATCAGAAGACGCCGATGCCGCCGGGTGGACTGCCGATGCCGGCCCAGACGCAGGTTGAAATTCCCAACAATCACTTTTCCTATGCACTGACCTGGTGGAGTCTTGCGGCATCGCTCGCCGTGATCTTCCTTTTGTTTGCGCGCCAACCCCGCAGCTGAGCATTTTTGCTGCCTACGGGGTATGACAATCCCGCGGCAGGGTGATAACGAGGCAACCATGCGTTACGTCTCGACCCGTGGGCAAGCGCCCGCCCTTTCCTTCACCGATGCGCTGCTGGCCGGCCTTGCCCGTGACGGTGGTCTCTACGTGCCCGAAGCCTATCCGCACATGTCGCGCGAGACCATCGCCGGCTTTGCGGGCAAGCCCTTTCATGAGGTGGCCTTCACGGTGCTGAAGCCCTTTGTCGCGGGCACGATTCCCGACGACGTGCTGATGGATGCCGTGCGCGCGGCCTATGCCGGCTTTGGCCATCCCGCCGTAACGCCGCTGGTGCAAACCGGCCCGAACGAGTTCGTGCTCGAACTCTTCCACGGGCCAACGCTCGCCTTCAAGGACGTGGCGATGCAGCTCGTCTCGCGGCTGATGGACTACGTGCTCGAAACACGCGGCGAACGGGCCACCATCGTCTGTGCCACCTCGGGCGATACAGGTGGCGCGGCGGCCGAGGCGTTCCGGGGTCGAACGCGGACGGACATGGTGATCCTGTTCCCGAAAGGCCGCGTCTCCGACGTGCAGCGGCGGATGATGACAACGCCGACCGAGGCCAACGTCCACCCGCTCGAAATCGACGGAACCTTCGACGACTGTCAGGCAATCGTCAAAGCCCTGTTCAACAATCATGCCTTCCGCGACCGGGTGCATCTCGCCGGCGTCAATTCCATCAACTGGGGGCGGATCGTCGCGCAGGTTACCTATTATTTCGTCGCCGCCGCCGCGCTGGGGGCACCGCACCGCGAGGTGAACTTCACTGTTCCGACGGGCAATTTCGGCGATATCTACGCCGGTTTTGTCGCACGGCAGATGGGCTTGCCGGTTCAGAAGCTGGTGGTGGCCACCAACATCAACGACATCCTCGCCCGAACGCTGGACAGCGGGCTCTACGAGGTTCGCGGCGTTGCCGCCACGTCCTCTCCCTCGATGGACATTCAGGTTTCATCGAATTTTGAACGCCTGCTGTTTGACGCCTCCGGGCGCGACGATGCAGCCGTGCGGCAGATGATGGCCGGCCTTGCCCAGTCGGGCGCGTTCACGGTTCCCGAAGCGACACTGAAGGCGATCCGCAAAGTGTTCGACGCAGGAACGACCGACGAGGAGACGGTGAACAACACCGTGCGGTCCGTTCTGAGAGAAAGCGGCTATCTCATTGATCCGCATACGGCCGTGGCGGTCTCCGTGGCCCGGCGCGCGGCCAGCCATCCCTGCACGCCGATGGTGGTCCTCTCCACGGCCCATCCAGCCAAGTTCCCGGAAGCGCTGGTGCATATGTCCGGCGTCCATCCCCGCCTGCCGCCGCGTCTCTCCGGCCTGTTGAGCGATGCCGAACGAATGGTGCGCCTGCCTGCGGAAGTTCAGGCGGTCGAGCGTCATATTGACGCTGTTGTGGGCAAGGCCGGCTGATATGCTGGGGGGGCGGCTGCAACCGCTGCGGCTTCTGGGGGTTGATCCCAGTGCGCCGCGCTGGCCGATGCTGGTGCTCAATGCGGGCGACCTTGTGATTCGACCGCCGCAGATGGATGATTTCGCCGCCTGGGCACAGCTGCGGGCAGACAGCCGCGATTTTCTGGAGCGCTGGGAGCCCGTGTGGCCGCTCGACGACCTGACCCGCAACGCGTTCCGCCGCAGGATCCGGCGCTATGGTGCCGAGATCGACAATGACGAAGCCTACCCCTTCTTCATCTTCCAGGGGCCGGAACGGCGGCTGGTCGGCGGGTTGACGCTGGGCAACATCCGGCGGGGGGCGGCGCAATCGGGCACAATCGGCTACTGGATGGGTGTCGCCCATGCCGGCAAGGGCATCATGAGCCGTGCGGTGGTCGCTGTTAGCCGGTTGGCCTTCGGCCCGCTGCGCCTCGAACGGATCGAGGCGGCCTGCCTGCCGGAAAATGCCGTTTCCATCCATCTTCTTGAAAAGGCCGGATTCCAACGCGAAGGGGTTGCCCGGAACTTTCTCGCCATAGCCGGCAATCGTCGCGATCATATTCTGTTCGCGATGCTCGCTACCGACCGTTGATATCCCTTGTGACACGCCTTTGCCCGCCCGCTGTTGACCAAGTTCCCGCCAATCATGTTGAGGGCGGTCCTGGCTGCCTTGCCCCAACCCGCCCACGGCGTTACCAAGGGCAGATGATTTGGGGGATGCTCCGCGCAACGATCCTGCGGGTCCTGTTGACCGTCTCAGCCGCCCTGTTGGTGGTGGGGGGCGCGCA
>JAIUNP010000273.1 GCA_020161975.1 Pseudomonadota bacterium
GTCCTTGGACTGGCTGCCAGCCATCTTCAGGCTGCCGGGCTTGGCCTTGGCCGCCTCGACATAGGCCTTGGCGTCGTTGTAGGGCGAGTCGCCCTTGACCCAGATCAGGAACTCGTCGAGCGCCAGCGAGGCGCCCGGGGTCAGGTCGGAGAGCTTGTAGCCGAGCTTGGCGACATAGGGCAGCAGATAGGCGTTGTTCGTGCCGAAGATCACCTTGTAGGGGTCGCCTGCCGAGGTCTTGACCGTAAGATACCCCTCCGCGCCCGAACCGCCGCCCTTATTGGTGACGACGATCGACTGGTCAATCAGCTTGTACTTGGTGATGATCGACTGGATCATCCGCGTGAAATTGTCCGTGCCGCCGCCGGGCGAAGAGGTGACGACAAACTCGATGGGTTTGGTCGGCTGCCAGGCCAGTGCCGGGCCGGTGGCAATGGCAAGAACAGCGGCTCCGGCCAGAAGTGCGGATTTCATGCGCATGGGTCTCTCCGTTTGGCGGTTCCTCTTGTCTGCGAGGAGGCTCCCCGCAGATCGTGATTGTTCGATACCGGTAGCATAAGGACTTGCCGGCTTGCAAGTATGCTGTATGCAATATGCCGAGCAAGGCCAAAACGGCCACCGGGAGGACAGGCCGATGAACCATCACACGCGATATGCCGGACTGACGCACCCCGTTGGCGTCTGTCTGGTCGGCGGTGGTGCGTTCGGACAGAGTTTTCTCGCCCAGGCCCGTTTCATCCGCAGGCTTTCTGCGCGCATTGCCGTGGACCTGACGGCGGAAGCTGCGGCAAAAGCCCTCTTTGCAGCAGGCTTTTCGCCCGCGGACATCCGCCTTTGCGAGAACCCGGGCGATGCCCGTGCGGCTTTTGATGCCGGCAAGGCCGTTGCCGCTGCCGCGCTCGATACGGTGCAGGACCTGCCCTTCGACATTCTGGTCGAGGCAACCGGCCACCCCGAGGCTGCCGCGATCCATGCCATGGCGGCCATCGAGCGAAGGCGCCATGTCCTGCTTGTCACCAAGGAAACCGACAGCGTGGCCGGGCCGATCCTCGCTCGCCGTGCCCGCGAAAAGAGCGTCGGCCTGACCCCGGTCGACGGCGACCAGCCGGCCCTGCTGATCGATATGATCACCTGGGCCGAAACGCTTGGGTTGGATCTGATCGGCGCGGGAAAATCCAGCGAGTACGATTTCGTATTTGATGCAACCACAGGAACCGTGACCAGCAACGGTCGCACTGTGTCCTTGCCCGACCTTGCCCCGCACTGGGCGCCGGGAGAACGGTCACTGCGCGCGGTGGCACAGGCCCGCTCTGCCGTGCTGGGCACGGCCTTCCCGCTGCGCGCCGTGCCGGATCTCTGCGAACTTGCACTTGTTGCGAACGCCACCGGCTTCATGCCGGATGTACCGCCGTTCCATGCGCCGGTCGCGCGCGTGCCCGAAGTCGCAGACCTCTTTTCGACCGGCGGATCGGACAGCCTCTTCTCCGGCCGTCGGCGGCTCGATGTTTTCCACCATCTGCGCGCACCGGACGAAGCGAGCTTTGCCGGCGGCGTCTTTGTCACCCTTGCCTGTCATGACCGGGCAAGCTGGCAAATTCTGGCCGAGAAGGGCCATGTCGTGAGCAGGAACGGCGCTTTTGCGATGGTCTACCTTCCGCGGCATCTGCTCGGCATCGAGGCGGCAACCTCCATTCTCGATCTGGCCGGCCTCGGCATCTCGACCTACCCGGAGGATTACGCGCCGCACTTCGATCTTGTCGCGGTCGCAACGCGCGATCTGCCGGCGGGTACACGGCTGGATGCAATCGGCCATCACCACACCATCGACGGTGTGACCGCCGAACTCAGGCCCATGCAGGTGCTGGCAGCTGATGAAACAACGCCCTACTATCTCGCGGCGAACCGGACCCTGGCCCGTCCGGTCAGCAAGGGCGCGGCCATCCGCCCCGGCGATCTTGCGCTCATGCCGGATTCGCCGCTGCTCGCCTTGCGTCTGGCACAGGATTCTGCATTCGGACCCAAGACATCGGGCCACTGACGGCATAGAACGGAAGGAGCGTTCGGAGGCAGCATGAGCGAAACGGGCCAGACACATCAGGCAGAAGCCGCCGGGCTCGGCGGGGGCGCAGTGACGCGCATCACGCGCGTGACCTTGCACGAAGCCGTGCTGAACCAGCTCCGCGACATGATCATCGAAGGGACGCTGGCGCCCGGCGCCCGCATCAACGAAGGGCAGGTCGGCGCCGCCCTCGGTGTCTCACGCACGCCCCTGCGCGAGGCAATCAAGACGCTGGAGAGCGAGGGACTGGTCGAGATCATCCCATCCAAGGGCGCCATCGTCCGCCGTTTTTCCGCCACCGACATCCGCGAAATTCTGGAAGTGCTCAAGGCGCTGGAACAGACCGCAGCTCGCCTTCTCTGCGCGCGGGGCACCGAAGCCGCCATCGCCGAGGTTGTCGGCCTCCATGAGGCGATGATGACTGAATATGCTGCGCGCAACCGCCTGACCTATTTCAAGCTGAACCAGAGCATTCACAGCGCCATCGTCCTTGGCTCGGGCAATGCCGTGCTCGCCCGCACCCACGCGCAATTGCAGGCGCAGATCAAGCGTATCCGCTTCATCGGCAACCAGACACCGGAGCGTTGGGCCGCCGCAGTGGCCGAGCACGAGGAGATGATCTTGGCATTGAAGAGGCGCGACGGCGCCGCATTGGCCGATGTGCTGGGCCGGCACCTCGATCTGACGGTCGAGCGCGTTCGCGACGCGGTTTGACCCCGGAAGGACGATCAATCATGAAGCGTCTCGACAGCACCAGCCTGAACAGCCTGCCAAGGTCGGTCATTCGCCCCGGCTACGACCGGTCGGCCGTGACACCCGGCATCGTCCATCTTGGCGTCGGCGCTTTCCACAGGGCACATCAGGCGGTGATGGTCGAGGATCGGCTGGCTGCCGGCGAAACCGGTTGGGGCATCGTCGCAGCCTCACTGCGCGCGGCCGACACCGCAGAGGCGCTGAACCCTCAGAACGGGCTCTATACCCTCGGCGTTCGCGACGGCAGTGGCACACAGTTGCGCGTGATCGGCGCCATTTCCGAAGTGATTGTGGCAACGTCCGCCCGCGAGCGGCTCCTTGCCGCCATGACCGACCCGCGCGTGTGCATCGTCTCTCTGACCGTAACGGAAAAAGGCTATTGCCACGATCCTGCAACGGGCGCCCTCAACGAGACCCATCCCGGCATCATCGCCGATCTCGCCAATCCGCATAGGCCTGCCACGGCGCCCGGCCTCGTCGTCGAGGCATTGGCGCGCCGCCGCGCGGAGGGCACGGAGCCTTTCACCGTCCTTTGCTGCGACAATCTGCCGTCGAACGGCGTGACCGTACGCCGCGTTGTCAGCCGCTTTGGAGCCCTGCGCGACCCTGAACTCGGCGAGTTCATCGCTGGCGAGGTTGCGTTCCCGGCGACCATGGTGGACCGCATCGTGCCCGCAACCACCGACGAGGACCGCGCAATGGTGGCGGCAACGCTCGGCGTCCGCGATGCCTGGCCGGTCATGTCCGAACCCTTCACACAATGGGTGATCGAAGACCGTTTTCCTGCCGGGCGCCCACGCTTCGAGGATGCGGGGGCCGAAATCACAACTGATGTTGCCCCCTACGAGCGGATGAAGCTGCGGCTCCTGAACGGGACCCATTCCACCATGGCCTATCTCGGGCAACTGGCGGGGCTGGAGACCATCGCAGACACGATCTCGACGCCGACCTTCGCGCGTTTTATCCGCCGCCTGATGGACGAGGAAATCACCCCGACCGTGCCGGGGTTCAGCGAGGATCAACTCACCCGCTACAAGGACGCACTGATCACCCGCTATGCCAATCCCGCCCTGCGCCATCGCACCGCGCAAATCGCCATGGACGGGTCCCAGAAGCTGCCGCAACGTCTCATCGGCACGATGCGCGACCAACTGGCCGCCGGTCGTTCGATCGCCCTTCTCGGGCTTGCGGTTGCCGGGTTCATCCGCTTCATGACCGGTACGGGTGAGCGCGGCAGCGCCCTGCCCATCAACGACCCGATGGCTGCGACGTTTTCAAAGGCCGTTGCGGAAGCCGGCGCAGCCGGCATCACCCGCCTGCCGGGAGATCAGGCCGAAGCACTGGCGGAGCGGCTGGCCGGTTCGGTTCTCACCATAACCGATGTCTTTGGCGAAACAGGCCGTGATTCCCGCGTCAGAAGCGCCGTCACGAAACCGCTTGCACGCCTCTTCTCGGAGGGCGCACTGGCAACGGTGACGACCGCCTGAACCTATCCCCGCTCGACCGTGCGCTTGATGACGGCGCGCACATCGTCATTCGCGACGAAAGCATCATGCCGCACGAGACCCGAGGCAAACTCGGTCGCATCCACCACCTTGATGCCGAGCCCGGCGAAGGCTGAGGCCGGCAGGGCACCGGCCCGGTCCCCCCCGGCGATGCGACGGGACAGATCAAGCGCCCGGTCGTTGGTGGCGGTGATGACGGTGATCTTCTCGCGCAGGTTCCCCATGCGGTTGAGATGGGCCTTGAACACATCCATGTCGATATCAGGTGAGGCGAGCGTCAGCGTCGCCAGCCGGTCCAGCCCCTTGTCGCCGTTCCGGTCGCGATAGGCGCGGAATGCTTCCATCGTCACCAGCGTTCCCATGGAATGGGCCACCAGATGAACTCGCGCGCCGAACGGATCGTTGAACGTGGCCGTCAACGCATCAGCGAGCGGATCGCGGGCGAGCAGCCCCGATTCCCGATCATAGCCATAATCGAGCAAGCCGCCCTTGGACGCCCAGGAAAACAGCGCCGTATTGCCCGAAAAGCGGATCCCGTCCGACAGGATCGCGGCATCATAGGCCGCGCTCTCGAAGGTCTGGTTGTAGCCATGCACGAACAGAAGCGTATCGCGCCCGCGCAGGGCCTCGGCAAACGCCTCGGCCGCATTGCCCGATTGCACGTCGAGCGTCTGCACACGGAAGTCACTGGTAACAACCGAACCGACCCGGCCCATAAACGACCGGTCAGGGGGCACAAGCTGCGCCTTGGCATAGGTGAGCACCGGCGCGCGGGCCGCAGACAGGAACGGTGAGCGCTTGCCCCCCTCCGCAAGGCGCCGAGTGGTGGCGACATGCAGAACCGGCTCCGAGGCAATGCCGGTTCCAATGGATCCGGTGGCATGGGCGCGCCTTGGCCCCAACTCGATGCACCCCGCCAGCGGCAGGGTCGCAAGCCCCGCCAGCAGGCAGCGACGCGACAGAAACGCGGACGACAAACGGGAAGACAATGGATCGGACATGGGCTCGGGCT
>JAIUNP010000274.1 GCA_020161975.1 Pseudomonadota bacterium
GGCCGCGCGCGATCCTGCGGTCGTCGCCATCAAACAGACGCTGTATCGCACCTCGTCCAACTCCCCCATCGTGCGGGCGCTTTCCGAAGCCGCGGAAGCGGGCAAGAGCGTCACCGCGCTGGTGGAGCTGAAAGCGCGCTTTGATGAGGAGGCCAATATCCGCTGGGCGCGCGACCTTGAACGGGCGGGCGTCCAGGTCGTCTACGGCTTTATTGAACTCAAAACCCACGCGAAACTGTCGCTGGTGGTGCGGCGAGAGCACGGGCAGTTGATCACCTATTGCCACATCGGTTCCGGCAACTACCACCCAATCACTGCCAAGATTTACACGGACCTGTCGTTCTTCACCGCCGATCCCGTGCTCGGTCGCGATGTCGCGCGCATCTTCAATTTCATAACGGGCTACGCCGAGCCGGCTGAACTCGAACTGATGTCGGTGTCGCCATACGGGCTGAAACAGCGCATTCTCGACCACATCGCCGCCGAGGTGGAGCATGTGAAGGCCGGGCGCCCTGGCGCCATCTGGCTGAAATGCAACAGCCTCGTCGATCCCATGGTGATCGACGCGCTTTACAACGCCAGCCAGGCGGGCGTGAAGATCGACCTGATCGTGCGTGGGATCTGCTGCCTGCGACCGGGGGTTCCCGGCCTGTCGGAGAATATCCGGGTCAAGTCGATTATCGGGCGCTTCCTTGAACACGCGCGCATCTATTGCTTCGGCGCCGGCTTCGGCCTGCCGCATCCGAAGGCGGCGGTCTACATTTCCTCCGCCGACCTGATGCCACGCAATCTCGACCGGCGCGTCGAGGTGCTGATGCCACTGACCAACGCCACGGTGCATGAGCAGGTGCTCGACCAGATCATGTATGGCAACATCATCGACAATCAACAGAGCTGGAAGGTCTTGCCGGACGGGCAATCCATCCGCATAAAGCCCCGGGAGGGCGAGGCGCCCTTCAATGCGCATCAGTACTTCATGACCAATCCGAGTCTCTCCGGCCGTGGCAAGTCCCTCAAAACCTCCAGTCCCAAGGACCTCATCCGCCATCGCCCCGGCTGAACGGCGCAAGGTGGCCGTGCTCATTTCCGGGCGCGGCTCGAACATGACGGCACTGATCGAGGCCGCGCGAGCCGCGGATTTTCCTGCGCGCATCGTTCTCGTCCTTGCCAACAGGGCCGATGCCGGCGGGCTGGAGCGGGCGCGGGCGGAAGGCATCCCCACGGCAGTCGTTCCCCATCGCGGCCACAAGGACCGCGAGACCTTCGACCGTCTGATGAATGCCGAGATTGAACGATCCGGGGCTGAGATTGTCTGCCTCGCAGGGTTCATGCGCCTGCTCTCCGCCTGGTTCTGCCGGCAGTGGCACGGGCGGCTGATCAATATTCACCCTGCCCTGCTGCCGAGCTTCAAGGGGCTCGACACGCATGAGCGCGCGATCGCGGCAGGCGTGAAGATCCACGGCGCGACGGTGCACTTCGTCGTGCCGGAAATGGATGAAGGGCCGATCATCGCGCAGGCCGCCGTGCCGGTTTTGCCGGATGACGATGCCGAAACGCTGGGCGCTCGTGTGTTGCGGCAGGAGCATCGCATTTATCCGCTGGCGCTGCGCCTTGTTGCAACCGGAGCCGTTCAGATGGCCGAGGGGCGCGCCGTTTCAACCGTCGGCGGCGCGAGCAGCGCGGCCCTTGTTTCTCCGAACCCCGACGAGGCCGGACAATGATCACCCTTTACGGCTTTGGTCGCGCTTTCGGGAATGCCGACCCCAGCGCCTTCGTTGGCAAAACGGAAGTGCTGTTGAAAATGTCCGGCCTGCCGTTCACGCTGAAACGGGGCAATCTTCGCAAATCGCCCAAGGGCAAACTGCCCTATATCGACGACAACGGCATGGTCGTTTCCGATTCCAACTTCATCCGCGCCTATCTCGAAGAAAAATACGGCATCGATTTCAACGGTGGCTACAGCCCTGCCGAACGCGCTGCGGGCCTGGCCTTCGAGCGGATGTGCGAGGATCACCTCTATTGGGCAATCGTCGAGGTGCGCTGGCTGGTGGAAGAGAATTTCAAGGCCGGCCCGGCACAGTTCTTCAAGACCCTGCCCGCACTCGTGCGCCCGTTCATTGTCAGAATGATTCTGCGGAACGTGAAGAAGAACCTCCATGTGCAGGGCTTCGGGCGCCATGACCGCGCCGATATCGAGCGTCTCGCCATCGCTGACATTGACGCCATTGCCGATTTTCTTGGCGACAAGCCCTATCTGCTCGGCGCGCGGCCCAGCGGCGCCGATGCGACGGTGTTCTCCTTCCTGCACAGCGCGCAGTCGCCGGTGTTTACAGGCCCCTATCCGGCGGCGGTGAACCGGCACCCCAACCTCGTTGCCTATATCGACCGGATGCTGGCCACCTACTACCCGGACGGTCTTGCGCGCACCTGAGGCGATGCCGGAAATCGGCGCCCATCGCTACGATGAGCGCCGCCTTGCCGTTCAGCCGGCAGACCGGGATCAGTACGGCAGGCCGACGTAGTTCTCGGCCAGCGAGCGCTGTGCTGCATCAGACGAGATCAGATAATCGAAATCTGTCCGCTGCATCTTGCGGTCGAAGCCCGAGGCATCCGGGAAGGTGTGCAGCAGGTTCGTCATCCACCAGGAGAAGCGCTCCGCCTTCCAGATGCGCAGCAGCGCGCGGCTGGAATAGGCCTCGATGCCCTTGACCGACTGGCCCTTGTAGTAATCGACGAAGGCATCGAAGAGATAGCGCACGTCGGATGCCGCGAGGTTGAGCCCCTTCGCGCCGGTCGGCGGCACGATGTGCCCCGCATCGCCCGCAAGGAACATGGTGCCGAAGCGCAGCGGCTCGGCGACGAAACTGCGCAGCGGGGCAATCGACTTTTCGATCGACGGCCCCGTGACCATCCGCGCGGCGATCTTCGGATCGAGCCGGCGCTTCAACTCCTCCCAGAACAGATCATCCGACCAGGCGTCGACGGTATCATCCAGCGAGCACTGGATATAGTAGCGCGAGCGGGTCAACGACCGCTGCGAGCAGAGCGCGAAGCCGCGCTCGTGGTGCGCGTAGATCAGTTCATGGTGCACCGGCGGCACATCGGCGAGCAGGCCCAGCCAGCCGAACGGGTAGACGCGCTCGTAATTGGTGATCGCCCCTTTCGGCACGGATGCGCGGCAGACGCCGTGGAAACCGTCGCAGCCGGCGATGAAGTCGCAATCAAGCCGCACGTCGCGGCCGACATGATGGAAGGTCACATAAGGACGGCTGCGGTCGAAATCATGCACTTTCACTTTTTCGGCGGCGTAGACAGTGATCGCGCCCGCTTTCTCGCGCGCCTCCATCAGATCACGCGTCACCTCGGTCTGGCCATAGACCATCACGGTCTTGCCGCCGGAGTATTTCTCAAGGTTCATGCGGTGGCTCTGGCCATCAAACGAAATGTCGAAACCTTCGTGAACCAGCCCCTCGCGGCGCATCTTTTCTGCCACGCCCGCCTCTTCGAGCATGGCCACGGCGCCCTGCTCCAGAACGCCGGCGCGGATGCGGCCAAGGATGTACTCCTTCGGCTTGTTGTCGATGATGATGTTGTCGATGCCCGCGCGGGTCAGCAACTGGCCAAGCAGCAGGCCCGACGGACCGGCACCGATGATCGCGACTTTGGTTTTCATGGCGTTCCCCTCTTCATTTGAGTGCAAGGATGGCTGAACCTTCCGTTTCCGCCAATGGACGGAACAGACAATTCCTTGCACTTTTATGGTTGAACTGGGATTGTCAGCATTTGCCCTTCACCCTTATCAGCGGGCCCTCTCTTCGTGAAATCGCCGATACCAACCTTCGATTTATATGGTGAAACGCATTCTGGCGCGGAAGCGGGTCCGCTTCATGTCGAAACCCTGCACGTTCGAGCCGAAGTGAATGCATGGAATATTCTGGCTCATCGTCACACCGGCCTGTCGCAGATCTTTGTCTTTTTCACGGGCGGAGGAACGGTCGAGATCGACGGGACCTCTCATGCGCTGAGGCCGCCTGCCCTTGTCTGGCTGCCGGCGGGCACCGTGCATGGCTTTGCCTTCGAGCCGGACACCGACGGCATCGTGATCACGGCAGCGGGTGAGACTGTGCGTCTGGCCGCCGAACGTGACCCGGATAGCCACGCGCTGCTTTTGCATCCGCTGCTGGTCAACGGGCTTGAGGACGGGCCGGCGGAGCGGCTCGGTGCGTTCGCGCGGGATCTCGCAACTGAAGTTCGCGATGCCTTGCCCGGCACACGCGCGGCGGCGCAGCATCTCTTCGGCCTGATGTTGATTGCGCTCGCGCGGGCCGTGGAAACCGGGAGCGCCCTGCCGGAGCGCGCTGCGGCGACCACATACCGGGCATTTCGCGATCTGGTGGACAAGCATTTCCGCGACCGCTGGACGGTGCCGCTCTATGCGCGCCGCCTTGGCCTGACGCCGGATCGTCTGCACGACATCTGCCAATCCAACGGTGGACGCCCGCCGATGCAGATCGTCCACGACCGGTTGATGATCGAGGCGCGCCGGGCCCTGCTCTACACCGGCATGAGCGTGACCGAGATCGGCTTCGGCCTCGGCTTTGAGGATCCAGCCTATTTCACGCGGTTCTTCGCGCGCCGCGCCGGCATTCCCCCCACGGCTTTTCGCGCGCGGGGGCGGTGAAGGCCGCGCTTAAATGGCCGCGTTACTTGCCGCGCACGGAGCGGGCGAGGAAGCCCGGCACATGGTCGCCAAAGCCCTGCGGCGTCGGCTCGCGGTCCTCGGCATCGCGGCGCGGACGATCCTGCCGCACGGGCCGCGCCTCGCTCTGGCGGGGATCACGCTCAGGACGGGCCCGCTCGGCACGTTGCGCCCGCTCTGGCCGTTCAGCACGCGGCGTGCGTGGTGCACGTTCCGGGCGGCGCGCGCGCTCGGCGCGGGGGGCTTCGTCACGCGGTTCAGCGCGCACGGGTTCCATCGCCGCATCGGTCTCCAGCGGCTCGGAGGAGTCGCGCTTCGGCGCATAATCCCGCTTTGGACGGGACGACGTGGTTGTGCGCCGGCGTTCGCGGCGCGGTTCACGCTCCTCGAAAGGTGGCGGCACATATTCGCTGATCGTCGGTCCCAGCCATTCGATCTTGGTCTTCGTCATGGCCTCGATGGCCTTGAGATACTTGTCATCGTTCGGTGTGACGATGGAAATCGCCGTGCCGAGCTTGCCCGCGCGCCCCGTGCGGCCAATGCGGTGCACGTAATCCTCGGCATGGGTCGGCAAATCATAGT
>JAIUNP010000275.1 GCA_020161975.1 Pseudomonadota bacterium
GACTTCCGCTTTTTCCACCAACATCTTCGAGAATTCGAGGCTGCCCATGGCGCGGAATTTTTCCGGAATCGGCACCCAGGCGAACATCGACGCCTTCGGCGCGGGGAAATCCCAACCGGCCTTGCTGAAGCTCTCGACCAGCGCATCGCGACGCTTCCTGTAGGTCGCGCGCATCTCGTTGATGCAGTCTTCCGGCCCATTGAGCGCGGCGGTCGCGGCCACCTGGATCGGCGTGTAGGCGCCGTAATCAAGATAGGATTTCACGCGGGCGAGCGCGGCGCAGAGCTTCTCGTTGCCCACGGCAAAGCCCATGCGCCAGCCGGCCATGGAGAAGGTCTTCGACATCGAGGTGAACTCGACCGCAATATCAAAGGCGCCCGGCACCTGAAGGATCGAGGGCGGCGGGTTGTCGTCGAAGTAAAGTTCGGCATAAGCGAGATCGGAGAGAACGATCAACTCGTGCTTTTTGGCGAAAGCTACCAGCTCGCGATAGAAATCGAGATCTGCCACCTCCGCCGTGGGGTTCGACGGGAAGCAGGTGACAACAGCGATCGGCTTGGGGATCGAGTGGATCACGGCCCGTTCGAGCGCACGGAAATACTCTTCGCCCGGGGTCGCCGGCACCGAACGGATCACGCCGCCGGCCATCAGGAAGCCGAAGGCGTGGATGGGATAGGACGGGTTCGGCACCAGCACGACATCGCCCGGGCCGGTGATGGCCTGCGCCATGTTGGCGAAGCCTTCCTTGGAGCCGAGGGTGGCGATGACCTGCGTATCCGGATTCAGCTTCACGCCGAAGCGGCGCTCATAGTAGTTCGCCTGGGCGCGACGCAAGCCGGGGATGCCCTTGGAGGCGGAGTACCGGTCCGTGCGCGGCTTGCCCACGGTTTCCATCATCTTTTCAATGACATGCTTGGGGACCGCGAGATCGGGATTGCCCATGCCGAGATCAATGATATCCGCGCCGTTCGCTCGCGCCTGAGCCTTGATCTTGTTGACCTGCTCGAAGACGTAGGGCGGCAAACGACGGACGCGGTGAAAGTCCTGCATGTCGAAAAAACTCTCGGGTTGACGCTGGCCGAACTCCGGCCGGACAAGATTGATCACGGATCGTACTCCCCCAAAACAGTCGAGGCCGATCCAGAGGCTTCGCTCAATAAGCGAATTTGCCGGAATTTTCCACACACAAGATGGGGAACCCGCCTGAACCGGCTGGAAACCCGTTGTTCATCAGGTTTCCGGCTGTCCTGATCCTGCGCCAGACTTCTTTTCGTTTGGTTTCCGAAGTGTAGACTTTTTCTTCGCCGTGAGCGCCTTTGCCGTCGTCGGGGTGTCCGCTGTCGCGTCCTTTGCCACCGGAACATCGATTTTAGGTCCGGTGTAGGCTGGAAGGGGCTTGGGCGGCGGTGGCTTGAAGCCGGGCTCGACCTTGCCGTCAAAAGGAGACGGTGGACGCTGGGCCGCGACCGCTTGGTCGTTGCGGGCACGCAACGCATTGAGTTCGTTCTCCAGCGCCTGAACGCCCGCGCCCTGACGCGCGCGAATCGCCGGCTCCGCCGGGGTCACGCCCACAGCCGGGTATTCCGTTGAACCCGTGCGGCTGTCTTTCACGAAGGGCTTCGGCTCGGACAGCTTGCCGGTGGTTCCGATGACCGTGCCGGCATTGCGCAGCATGCTGTCCTCGTCGAACGGGGAGAGCGCGCAGCCGCCGAGGACGGGCAGGCATCCTGCCAATGTCGCACAGGCAAGCACGTTGCGTATGAAACTGAAAATCGCCATGTTAGCGGAAACCTATACACGCCCTGTCACGCGCGCGGAAGACAGGCAGATATTATGCTTCAGGGAGGCAACCATGGGTAAATCCGAACCAGGCAAGACAGGCACCGGGCCGACCGGCGCTTCCGGCTCTCCGCCGGAGACAGAGGCGTTTGCCGCCGCCCAGGCCCAGGTGCAGGAGTTTGCTGAAAATTCCGCCCAGATCATGGCGGAAATGACGCGCGCCACCGCCAACGTCATCAAGGGCATCGAGGACGGCGAGACCAAGCCGGCCAAAAGCTCCAACGAGGTCGCCGACCTGATCAAGACCTTCTCCGCCGTGGCTGAACGCTGGCTCGCCGACCCGCAGAAGGCGGTCGAGGTGCAGAAGAACATCTCCGACGATGTGATGGCGCTCTGGGGCGAGACACTCCGGATGATGCAGGGAGAGAAGCCGCGCCCGGTCACGGCCATGCCCGCGCGCGATTCCCGTTTTGCTGATGCGGACTGGGAGAACAACCCCTATTTCAACACGCTGAAGCAGGCCTATTTTGTTGGCACCAACTGGCTGAACAAGCTCGTTGAGAACGCAGAGGGGCTCGACGAGCAGACCAAGCGCAAGGCCGCCTTCTATACCCGGCAGCTTCAGGGCCTGTTCTCGCCCTCGAACTACATCCTCACCAACCCCGAACTCCTCCGCACGACGATTGAGGAAAAGGGTGCCAACCTCGTGCGCGGCATGAAGATGATGGCCGAGGATATCGAGCGGGGACGTGGCAACCTGCGCATCCGGCAGACGGACGATTCGCCCTTCGAGGTAGGCAGGAACATCGCCAACACCCCCGGCAAGGTGGTGTATCGCAACGACCTGATGGAACTGATCCAGTACACGCCCACCACAGAGAGCGTGTACAAGGTGCCGCTGCTCATCGTGCCGCCGTGGATCAACAAGTTCTACGTGCTCGATCTCAACCCCGAGAAGTCTTTCATTCGCTGGTGCGTGGAACAGGGGCTGACCGTTTTCACCATCTCCTGGGTGAACCCGGACGAGCGCCACAAGGCCTGTGGCTTTGCCGAATACATGAAGCAGGGACCGATTGCTGCGCTTGAGGAGATCGAGAAGATCACCGGCGAAAAAAGCGCGCACACCGTGGGCTATTGCGTTGGCGGCACCATGGTTTCGGTCACACTCGCCTATCTCTGGGCCCTCGGCCAGGGCAAGCGCGTGAAATCCGCAACGCTGTTCACGACACAGGTCGACTTCACCTACGCGGGCGACCTACTCGCCTTCGTCGATGAAGAGCAGATTGCCGATGTGGAAGAGCAGATGAAGGAGAAGGGATATCTCGCCGGCTCGCGCATGGCGAATGCCTTCAACATGTTGCGGCCGAACGACCTCATCTGGGGCTATTACGTCAACAACTACCTGAAGGGCAAAGCCCCGACGCCGTTCGATCTTCTCTACTGGAACTCCGATTCCACCCGGATGCCCGAAGCGAACCACAGCTTCTATCTGCGCAACTGCTACCTCGAAAACAATCTCGCCAAGGGCAAGATGGTCGTCGATGGCGTGACGCTCAACCTCAAGAAGGTCAAGACGCCGATCTATAATCTCGCCGCGCGCGAGGATCATATCGCACCGGCAAAGTCTGTATTCCACGGCTCGCAGTTTTTCGGCGGCCCTGTCCGCTATGTGCTGGCGGGTTCAGGCCACATCGCTGGCGTCGTCAATCCGGCCACCAAGCCGAAGTACCAGTACTGGGTTGGCGGGGATGCCGTGGGCGACTTCGACGCCTGGGTTGCCAAGGCCGAAGAACATCCCGGTACGTGGTGGACTGACTGGATCGCCTGGATCACCAAGGGCGACAAGAAGGTGCCCGCGCGTGCGCCCGGCGGCGGGCGCGCGACGCTCGGCGATGCGCCGGGCACCTATGTCAAGATGCAGGCATGAGCCCCCTGCCCCGTTCTTCGATTGATGCGGAGAGCGGGGCGGCCAGCCACGACCAGCGAGTGCCTGAAAGCGGCTCCGGCTTTTTCAGCTCGCGTTGCGGATGCGGGTGTCGAAGAAGGCCAGCCCGTCTTCGACATCGCCGTCGAAAGCGATGTTGCCCGCGTCAAGCACGAGCACGCGGTTGCAGAAACGGCGGATAATCTCGTTATCGTGCGAGGCGACAACGAAGATTTTGGTCTCGTGGATCATCTCCTGCAAGCGCTTTTGCGCCTTGGCAAAGAACGCCTGATCGCCCACGCCGATCACCTCGTCCATGATCAGAATGTCGGGCCGGATGCAGGTGGAAATGGCGAAGGCCAGACGCAGCATCATGCCCGAGGAATAGGTGCGCAGCGGCAGATCGAGAAACTCGCCGAGTTCGGTGAACTCCTCAATGTCCGGCTCGATGGCGCGCGTCTCCGCAAAGGTGAGGCCGAGAAAAACGCCGCGCAGGCGGATGTTCTCGCGGCCCGAGGCATCGGCATCCATGCCCATCATCATGTCGGTCATGGACGCGCAGCTGCCGTTGATGGTGATTTTGCCATCGGTCGGCTCGTAAATGCCCGAAAGTGCCCGCAAAAGCGTCGTCTTGCCCGCGCCGTTGCGTCCGACGAGGCCGATCTTGGCGCCGGGTGTCAACGTCAGCGTCACGGCGTTCAGCGCTTTTACCGAGACGGCATGGCCGGTCTTGTCGGCATTGATGCGTCCGCCAACCGTGCGGCGCATGACATGCGACTTCAGCGAACGACCGCCATCGGAAAAAAGCTGGAAGTCGATGGTGGCACGGTCGAGCGTGATGGAAACGTCGCGGGTGCGGTCGGACATCACAGCCTCACAGCCAATAGCGGATGAAGCGCCGGTAGCGCCCGAACACCGGCAGTGCGACAGCAAAGCCGAGGACCGTGATCAGGCCGACGACGAACCAGTCCGATGCGCGCGGCCAATGCCCCAGCAACGGATCGCGGCCAATTGCCAGAAGCGCAGCAAAGGGGTTGTGGTCGATCACGAATTGCAGACGCTCGGGCATTGAAATCGGGCGGAACATCACGGGCGTGACGAAAAAGGCAAGGCTGGTCACGCTGGAAATGATCTGCGGCACATCGCGGAAACGCGTCCCGATGGTGCCGAAGAGTAGCCCCAGCCACACCCCCGTCAGCACATAGGCGACGAGCGCGGGCACGAAGGCGAGGACCGGCAGGCCCGGCCATTTACGGGCGATGAGGAAAACGGGCACGATCAGCACAATGTTATGCGCAAAAATGAAGAGATTCCGCAGAATCATCTGGAACACGAAGGTCGAGCACGGAAAAGCATAGTGCTTCAACTGCGCTTCGGAGTTGATGAACGACTGCGCGCTGTCATTCATCATGTTCGAGATGAGATACCACAGCGGGAAT
This sequence comes from Pseudomonadota bacterium, assembly GCA_020161975.1. Classification (GTDB taxonomy): domain Bacteria; phylum Pseudomonadota; class Alphaproteobacteria; order Rhizobiales; family Beijerinckiaceae; genus JAIUNP01. The sequence continues at coordinate 5,143 of JAIUNP010000275.1, forward strand.
GTCACCGTGAGGTAGGCGACAAAATCCAAATACGGCTGGTTGAACAGTCCACCATACACAAAGCCGATGCCCAGCACTGTCAGCGCCATCGACAAGGTGTACCAGAACTGGCCGAACACCGAGCGGCGATAGCGCTTG
>JAIUNP010000276.1 GCA_020161975.1 Pseudomonadota bacterium
CCTCGCGGGCAAAGCTCATGAAACCGATGGCAGGAGCGGGCCGGACAGCAGGGCTGCAACAATGAGCCATGGCAGCAGCTTGAAGAATGTGGTCATCATCGCACCGCTCCCTTGATCCATTCGACCGCGCCCGCGCGCACCGCCAGCCATAGCGCGATGGCCCAGCCGATCCATTGCAGCACCTTCTTGAAAACATCGGCGGTACGGCCAACAGCCTCGAAGCCCAGCAAGGTGCGTGCGAAGCGCTGCAACACGGCGGCTTCCTCCTTGCTGAAAATGGTCACCTCGCCCTTGTCGATCAGAGAGAGGAACTTCTCTATGGCCTGCCGTTCCGGCGTCGGCTCGCTCACGTCCGCCCCCAGCAGCCCGCAGTGCGCCCGCGCACGAAATGGATGTTTAGCCTGTCTTGACCGGCAGGCGTGGTCGCCTGCACACCGACCAGGCTATCGCGGATCACGCCGCAAGGCCTATCGACCGGCGCAGCTGTTTGGCATCCCGCCATCAGGAAGCCAATCGCGATGAGAGCTATTCCACGCATTGCATCGGCTCCTTGCCGCTCGCCACGCATGCGCGGTATTTCTGTTCCGCCGCGTCGGCCTTGGCTTCACTTGCCTTGTTGGCATTGGTGATCCTGTCGATCACCCGCGCACCGCCTGCCTCGATCAGCGCCGCACGCCACTGCCACACCAGCAGGACAAGCAGCACCCCGAAGATCATCGCCAGCCAGCCGCGAAGGCCGAGATCACCAAAGAACGCTTTGAGAAAGATCATCATGGCTTCAGCGCCATGGCGAGTTCGCGCCGCTTGATTTCATCCTCGATGTAGAACGCGGCCTTGCGCAGGTCCTCGATCGCGTTCCCCTTGAGGTCCGCGCGCCAGATGTACTTGACCGCATTGCCGAGGTTGAACCCCATGTGGCGCGCGATGGTGATGCACTCCACCCCGCTCGGATGCCCGGTGTAGTGCGCGGGATGGTTGACCGGATCATGCTTCGACATCGGCCAAATCCTTTTCATTGCGCCAGAACAAGGGGCGCCCCGCGTCATCCCAACGGGCATAGAGCACCACCGCCAGCCCGCCGATCGTCAACAACCCGGCACCGATTGCAGCGGCTTCCCAAGTCAGCCAGGACAGCAGCCCGGCGGCTTCGCCCACCGTATCCTTGACATCGGTGGCCAGCGCGATGCCGTCCTTGCCAGCCTGATAGGCCGCGCCACCCATGGCGATGGCCCCGATGCCGCCCGCGCCAGCGCCTTTCACGGTGCGGCTGTCGGCCAGCGGTTTGGAGTTAGCGTCACCGGAGCGCTCATAAAGCGCCAGCGCCCTCTTGGCCCAGCGAACCCGCGCCGCGTGGGCAGGCACCCCGGCACGTTCGAACAGCTTTTCGAAAGCGACGGTGAGCGCATGCAGGTCAGCGCCGGAATGTTCCAGCATGCGCAGCGCTGCACGCTCGGAGCCGCGAAGCTCATGCAGCAGGAAGCCGAGATTGCCTTCATAGGACGAGGGCTTGAGGCCCCTTGCGGCGCACCATGCCTCGAACTGCTTCCGGCGCGGCCCGGTCCACTGTGCCCAGCCGTAGCCGCCACGCGACCCGGCAACCACCGGCTTCACCTCCTGCATCAGCGTGAACCCGGCTGTCTCGTGCGCAAGATTGCCCACCACCGCCGCCGCGGCATATTTGTGAACGGCCAGCTCGCGCACGAGCGCACGCATGATCAGCGGTGCCAAACGATTAAACTGCTTTGTCATCATCCGGTCCTCAGGGTGGAAACATACGACGTGCTGCCGTTGTCGGAGATGTTCGTTGTGTTGGCCCATGACCGGCCCGTCACCTCGTTCATCCAGCAGCCGGATATGATCGAGAGGCCCACGTTGCTGGACGTGAGCATGACATCGGCCTTGTTGCGGCTTGAGCCGCCCCGGAACGTCAGCGCGGTTCCGCCCACGGCCACGTCAACGCCGACGAACGCGCAGGCATTGCAGTTGTCGACATCGACGCCGTTGCCGAGTGCCGATGTGACCTGAATGCCGGTGATCTGCGAACGCCAGTGATAGGCCACGTAGAGGCCGACGCCCGTGCTGGTGGCGAGATCGCGCACCTTGACGTTCGACACCGTGCCCCACGCCTCGCCTTCGGCGCCGCTGCCGCGCAGGTCCACCCCGCTGCCGCAGCCCGCAATCTCGCCATCGGAGATGTTGTAGAAGGACGTGAGGGCATAGACGCCCTGCTGTCCGACATCGAGGAACGAGAACCCCTGCAGCTGGACCCGGTCGCCCGACATGCCGCCGCTGCCCTGCAATAGCGCCCCATAGGAGGTGATATAGCGCCCGCGCACGCCCTGCGCACCGCAGTTGAGGCAAAGCCCGGCCCAGCTGAACCCGCGACCGACATTGCGCACCGCACACTCAATCCACCAGGTGTTCTCCTGGAAAGTGCCCGAATAGGGATTGTTGTCACAGGCGTAGTCCATACAGCGGGTTGCGGTGAACGCCCCCGTTTCCGTGCTGCCGTAGCCGTCAACCCGGCAATCCTGCCATGTGTTGTCGATCGAGTTGCCGTAGGCATAGTGCCCCCGGTTCTTCACCGTGCGCGACACCACGCCCTGCACGCGGCTTTCCTTGCAGTGCAGCAGCATCGAACCGATGTAGAGCGACAGGTTGCCCGTCAGCTCCATGTTCGAGAAGGTGATACCGGTGCAGTAGCTGCCCGCCGGCGCCTCGGCATACACCGCCGCGCAGCGCGCATTGGCGCGGGTGATGCCGACCTTGATGTTGTCCCCGGCCACACACGGCGTCGCCAGCGTGAAGCTGGACGAGGTGTAGGTATAGTCTGTGCCGTTGGGCGAAACCTCGACGTTGTTCTTGTAGATCACCAGATCAAACGCCGACAGCACCAGCCCGCCGGAATTGAAGGTGAAGGTTGCCTGCCCTGCCGTGGCGGTAAACTGCGCCGTCACCTGTGCGGCGTGCCACACGTCAACGTTGGTCACCACCACATTGGAGCGCGTGCCGGTTCCTGCCGGATCGCGCACCGCGATCATGCCGCGATAGAGATTGCCCGTGGTCGGAATCAGGTGCCGGTTGATCGAGCAGCGCGGGCCGCGCGTCGAGAACATCGAATTGCTGCACGGGTAGATTTCGTCGTCGCAGCGGTACTTGCGCGCCGGGCGCCCCCACAGGACGCCGCCGCCGCGCGCCTCGATATAGGCGAAAGCGTTGTTGATGGCCGTGGTGTCGTCCGGGCCGGTCTTGGCGGTGCGGTCATAGCCGCCCTGGGCGCCGAACATTTCCGGCGTCACCTCGACACCCTGCAGCTCGAACCATGCGCCGGTCGCATGCTGCCATTTGCCGGGATGGCCGGGCTGCGCCTCGACCTTCATCCAGCGCGCACCGCCGTTGTCGAACGGCGCCGCCCGCCCGAATGTCTCGATGATGTCGATGCCGTCGACCGACGCCAGCGCCTGCGCTGCGCTCAGCGTCATCATGGTGATCATGGTGATGCCGAGAAGCGCGCGCTGCGCCTGTGCCGTGGCCGATGTCAGCAGCGCCCGCCCGGCGGCGGTCGCATCGACAATCTGGGCACTGGTCACCACATTGCCCGGCGGCACCGGCACGCCGATGAAATTGCCGTTGGCATCGCGGTACAGCAGCGAGCCGTTCGGCATCCCGGCAAGATCGAACAGCGCCGGATCGTCGCCTTCCGCCACGGTCAGGGCGCGGGCAGCCAGATCGTCCACATCACGGCGAAGCTCCTGATTAAGCGTCGCCTGCATGTCGAGCGCGGTTTCCACCCGGTCGGAGCGGATCGCCCCGGCGCGGGTCACATCGGTCAGGCGTTCATCGGTGCGGGCGCTTTTCAGCCGGACAGCCACGACAGGATCAGCCAGCGCCGCGCGCGGCGGCACGGCAAAGGTCACCTGTGCCTGCCGGCTCACCAGCGCCACGGTGAACCCGGACGTGATCCTGTTCCACAGTTTCGACGTGCCGACGCGCAGGAACACCTGCACATCCTCGACCGCCCACACCGGCGTCGTCGTCGGCAGCGAGAACACCACCTGCCCCACGCCAGCGTTCAGCGTTGCGGTGCGGGTGTGCCGGGCAATGGGAACGGCAATCGACATGCGTCACTCTCCGGTTTGTCGGAGAATGACGCCGTGCGGGATGCGTTAAGCGCCTACCACAGGCTCATGTCGGGGGCGCGGTGCGGGCTGGCCTCGCCGCGCCGCCACCATGTGCCCTGCCCGTGTTCGCGCATCAGGTCGCGCTCGCGCCGCTTCCACGCATCATAGGCATCGGGATTGGCCGCCGCCTGCAACCGGTCGAAGATCAGCCGGTCGGTAAACGGCTTCACCGGCCACATCGACAGGCCGGGCAGATTGCGGCGGGCAAACTGCACCGCCCGTTCCGAACGGTTGGTTTCCTCACCGGACAGGAAGCCCTTGGAGTTGAGGACAGAGAATGTATCACCGATCAAGCCCGCGACTGGACCAGCCAGCCGGGCCGTGGACGCAACACCATCCCTCTTGTAGTCAGCAAATACCCAGTCGCCATAGAACCCGAGGCCGCCGCCCTTGGTCGCGGCTTCCGCCCAGAAGGCCGGATCGTCAAACACCCCGCGCAGGTCGCGCCCCTGCCGCAACGCCTGCATCTGCACGATCATCGCACCGCCCAGTGTCAGCGTCGCCAGCGTGCCGATCAGGAACGACGCACCGCGCGCCGCACCGCCCGCCGCCTCCTGCGATGTCGCATTGATCAGGCTCATGATCACGGTTGTGGGGTAGGAAAGATACATCGTGACCGACCGGGTCAACTCGCCTGCAGGCGTCCCCTTCCGTGCATCCATACCCAGCGCCGTGCGGGCGCGGGCCGTGCCGCCCGGCGTCGCCTCCTCCATCAGCGCGTGCATGGCCTCGGAATATTTCAGCGCCAGATCGCGCATCGTCCGGTCGCCCGGCGCGCTGTCCAGTATGTCGACAGGCCGCAGCATCCCGCCCGCCTCGCCATGGTCGAGCGCCCGCACCGCGCCGATCCTGCCCCAGCCGTCCTCATCAATGCCGAAGCCCTTCAGCCAGCGCGCGAACCTGGCCTCCTGCCCGCCCTTGGCGTCCAGCGCCGCCAGCGTCTGCCCGGCGAGATCGCCCGCCTGGAACATGAACGCCTGCGCATGCGCACGGCGCTGCGCGTTGGTGAAGGGCGTCAGCCCCGTCCATGTGAACACCCGATCCGGCAACCACCGGCTCATTTCCGCGCTGCGCGCCGTCAGCCCATA
>JAIUNP010000277.1 GCA_020161975.1 Pseudomonadota bacterium
ATGGCCGTCAGCCGCGCCGAACCGCACCGTTATGTGCTGGGAGCCGACCAGACGCTGGATTTCGGCGGGCGCCGGCTCGACAAACCGGCAAGCCGTCAGGAGGCTGCCGATCACCTGGTCCTGCTCTCGGGCCGTGCGCACCAGCTCCATTCTGGTCTGGCGCTCGCCATCAACGGTCACGCTGTCTGGAGCCATGTCGAAACCGCGACATTGCACATGCGGCCGCTCTCGGGCGCCTTCATCCATGATTATCTCGATGCAGCAGGCAGCGCGGTGACGAGCAGCGTCGGTGCCTATCAGATCGAAGGTCTCGGCATGCACCTTTTCCAGAAGATCGAGGGCGATCACACCACCATCATGGGCCTGCCATTGCTGCCGTTGCTGCGGCAACTGCGAAATATGGGCCTTCTGGCCGATTGAGGGACAATGCTTGTCATCGGGCTGACCGGTTCCATTGGCATGGGCAAGTCGACGACGGCCGGGCTGTTCCGCGCAGCTGGTGTGCCGGTCCATGATGCCGACGCTACCGTCCATCAACTCTATGCCGGCGCGGCGGTACCGCTCATTGCTGCCCGTTTTCCCGGAACAGTGGAGGAGGGCGTAGTCGATCGGAAAAAGCTCGGGGCCACCGTGCTGGGCAGGAAAGACGAAATGCAGGCGCTTGAAGCGCTGATCCATCCGTTGGTCCATGCCGAGGAGCGGGCATTCCTCGCCGCAGCGCGCCGGAATGGCCACCGTCAGGTCGTACTCGATATCCCGCTCCTGTTCGAAACCGGCGCGTCGCATCGAGTGGATTGCATCGTTGTCGTCTCCGCGCCCTTGGCTGTGCAAAAGGCCCGGGTCCTTGCCCGCCCGGGCATGACGGAGCAGACATTCAACGCCATACTCTCGCGTCAGTTGCCGGATCAGGACAAGCGTCAACGCGCCCATGCGGTGATCGATACATCGCATGGCGTGGACAAGGCAGGGGCACAGGTGGAGGCGCTTCTTCGTGCCCTGGCGGGCCACCCCGGTCAGGGTCGCCAGTTCTAAGGCGTTTCCCGGCAACGTGCGGAACGGTTTGGATCCGGACAGCGCAGACAGACGAATAAACGCAATCAGAGAAAGTGACTGGGTCCATGCGTGAAATTGTGCTCGACACCGAGACGACCGGCCTTGACCCCAAGACCGGACATCGCGTGGTGGAAATCGGCTGCGTCGAAATGGTCAACCGCTTCCTCACGGGCAAGACCTTTCATGAATACATCAATCCGGAACGGTCCATGCCGCCAGATGCTTTCGCAATTCATGGACTTTCAGACGGATTTCTCAAAGACAAGCCAATCTTTGCAAGCATAGCAGATTCATTCGTCGATTTCATTGGCGATGCAAAACTGGTCATCCACAATGCATCTTTCGATATCATGTTCCTGAATTACGAGTTGAACAAGCTCGGGAAGCCGATCATTACAAGCGATCGTGTTGTTGATACGTTAATGCTGGCGCGCCGGAAACACCCGGGACAGCCCAATTCGCTCGACGCGCTCTGCGCCCGCTATGGCATCGACAATTCCCGCCGGACGAAGCACGGCGCTTTGCTCGATTCGGAAATTCTGGCGGAAGTTTACGGCGAACTCACTGGCGGGCGCCAGCAGACGCTGGGTCTTGCCAGCGCGCCGACGGCGCGGAGCGGCGGTGCGGTTACATCCGCAGCCCGGCGGCAGCGGGAACCGCTTGAACCCCTGTTGACGGCAGAGGAAAAGTCAGCCCATGCCCGCTTCATCGAGGGCATGGGCGAAAAAGCGCTCTGGCGCAAATACCTTGGCCTGACGGAGCCCTGATCAGGAGGGCTTGCCCTGCTGCTGCATTTCCGCGACGCGCTGGCTGTAGAGAGCCATGAAGTCGATCGGATCCATGTAGAGCGGCGGGAAACCGCCATCGCGCACGGCGCTCGCCACGATCTGGCGGGCAAACGGGAACAGGATGCGCGGGCACTCCACCATCAGCACGCCACCGATATGTTCCTGCGGGATGTTGCGCAGGCGGAAGACGCCGGCATAGTTGAGCTCGAAGCTGAACAGCAGGTTCGGCTTGGTGCCGGCGGTACCTTCGAGCTTCAGTTCAACCTCGAAGTCGTCGCCCTGGATCGGCTGGGCATTGACGTTGACCTGGATGTTGATCGCGGGGGCTTCGCCATTCTGGTTCGTCAGCGAGCGCGGAGCGTTGGGGTTCTCGAAGGACAGATCCTTGGTGTACTGCGCAAGGGCATTCAGCTGCGGCGCGGTATCGGCAGTCTCGCTCATGATGGCAAATCCTCAGTAGACAGATGGGGAAGGGCTTACACGGAACCGGCCATCGCCTCAAGGCGATAACTCGCGTGGATGTGTTTGACGCTTGCGAGGCTTCTTGCGTGTGCCAAGCTCGCGCCATTCATCGGCATCGAGCGTGATCACCTCGTCGCGGGCGCTGCGGTGCTTTTCGCGCCGGACCCAGCGCAGCAGGAGGCTGCGTACGGAGGGCGCAAACAATGCGAGGCCCGCCAGCGTGGTGAGAACGCCCGGCAGCAGGATCAGGAAGGCGCCAAGCGCGCCAAATCCGGCTGATCCGAGCCCGCTGAGACCGCGCCGGACCGGATTGAGCGCAACTCCGGTGAAAACGGCTCGCAATTGGCCGGCAAAGAGGGCAAAGCCGACAAGACCTTTCAGGGTTACGAAGGCCATCATCGGCAGGATTCCGACCTCTCGCGCAATCAGCCAGAACAGGAAACACTCCACGGCGATATAGAGCAGCCCCCCATAGGCGGCACGTCTAAAAAGGCGCGGCGTGATCATCATGGCGTCTGGTCCGTTGTCGCGGGGCTCGCAACCCTTATATATGAAGAAGAACCGATTGATGCGAGGGGCGGGTCTCTTCTCGTCTGATGAGATGAACGGCCTTTGAGGGAACCAGCTGGATGAACGACTTCCTCGACACTTATACGATCGTCTTTATCGCGCTCGCGATTTTCGTGATCTTCCGTCTGAAGGCCGTGCTGGGCCAGCGGACCGGCTCCGAACGGCCACCGTTCAACCCGTTTGAACGGCCAGAGCCGCCGAAGGCCGCAGAGGGCGACAGCAATGTGGTGGCCTTGCCTACTGCCCGCCCGGCTCCCGTCGGAGCAGCACCGCCGGTGGATCCTGCCACTCAGCTCAAGGGCATCGCCGAGCCGGGAACTCCGCTCGCTGCCTCGCTCACCGAGATCATGGCGGCTGATCCTTCCTTCGAGCCCAAGGGGTTCCTGATGGGCGCGCGCGCCGCATACGAGATGATCGTGCTCGCATTCGCGCGCGGCGACCGTCGCTCGCTGAAGGACCTTCTTGCCAAGGATGTCTACGACGATTTCGTCGCCGCGATTACCGATCGCGAATCGCGCGGCGAGAAGGTTGAGACCACCTTCGTTTCCATCGACAAGTCGGACATTTCAGAAGCATCGCTGCGCGGCAAGACCGCCGCCGTCACCGTCCGCTTCGTCTCCAAGCTGATCACCGCCACGAGAGATGTCTCGGGAACCGTGATCGCTGGGAGCCCCGACAAGATTTCCGATCTCTCGGATGTCTGGACCTTTGCGCGCGAAACAGGCTCTCGTGACCCGAACTGGAAGCTCGTCGCAACCCGGTCGGATGCGTGAAGCGGGCGGCTGGCCGGTCTTTGTGCCGGCAGATTGCCCGGTTTGCATGGGGATGTGTGATGGCGCAAGGATTGGCCGCAACGGTGCTCGCAGGGCCGAGCCCTCCGGGTGCCCGGGCCGTGCCCCTGACCTTCGAGGCCTTGCCGGGCTGGGCTGCGGATGATCATGCGGCGGCTTTTTCCGCATTTCTGATCAGTTGCCGGGCCATGGCAGCGGATGCACCGGCCCTGCGGCCAGCCGTCGCAGCCCTGCCGGCGCTGAAAGCCATCTGCCTCAAGGCGCTGGCGCTGCCGACGCCCATCGCTGCGGGGGCGGCCCGCACCTTCTTTGAAAGCCACTTTGCCCCGTTCCGGGTCGAACCTGACACCGGCTCGGGCTTTCTCACCGGCTATTTCGAGCCGGTCATCGCGGGAGCCTTGCAACCGTCAGCGCGCTTTTCCGCGCCGGTGCTCGGGCGGCCCGATGATCTTGTGACCCTGCAACCGGGCGATGCGCGAGGTGCGCTCGACCCCGCCCTTGCCGCGGCGCGGCGCACTGCAACCGGCCTTGAGCCTTACCCGGATCGGGCCGCAATTCTGGCCGGTGCGCTGGCCGGACGCGGACTGGAACAGCTCTATCTGAGGGACGAGGCGGAGGTTTTTATTGTCCAGGTACAGGGCTCGGCGCGGGTGCGCCTGGCGGATGGCGGCGAAGTGCGCCTCGCCTATGCCGGGCGTAACGGCCACCCCTATTCCTCGATTGGTCGCATCCTGATCGAGGAGGGGCGCATCCCACGCGAGGACATGTCGCTTGAGCGGCTGATGGGCTGGCTCCGTGCCAATCCGGCGGATGCCCGCCGCGTCATGACTGCAAACCGATCCTACGTTTTCTTCCGGCGGGAGGATCGGATCGACCCTGCCCTCGGTCCGACCGGCGGCGCCGGCGTTCCGCTGACCCCTGGCCGCAGCCTCGCGGTGGACCGTGGGATCTGGCCCTACGGATTGCCGGTCTTCATCGCCAGCGACATTGCGACATTGCCAACGGACGAGGGCGCATTGCGGCGGACCATGATTGCCCAGGACACCGGATCGGCGATCGTCGGGCCGGCCCGGGCCGATTATTTCTGGGGTAGCGGCGAAGTGGCTGGCCAACGCGCGGGTGTGACGCGGCACGCGCTCGACTTCACGGTGCTCTGGCCACGCGGGAAAAACCGGTGAAAAAGCCGTCATCTCGCCAAAAGATCGGCCTCACCCGCGAGGATATCGAGCTTTGGGCCCATGTGACGCGTTCCGTGGTGCCGATGCCCGGGCGCCCGGTGTTGGCCGCAGACATCGTGGCTGAACCCGCGCCACTCCGAACGTCTGAGATCACCGCGCCAGCGCCGCTTCCCGCCAGCCGTTCCCCACGCGCCGCACCGCCGCTTCAGCCGCTGGAACGGCGTCTCCGCCAGCGGCTGTCGCGCGGACAGTACGCAGTGGATGGCGTGATCGACCTGCATGGTATGCGCCAGAGTGAGGCCCACGGCGCGCTGATCGCCTTTCTCGGGCGCGCCCATCGCGAGGGCCGGTTGCTGGTGCTGGTCGTGACCGGCAAGGGCAGCAGCGCCGAACCTTCGGATCGCGAGGGCCGTGGTGTTCT
>JAIUNP010000278.1 GCA_020161975.1 Pseudomonadota bacterium
CCGTATTCTGGCCCACCATCAGAGCGGGGGCTTCAGCACAGCGCCCGAGGCAGGGACTGCGGACGATACGAACAGGCTCGCCATTAAGATTGGCCAGCAATTCGGTGTGGAGCGTTTCGGCGCCGGCGAGCATACAGGACACCGAATCGCAGATGCGTACCGTCAGCGGCGGTGGCGGCGTTCCGCCGTCCGGTACCAGATCAAAATTGTGATAGAAGCTCGCGACTTCAAAGACTTCGGCTTCCGAGATACGCATGTCCTCGGCCAATGCCCGCAGGTGCCGGGCATGGAGCGCACCGAATCGATCCTGAACAAGGTGGAGATATTCGATCAGAAGGTCGCGGCGGCGCGGTCCGGGGCCGAAAAGTTGGCGGACCTCATCGAACGCGGCCTCATCGAGTGAGCGCCCCTTTGGGCCGCTGCGCGGGCGTTTTCCGGCTGTCACGCGACGATTTCTCCTCAGACTTTTGTGATTCTGATTACCTTGCGTCCTTCTCCGGCCTTTTGGAAACGGTTTCTTGAAAGAACCGCGCAATAGTGCTGCTCCCACGGGGTCCGGATTTGAACCATGTCGAATACGTCGCAAAAAAAAGTCATCTGTCTTGTCGGTACACGGCCCGAGGGCATCAAGATGGCGCCCGTTATCAAGGCCTTCAAGGCTCAGGGCTGGGCGCAGACGATCGTGGTCTCCACCGGTCAGCACCGTGAGATGATCCGGCAGACGCTGGGGATTTTCGACATCGAGATCGATATCGATCTCGATGTAATGGAGCCCAATCAGTCGCTTGCAGGGCTCAGCGCCAAGATTTTCCAGCGTCTTGACCCCCTGCTGGTCGAGTTCCAGCCTGACCTTGTTCTGGTTCAGGGGGATACGACATCGGTGATGGTGGCAGCTCTCGCCTGCTTCTACCGGCGTATTCCGGTTGGCCACGTCGAAGCCGGTCTCAGGACACACGATGTTCAAAACCCATTCCCGGAAGAAATGAACAGGTTGATTGCCGGCTATGCATCGGCGATCCATTTCGCCCCGACGAAATCCTCCTCGGACAATCTGCTTGCCGAACGGCATGATCCCAGAACCGTCCATATCACCGGCAACACGGTTATCGATGCACTGCTCGACGTCGCCAAGCGTGACCTGCCTTGTGATTGGCCGAAGCCCGGTCGCCGCCTGGTGCTGGTGACAGCCCATCGGCGCGAGAATTTTGGCGCGCCGCTCCTTGAGATCATCCGTGCGATCCGGACCTTGCATGATGCGCATCCGGATGTCGATTTTGTCTATCCGGTTCATCCCAATCCGAATGTTCGGGGGCCGGTGTTCGAGCATCTTGCGGGGTTCGAGCGCATTCACCTTTGTGATCCGGTCAATTACCTCGAACTGACGGCGCTGATGAAGGCGTGCCATTTCGCATTGACTGATTCGGGTGGCATCCAGGAAGAAGCGCCTGCGCTGGGCAAACCCGTGCTGGTGCTGCGCAGCGAGACCGAACGGCCCGAGGCGGTTTCGGCAGGCGTGGCGAAACTGGTCGGTACGGATCATGACAGGATTGTCGCCGAAGCGACCAAGCTCCTGACAGTCCCTGCGGCGTACAGGGGCATGGCGCGTGGCATTTCGCCCTATGGCGATGGCAAGGGCGCACAGCGGATTGTCGCGCTCAGCAAGACATTTCTCGGCGTTCAGTCTTGACGAAGGGCATTTGTCTGCAAGGCATCGAGCGCGTTTACGAAAGCCTTTGCTGAATAGAGCTGGTCGATCCGGCCAACGGCGGCTTCGGCACGACGCCTTGCCTCTGCCGGGTTGTCACGGATTGCCCTGAGCGCGGCGGTGGCCATGGCGATATTCGGTTCAAGCCATGTTCCAGGGTTCGGATCGTCGATGAGCGGGGCGGCCAGAACAGGCACGCCCGCGACGGGGTAGCCGACGGTTTCGTCGAGGTAATCAGCTACGGCGGGGCACCGGGTTGCGACGGTCGGAATGCCGGCCGCCATCGCTTCGGCAATATTGAGTCCGAAGCCCTCGCAGCGATGGAGCGAGCAGAAGGCATCGAAGGTGCGCAGGCGCGCCCAGTGCCCGGCTGTATCAAGAACGCGCTGATCAATGGTCAGATTGAGGCCATAGTGCCGCGCCCGTTCCCGCAGGGCGGTGACGACCGGGTGCCCGGAACTGGCCCCACGCAGGATCATGTGGATTTCCACGTCTTCGGCCGCTCCGAAGGCTGCACCGGCAGCCTCGATCACTGCGCCCGGATTTTTGCGTCCGGCCGCTGCCACCAGATCACCGATGAACCCCAGCCGAAATCGGTTTGGCCGATCCCGGGCTACCGGTTCTGCCGGGAGGGGTGCGACGTGATAAGGCAGATGCAGGCTATCGGCGCCGGTTGTTGCCCGAACCGCTGTATGGACCAGCGAGGTCGGGGTCGCAATGCGGTGATAGCGGGTGATATGGCGACGCCAGCGCTCAGGTACGCGGGCATATTCCCAGACCCAGGAGGCAATGCGCAGTTTGCCCTCAAGCACTTCGCCCGGAATGAAGCGGAGGGCGTAGGATGACATCGGCGGATTGGCAAAGACGATGATCGTGCCAGGGCCGCGGGCCGGTGCAGGCAGGTCGGGGGCCGCCATCACGATTTCTTGCCGGAAGACATCGGTCAGGTCGATGATGCGGACATCGCGCCCCTCCGCCTGCAAGGCGCGGATCGTGCCTCGCGCCGCCTCGCCAAGGCCGGTGGGCGCACGCAGTACGCCGGCCACAACGATCTGGCTGTCCGCGGGGATGGCGTTCGGCAGACCGCGCGCCTGACGGGCAGCCATCAGGGTCGCCCCCTCGAAGAGCGAGCGGCGGAAATGATGCGGCAACGCGCGCCAGAGCCTATGAACGAGGCGCATGTGCCCGCTCTTCCGTTGCCTCGCCCCGGGCCAGCTGGTGCTCGACTGGCTGAAGCCTTTTGTCCAGGACCGTCTCGATCACGCGTTGCCAGACGTTTTTTTCCGACGAGCGCTTCCAGAAGTCGAGCACGGCCTGAGACATTGCCGCTACCTCCTCCGGACGATCGATGACGCGACGCATGATCTCCGCCAGGGCTGAGGCGGTCATGTCCGGCATCACCCAGCCGGCGCGGCCATCATCCACCTGTGAGGGCAGGGCGCCGACCGGCGAGACGATGGACGGCAAGCCCAGAAGGGTTGCCTCTGCAAGGGCTCCCGACTGGGTTGCATCCCGGTATGGGCAAATGAGGACGTCGTGTTCGAGGTTGAGTCGGTCGATTTCGGATTCATCAAGGTAGCGCAGATAGCCAAGATTCACCTGGGAAATCCCGGCAAAATCTGCCTGAACCTGCGTGACCTCCGGTCCTGCACCGGCAAGCGTCAGTTCCCAGTCGTGCCGATTTTCCAGCAGGCGGCAAGCCTCGGCCAAAAGGTCGAGGCCTTTGTAACGGATCATGCGCCCGAGAAACAGAAAACGGATCGGGCGCCCGCGCACGACGGCGCGCGGCTGACTGACGCCCGGCGTTCCGAGCGTATGCAGAGGGGCCACGAACGAGGGCAGGCTCTGGAAAGGGCCGCCGATGGTCCTGCCGAAACTGCGCATCGTTTCGGACAGGAACACAAGCGCATCACTGCGCTTGAGGACGCGGCCTTGTGCTAGCCGCTGCCACAACGGCGCGTAATCCCCCGAATGAGGCTGGGGATCGTGCGGGAGATAGACAATGCGAATGCCGAGCAACCGTGCCTGCTCAAGCAATGGCCAGGCAAGGCCAAAATTGCTGGTGATGATGATGACATCGGGCCGGAAGGTCTTCAGCATCCGGCGAACGCGCAGCATGTTTTGTGGCAGTGAGGCGGCCACCTGGAATTTCTTCTGGTGCCCCGCCGGGCCATGATAGGGGAAAACCCCGTAGCCGCGGGCCTTCAGGCGCGGCAGGCAATCAGCACGACCGGTCAGGGCAATGCCGATATTGGCCAGCGGAAGAAACTCTGCCAACCGGTCAGCGATCCGCTCGGAAATGCGGAAAAACACGTCGCTGTTCCCTTCATACCAGATCAAAACGCGGGGCATACGGTCCACCCCGGCGGCATCTGACTCTTTAGAAGGGAGTATCCGGTTGAGCATGATCAATCAGTGGTGATTCGTCCAGCACAGGGCAACACCCGGTGATTTTGGCAAAGTTGCGCGGCATTTGCCACTGCCCCTAGCCTGTCCTACCGGGAAAATGCCGCAACAATTGGTCCAACGCGCATGAAACTGTCGGATCGTCCGACAGACGGGGCATAGATGCTTGAAATCGAACCGTCGAAATAGAGAGCGTTGCGGCATTTCAGATCATCGCGAAACATCCTGGCAAACTCGCTGAATGTGACCGGTTCGTCAGTGATGATGAAGACAGCCGACGTGGCAGAGCGCACACCGACACCGTTGCGGATCTTGGCCGATGTGCCCCGCCCGGTTATCTGCGGATGAAATTTGCCATCGACGACCAGCATCGGTCCCGACTGGCTGGCATAATCCGCCTTCAGGCGGCTCGCCAGGAACCGCCGTGTTTCCATTACGCCTGCCGTGGCGCCCGAGACGTAGAATACGCCGTTCGGGCGCATATGGAAATTGCCGGGGCCGGCGACGGTGTTTGCCTTTGTTTGCGTCTGGCCTGCCTCGACATAAAGGCCGACGGGTCTCATATCCTCATGATACATGCCGGCATTCATTGCGAACAGCATTGGGCCGGGACGATTTTCTGCTCGCGCGGCGATCCCCGCCAGCGAGCCATAGGGTTTCCCGTCGGATGCTTTCCAGTAGGTCCTGAGGGTCTGGCGGGTAAGGTCGACCGTGCAGACGATCACAGTGCGGCCCTGCAGGCTCTGGCGCGCACAGGGTGCATTTGCCGCAGCCGGTGATGCCAGTGCCAGTCCTGCGCCGATGAAGATGGCCAGCCGGGCCTTCAGGCGGTTGAGCAGCGGCACGTGATTCTCCTGATGTGGGAATGTAACAATTTGGCTTGTGACATCGGGGGAAAAAAGGTCAACATTCAGGCCAAGGACGGCGCGGCTTGGTCGCTGGCTGCCGATAATTCGGGGAGGACTGGGAATGACGGTGCATTTGAGAGCAATTTCCGGCGCGGTGGCAGCCTTTCTGTTGACCAGCATGCCTGTGCTGGCGCAGGATTTCCGACTGGGCGTCGCTGCCGAGCCGACCTCGATGGATCCGCATTTCCACAATCTGTCGCCAAACAATCAGGTCATGCGGCATATCTTCGAGCCG
>JAIUNP010000279.1 GCA_020161975.1 Pseudomonadota bacterium
AACAACATGCCGTTGCACCAGCCGGCAAAGGGCGGACTTCCTCCCATGGGGGTGGGCACGGTCGACTGGTTTGGCACAGGCGCAGCGGGACGTGGCATCGCAACAGGCGGAACAGGCGGTTCCGGTGGCGTGAACGGCCCAGGTGGCGCGGGCGCGCCCGGTGCAGTGATCTTGGAGTGGTGACCATGAAACTGATGCGCGTGGTAAACGACACGGTGGTCGATATTGTCGATGTGCCCGATATCGTTCGTGTTCTCATACAGCCGCGAGGTGATGACGGCTCTGAGCCAATTTATGAGGATCGTCCGTCAACAGCGGACGACTTCTTCCACCCCGATCTCGGATTTATTGCTTACGACGGTAAGTCTCAGATCGGCTGGGTGTGGAAAGGCAAAGTTTTCGTCGCTCCGTCACCGCCTCCGCCCCCCCCTCTTGCAGATATAAAGGCACGTGCTCGTGTGCAGGTGGTCGCATTCGCCGATCAGATCACGTCACGGATCACCGGCCAGTATCCAGCTGCCGAGGTGGCAAGCTGGCCGACGCAAGAGGCTGAGGCTCGAAATATTATTGATGGAGCCGACGCATCGGCCGCACCGCTGATTTCAGCGCTCGCGGCCGGCGCGAAAATGGCGGTCGCCGATTACGCGAACAGCGTGCTCGCCAAGGCCACAGCTTATCGGCAGGTGGTTGCGGCTGTGAAAGCGATCCGTGATGCGACGGATGCGGCGATCGATGCCGCAACAACGCCGGAAGCAGTCGGAGCCGCGCTTGAGCAGGCCCGGCAAACCGCTCTCGCTAAGGCTGCGCAGCTGGGGCTCGTCTGATGTCGGCCTTCACCGGATCGCTCGTGATTGAAGAGGTCGTGCCCGGCCGGCGCTGGCAGCTGCGCGAGCCTCTTCGTTACGAGGCCGGCGCCAAGGGCTCGGGCTTGCTGATCGAAGTGCCTGCAGGCTTCGAAACCGATGGTGCGACGCTGCCGGCCGCACTCCGGCTCGTGCTGGCGGTGTGGGGAACTTATGGCCGTGCGGCCTGCATCCACGACTTCCTCTATGGCCTGATCCGTGCCGGCCAGCAGCGCGAGCATCCGGCATTCGCCGGCCTCGCTGCCTCATGGGGCGAGGCCACGTCCGATCCGGCGCTGGCCCGCGCGTGGGCTGATCATGAATTCAGGATCGCCATGCGCGCCTGCGGCACGCGCCCGGCTTTGGCATGGCTGATGTGGGCGGCAGTTCGCGCATTCGGCGGGTTCTATCTCGCTCAACCTCAACAGGAGCAAGCCAATGGCTGAAGGCGTAACAGCTGCCGAAACAATCGACGAGATCGAGCAATACGCGGCGATCCTTGCGGCCGAAACGACACCGGCTAACGCGGCCGAGGAGCTGCGCCGCATCGCCGATGAGCTGGAAGCCCTGCAACCGCAGGCGAACTGACCCCGTCAATCGACGGGGGATCGGAGGAATGCGACCTCCGATCCACGGGCCTCATGCTTGGACGGCAAGGCCCCGTGAGGCGTCAGAAAGACTTACCGCCACCCCGTCTGCTGACGTCAGCCAGCACAGGGTGAGTGATTCTTGAAAGCAGAACAAGTGGAGAACATAAACCACAGCCCCATTCGCCCGATCCCGACGCTGGCCGGCTATATCGGCGGCAAGCGTGCGCTCGCCAAGGTGCTCGTACCGAAGATCACAGCCGTGCCTCATGAGCTCTATTGCGAGCCGTTCATGGGCATGGGCGGCATCTTCTTCCGGCGTGATACGCGGCCCAAGACGGAAGCCGTGAACGACTACAGCCGCGATGTGGCGACGTTTTTCCGCATCCTCCAGAACCATTATCAGGCGTTCCTCGACGAACTGAAATGGCGCATTGCCAGCCGTTCTGAATTCGAGCGCTTGCTTGGCATGGACCCGGAGATGCTGACCGATCTTCAGCGCGCGGCCCGCTTTCTCTACCTCCAGCGCATGAGCTTCGGCGGCAAGGTGGCGGGCAGGACATTCGGGATTTCGACCGACAGCCCGGCGAAGTTCGACATCACCAAGCTGGTTCCGATGCTCGAAGCGGCACATGAGCGCCTCGCGGGCGTCTATATCGAGTGCCTGCGCTGGCAGGATTTCATTCGCCGTTGGGATCGGCCGCACGCGCTATTCTTCTGCGATCCGCCTTATTTCGGGGTCGAGGATTACTACGGCAAGGATCAGTTCGGCCGTGACGAGTTCGTCGAGCTGGCCGACATGCTGCGTCAGATCAAGGGGCGCTTCATCCTCACCCTGAACGATGTTCCCGCAATCCGGGAGCTGTTCGCATGGGCTGACATCGAGCCGGTGCGCCTCAATTACACGGCCAGCGGCAAGGCCACCGAGGCGCGGGAAATCATCATCACAGGAGGGGGAAGATGAAACTGAAGGCCGAGGAAGTTCATCAAATGAAGGTCGATGCATTCATCGACTGGCCTGAATTGGAGCAGATCATTGCCGATGCCGTCATCAAAGCGCTCGCGGATCAGTGGCACAGCCCGATTGTTCCCTGCCCGCCGCTGAAAATTGAAATTGAGCAATGCACGGAGGGTTCGCCAACATACAGCGTCAGAAAATGGCGGGCGCGGGTTTCAGGCGTTCAGACCTTGGAGAACAGCAATGGCGTGTAAGGCTATTGCTGCGACTTCTTCTCGTTGCGGGCAATCTGGGCCGTCAGAAGATTGCGCCAGCGTTCGACCTGTCGGGAGCCAAGCCGGAACGTCAGGCCCGGCCCCTCTTCAGATGTTAGGCGGACGACGAATTGTTCTCCTTCAGGGGGCAACACTTCGACGTTTCTTACAACGAGAACCTGCTCTTTTGACGGTTCACTTGCGTGATGATGATGCTTTGAACGAGGCCGTTCAATGAGAGCGCCGACAAGTTCATCGGCCAGAGCATCGGTAAGAAGGAAACCGAGGACTGCTTTGTCGCCGATCGCCTCAAAGGCAACGATGACGTTGCCTTTGCTGTGCTCCTCGACCGCAAGCATTCGCCCGGCCTGCAGGACTTTCACTTCTCTGGTTCTGGCCATTTTCACCTTCCTGTTTCGACTTTTGCCCATCCTGCATGAGTCGACAACATCTTGCGAGGTATCCACATGAGCGGCTGGATTGGCGTCGATCTTGACGGGACGCTGGCGCATTATGATGGCTGGAAGGGCGTCGATCATGTCGGTGCCCCGATCCCGGTCATGCTGCGCCGGGTCGAGGAATGGCTCCGGCGCGACATTACCGTGAAGATATTCACGGCCCGTGTGGCGGTGCCGGAGCCGCATCGGTCAGAGGTGATCCGTGTCATCCACGATTGGTGCGAGCGTCATGGGCTGCCACGCCTCGACATCACCAACGTCAAGGATTTGGCCATGGCCGAGCTTTGGGATGACCGGGCGGTGCAGGTGGTTATCAACACCGGAAGGCGCGCTGACGGTCGCTAACCGCGCCAAGTCCAGAACACTTGGTCAAAAAGTCCAGAACACCGTGGCGCGCTACACTACCTGTGACTTTTCGCCATCAGGCGAATGCCGCCTAACACATTGAAATCATTGGCGCGCCCGAAAGGATTCGAACCTCTGACCCTCAGATTCGTAGTCTGATGCTCTATCCAGCTGAGCTACGGGCGCGAACGCTTGGGTGACAAGCGAGGCGGTTGATTAGCCGCATCGGCCGCACATTGCAACCCTCTTCAAGCGAAAAAATATCGGCAACAGGCAGGGCAGGGCAGATCCGTCTCGGACAAGCCACCGCCAGGCCACAGCACCGAACGGTGCCGGGCGGCAGGATCAACCGATACCACGCCTCCAGCCCGCGTTTATGCCGAAAGGCGCAGATCGGAAAGCCTGCAAGGAGGCGCAACCATGGTCACATCCGCTTAACCACGCTGACCAACAAAACGTGTGAAGCGGGGGACAAGGAGGCCGCGAACACGCTTCGGCAACGGGTCTTGCCCAGGCTGTTTGGGATGAAAGCGGTGCAGCGGCGGGTTCGGGCGGGGATAGGGCCATGGTGACAACGATTTCGGGCACGGCCTGGGCGGCAGGCATGTTCGCAGCCGTGGCTGTTTCCATCGCGCTGGCCGTCATTGCTGCCGCGTTGCTCCGTGACATCGCTGGCCTGCGCAAACGCGGTCGCAAACTGATGCGGTCTTACACCGATCAGCACACGCGTGTGCAGGAACAGGCAGGCACCATCCAGGCTCTGCGCGCGATCATCGAGGCCAGTGGCGACCTTTATGCGGAAATTGACGGCGACGGCATCATGATTGATCGGAATGCGGCCTTTGTTGCGCTGATGGCGCGGGCCGGTATCGATCCTGTGCGCATGGAGCCGACCATGTTTGGCGAGGCCGGGGAAGGGCATCCGCGCCGCCTGCGGGAGGGCGAGAGCGAAGGTCTGGTAGCCGGCGAAACCATCCATTGGCACATCCAGTCCTCGCGCCGCATGGGGGGGGCGCTGCGCACCACGGTGATCGGCCGCAACCTGACCGAACTCAGGCGTGCCACCGATGGCGATGCGGCAAAATCGCGGTTCCTGGCCACCATCAGCCATGAAATGCGTACGCCGCTGAACGGCGTTCTCGGCATGGCGGGCCTGCTGCGCGATACTGGGCTGACGCCCGAGCAGGCGAGCTATGTCGATGCCGTCCAGACCTCCGGCGAGGCACTGCTTTCGCTCATCAGCGAAATTCTCGATTTCTCGCGCATTGAAGCGGGCAAGCTCGAAATCGTGAGCGAACCGGTCGAGGTCGAACATCTGGTTGAAAGCGTGGTCGAACTTCTCTCGCCGCGTGCACAGGACAAGGGCATCGAAATTGCGGCGCTGGTGCATCCCGGCGTACCGGCGGTGGTGACGAGCGACGGTGCCCGCCTGCGGCAGGTGTTGATGAACCTGGCCGGCAACGCGGTGAAGTTCACGGCCACGGGCGGCGTTGGCATCAGGGTGGAAGCTGCCGCCGGCGACATGTTGGTTTTCACCGTCGCCGATACCGGCCCCGGCATTGCACCGGAGCGTCTTGATGCGATTTTCGAAGAGTTTGAACAGGCCGAAGCCTCGACCGCCCGCACTCATGGCGGCACGGGCCTTGGGCTTGCCATCACCCGACGGATTGTCGAGCATATGGGCGGGACGGTCTCGGTCATGAGCCGGGTGGGGGCCGGCTCGGCATTCAGCGTGGCTCTGCCGCTCGTTGCGATGGAAACGCCGGCGCGTGGTCCGGCACAGGCGCGGCCCGATCTTTCA
>JAIUNP010000280.1 GCA_020161975.1 Pseudomonadota bacterium
GACGGCGAGGCGGTGGGCGCCATCAACCGCGTTCCGGCGGAAGCCGAGTCGCGCTCCAACATGCATGTCGGTGGACGCGCGGAGAAGACCGAACTCACGAAGCGCGAGCGCGAGATTTGCGAGCGCATCGGCCCGGCGCTGAAGGCCCGCGGCTTCATCCTGGTCGGCATCGACGTCATCGGCGACTACATGACCGAGATCAACGTCACCTCGCCGACCGGCGTGCGCGAGGTGAAGAAGTTCGGCGGCGCCGACATCGCCGCGCTGTTCTGGGACGCGGTCGAAGGCAAGCTCGGCAGAAGCTGAGCGTCGACCTATTCTCCGTCTGTTCCGTTTCTGCAACCGTCTACAACCGGGTTGCAGCCGATGCGATCATTTGTTCATGTAATGTTCTTGCGCTAACGCGCCGGCTGTGCTTCTCTGAAGGCCACAACTGAGCCAAGGCCCGGGGGCAAGGCATGGTTTCGCGGGTACGCACCGTCGCGTTCCAGGGCATCGAGGCCGTTCCGGTCGACGTGCAGGTGATGGTCGCGCCCGGCAAGGTGGGCATCCAGATCGTCGGCCTGCCCGACAAGGCGGTCGCCGAAAGCCGCGAGCGTGTGCAGGCCGCGCTCCATGCTTCCGGCCTGTCCATGCCGGCCAAGAAGGTGACGATCAACCTCGCCCCGGCCGACCTGCCCAAGGAAGGCAGCCACTACGACCTGCCGATCGCGCTCGGCCTGATGGCCGCGCTCGGCGCCGTCCCCGGCGACGCGCTGAACGACTACGTGGTGCTGGGCGAACTGTCTCTGGACGGGACCATCGCGCCGGTCGCCGGCGCGCTGCCGGCCGCGATCGGCGCCAATGCGGACGGCAAGGGTCTGATCTGCCCGGCCGCCTGCGGGCCGGAAGCCGCCTGGGCCGGCTCCGACATCGACATCGTCGCGCCGCGCAGCCTGATCGCGGTCGCCAACCATTTCCGGGGCACGCAGGTGCTGGCGCGACCGCAGGCGGCGATCCACCAGGCGGCGCGCGACCTGCCGGACCTCGCCGACATCAAGGGCCAGGAAAGCGCCAAGCGCGCGCTGGAGGTTTCGGCCGCAGGCGGGCACAACCTGCTGATGGTCGGCCCGCCCGGAGCGGGCAAGTCGATGCTGGCGCAACGCCTGCCCTCGATCCTGCCGCCACTGTCGCCGCGCGAACTCCTCGATGTCTCGATGGTGCAGTCCGTCGCAGGCCTGCTCACCGACGGCGCGCTGACCAACCGCCGGCCCTTCCGCTCGCCGCATCATTCGGCTTCCATCGCAGCGTTGACCGGAGGTGGTCTGCACGCCCGGCCTGGCGAGGTCTCGCTGAGCCACAACGGTGTGCTCTTTCTTGACGAGCTGCCGGAGTTTCAGCCGCAAGCCCTCGATTCGCTGCGCCAGCCGCTTGAAACGGGAGATGTCTCGGTTTCGCGCGCCAACAACCGTGTCACCTATCCCGCCCGGTTTCAATTGGTGGCGGCGATGAACCCTTGCCGCTGCGGCCGGGCGACGGAACCCGGCTTTTCGTGTCGTCGTGCGCCGAATGAAAAGTGCATGGCGCAATATCTGGCGCGGCTTTCTGGTCCTCTGCTCGACCGGTTCGATCTGGTGATCGAGGTTGCCGCCGTCACCGCTGCCGACCTTGTGCTGCCCCCGCCCGCCGAAGGCTCGCGCGAGGTGGCAACAAGGGTTGCCGCGGCCCGGATCTTGCAGGCGCAGCGCTATCAGGCGCTCGGCCTTGCGAGCCTCACGAATGCCGCCGCACCGTCCTCGGTGATTGAAACCGTAGCCCGGCCTGACGAGGCGGGCATGAAACTTCTGCGCGATGCCAGCGAGAAATTCCGTCTGACAGCGCGCGGCTTTCACCGGGTCATGAAGGTTGCGCGCACCATTGCCGATCTTGACGGAGCGGCCAGTGTTTCACGCCAGCATCTGGCTGAAGCGCTGTCCTACCGCATGCAACTGCCGGTCTAGGATCAAGACCCTGGGATGTGGACCTATACATTATCCTGATTTTTCTAGAATCTTTGTCTCTGATTTGAGGATTGGAGGCAAGCGATGGCCCATGGCAGTCTGTTTTGGCTTTCGAATGAGGCATGGTTGGCGCTTGAACCGCACCTGCCGCACAGCAAACCGGGCAAGCCGCGCGTTGATGATCGCCGGGTAATTTCCGGCATTCTTCATGTGCTCAAGGTCGGCTGCCGGTGGCGCGATGTGTCCGAGGCTTACGGCCCGGCCAAGACCGTCTACAACCGTTATCATCGCTGGTCGCAGCGCCGCATCTGGCTCACGATTTTTGCGAAGATGGCGGCGGCAGGGCCGGTGCCCGAGGAACTGTCCATCGACAGCACCCACATCAAGGCACACCGTTCCGCGCAAGGCTCAAAAGGGGGGCGTGGACACAAGCGATTGGCACGTCACGCGGCGGAAGAACGAGCAAAATCCATGCTTTGGCCGATGATAATGGCCGACCGGTCGCCTTCGTCCTGACGCCGGGCAATATTGCCGACATCTCCATGGCACTGCCTCTCATGACAGCAGTCACTGCGCCAAAAAGGCTGATTGCCGACAAGGCCTATGATGCCGACAGCCTGCGCAACTGGCTCAGGGCGGCGCACATCAAGGCCGTTATCCCATCATCAGCGGCACGCAGAACGCCATAACCGATCATCGGGAGCGCAGCCTTTGACAAGTACGTCAATGAAGAGCGGAAACATGAGCCAGCAGGTCTTCGCCCAAGCGGCTGGCCGAGAGCCCGAGGCTGAATTCATCACCAAGGATAAGCCAGATCTACTCTATGAGCGGGCCCAAGAACATATCGTCGCAGGAATCCGGTCCGGCAAATGGCGGGCAGGTGACCGGCTCCCATCCGAGCTCCAGATCGTCAAGGAACTCGGGATTTCCAAGATGACCGTCAACAAGGCATTTCGGCAGCTTGCCCTTCAGGGACTGATCAATCGTGTTCCGGCGCGCGGTTCGTTCGTTGCCAATCCGCGAGAGCAATCTCTTCTTTTCGAGCTGCGCGACTTCTCCGACGACATTCGCGCTCAGGGTGGCCGCTATAGCTGCCAGATCCTCGCTCTGGAATTGATGCGCATGCCGCGCGAACTCGCCGATTATGATCTGCGCACAAATACCGAAGTGTTTCATTCGCCCATCATCCATGAGCGCGATGGTATTCCCGTGCAGATTGAGGAACGGTGGGTCAATCCTTCCGTGTTTCCGGATTATCTGTCGATGGATTTTCGGCAGACCTCGACCTTTCGCTATCTCCTGCGTGTACCTCCCACCGAGATGGAACATGAGATATCGGCGGTTTCACCGACCGAACAGGAGCAAGCGCTCTTGCGCATCAACCCGATGGAACCCTGCCTCAGACTCTCTCGTCGCACCTGGTTCGACCGCGAGCTATTGGCGCGAAGCCGTCTGACCTCGCCCGGCAGCAGATACGCGATCGAAAACCGCTTCAAGGTCGCAAGGACGATGCCTTCTTAACGGCTGCGAGCAATGCCATGGATATTCAATTCTCAACGCTTTCTGCGGCAGAAAAATACAAGCTCATCGCTGCCTCAATCATACCGCGCCCAATAGCCCTGATAACGTCCATGAATGGCGATGGAACGATCAACGCCGCGCCGTTCAGCGCTTTCAACTAGGCTCAGGACCTATTAATCCGCCTGCGAATGTGATTCAGAGTCCCTTTTGAGGAGGTTCTGATGAGCGGGCTGTTTCTGCTGAGCGAGCGCCAGATGGCTCGAATTGCACCGTTTTTTCCGTTGGCGCATGGGGTTTCCCGTGTTGACGACCGGCGGGTGGTGAGCGGGATCGTTTACGTCATCAAGCATGGCTTGCAGTGGAAGGATGCACCGAAGGCGTATGGTCCGTACAAGACGCTCTACAACCGCTTCATCCGCTGGAGCCGGATGGGTGTGTTCGACCGCATCTTTGCGGGGCTGGCGGGCGACGGGCCGAAGCCGGAGCGGATCATGATCGACGCCACCCACCTGAAGGCCCACCGCACAGCGGCGAGCCTTCTAAAAAAGGGGATGTTCCCCGTCGTATCGGGCGCACAAAGGGCGGTTTGAACTCGAAGCTTCATGCCGTCTGCGATGGTGACGGGCGGCCTCTGGTGATGCTGCTCAGCGAAGGCCAGATGAGCGATTACAAGGGCGCAGCGCTGATGATGGCGGCGCTGCCGCCCGCAAAGGCCATACTGGCTGACCGTGGCTACGATGCTGACTGGTTCAGAAACGCCCTGCTTGCTCGCGGCATCACCCCCTGCATTCCGTCAAAAACAAACCGGAAAGTCCCGATCCCTCACGACACGGCGCTCTACAAGCAGCGCCACAGGATTGAGAACATGTTCGGCAAGCTCAAAGACTGGCGGCGCGTTGCGACACGCTACGACAGATGTGCCCATACCTTCTTCTCGGCCATCGCCATCGCAGCAGCCGTCATCTTCTGGTTGTGATCAATGAGTCCTGAGCCTAGGGTGATGCCACGGTTATTTTCGGTCGCGCTGTTATGGCTGATGTGCCTCGTCAGTTCCTATGGCCCAGAATACAGGGTTTGATGCAAGTGCTCCGGTACCATTTTCTAGACCGGCCTTTGCGAAGCCCAATCCGTCCCAGCGTTCGGCTTCAGAATCGTCCGGCGGCGATGTCGTCCATACCGGTGCCGACCAGTGCCGCGATGGAACCGGCGCCGTCTGCCTTGATCTGCCGCGCAAGGTCGCGCTTGATGTCGTTGACAAGGCCCGGCCCCTTGTAGACCAGCGCCGAATAAAGCTGGATGAGGCTCGCGCCCGCACGAATCTTCAGAAGGGCGGCTTCCGCTGAATCAATGCCGCCGACGCCGACCAGCGGGAATGCTCGCTCGACGCGCTGGGCCGTTCGGGCCAGAACCTCGGTCGAGAGCCTGAACAAGGGCTTGCCGGAAAGACCGCCGGCCTCCTTCGCCAGCGCCGATTCCTTCAACGATGTCGGACGGGACAGGGTGGTGTTGGACACGATCATGCCATCGACGCTGCGGGCGCGGGCCACGGCCACGATGTCATCGAGTTCGTTCTCCGTCAGGTCTGGCGCGATCTTTACCAGAACGGGTGTCTGCCGCCGTCCCTCGCAAGCCGCATCGCGGGCCGCAACGACGCGCGCAAGCAGATCGTCGAACAGGGCACGCGTCTGCATGGTGCGCAGTCCGGGGGTATTCGGAGAGGAAATGTT
>JAIUNP010000281.1 GCA_020161975.1 Pseudomonadota bacterium
GCCTTCTTCATCGACACGGGGACGCTGGCCGCGCAATGCGTCGCAGTCGACGGCAGCCCCTGCCAGCCACAGTCCGGCAAGCGCTTCCCTCTGGCGCAGGGCCAGCGGATTGATCTTGTCGTGGACATTCCCCAACGCGGCGGCGCCTTCCCGGTGTTCGCGCAGGTCGAGGCAGACCGGCGCCTGACAGGCCTCGTGCTGGCAACTCAGGGCGCCACCATCCGCAAGTTTCCTGACCGGGCCGAGCATACTGCCATGCACACGGATCTGTCGCTTGATCTTGCACTGCGGGCGGCAGCCCCGCTCCCATCAAAGCCCGGCGCACGAATGGAGCATCTCATGCTGGCCGAGGAGCCGGGTTATCGCTGGACGATCAATGGCAAGATCCATGGCGAGCACACTCCGATCACGGCGAAGGTCGGCGAACGGGTCGAGTTCATGTTCATGAACCCGTCAGCGATGATGCACCCGATGCATTTGCATGGCCACCATTTCCAGGTAGTCGGGGGGCGGTCGGGGCGGTTCTCCGGCCCGGTGCGCGACACGGTGATCGTGCCGCCGCACACGCCCGTGATTATAGCAGTGGATTTCGACAAGCCGGGAAGCTGGTATCTGCACTGCCACCATCTCTACCATATGGCGACGGGCATGATGACCGAGGTTGTCGTGACCTGAGACTTCAGGGGGCGACGTACCTGTTGCAGGGGCGACACAACCCGCGCTGAAGCTGTTGTTTTGCGGCCTTGCACCAAATGGCTGCCCGGTGCGCGCCATGGTTTGACCATGGTTCACGCCCAGCCCTGGGCATCATGACTGATGTGATCTTGTCCAGCGTCAGCGCTTCGCGCCGCGCCTTCTTCATCCGTTCTGCCGCTGCCGGCGCCACCCTCGCGCTTGGCGGCTGCGCCACAACGATGCAGCCGCCGCCCGAACCCGCGCGCGACCCTCGCCTTGC
Organism: Pseudomonadota bacterium; assembly: GCA_020161975.1. GTDB lineage: Bacteria > Pseudomonadota > Alphaproteobacteria > Rhizobiales > Beijerinckiaceae > JAIUNP01. The sequence continues at coordinate 956 of JAIUNP010000281.1, forward strand.
CAATCTCGAAGCGATGTATGGCGAATTGCCCGACGAGCGCTTTCCCGTGCCCGCTCTGAATTTCGACGAGGTGGAACCCGAGGTTCTGCGCCGCATCGTGACCTATCCGACGCCCGAGTACCCCGGCAGCATCGTCATCAACACGCGCGAACGGGCGCTTTATCTGGTGCTCGAAGGCGGACAGGCGATGCGCTACGGTGTTGGCGTCGGCAAGGAAGGCATGGCCTGGTCCGGACGGGCGCATGTGGGCCGCAAGGCCGAATGGCCGCGCTGGACACCCACGCCGGCGATGATTGCGCGCGAGCCGGACAAGAACGGTCCCTGGGCTGGCGGCATGCCGCCGGGCCTCGAAAACCCGCTCGGTGCCCGGGCGCTCTATCTCTATCGCGGCAATCAGGACACACTCTACCGCATCCATGGAACCAATGATCCGAGCAGCATCGGCCATTCGGTCTCATCGGGCTGCATCCGGCTGATCAACCACGACATCATCGATCTCTTTGGTCGCGTACCCGTGGGGACACCCGTTCTGGTGATCTGACGGACAGGCCCGGCCGGCGGGCTTGCACCGGACCTGTCGAATGGAGTTGTCGAACCGATCAATTCGGGGCAGGTTCAGCGGATTGGTCTTTCCGATTTTCCCGAGGATTCCCCTTGGGCCGTGTCCTGTCGTTCGATGGAGCGTCCTGAATGAGCCTTCTGGCGTCTGACAGGGTTCGACTGGCGCTGATCGTCAGCCTGTCGATCACGACGTCCTTCGCCATCTCGATGTCAATGGGGTGGACCAAGCCTTACTGGGCGGGAATGGCGATTGCGATGTGCAGCCTCGCGACGCGCGGCGAATCGGTCTTCAAGGGCATTCAGCGCCTCGCCGGGACGGCTGTTGCCGTTGTGATCGCACTGATCCTCATTTCGACACTGTCGCAAGATCGATGGAGCTATGCGCTGGTGGTCAGCCTCTGGTTGGCCTTCTGTTCCTACCGGATGCAGGCCAGCAGTACCTATTATTTCTGGTATTGTTCCGGTTTCATCGTGGTGCTGCTGACCATGATGTCCGGTTTCGAGTCACAGCGCAGTTTCTATGTCGTGATCGAACGTGCGCAGGAAACGGTGCTCGGCCTCCTCTGCTATATAGCGTATTCCACCGCGCTCTCCCGGCAGGAGGCAACACATGCGTTCCGCGCGAAGGTTCAGTCGCAGCTCGCCTTGCTGGCCGGCAGGATCGAGGCCATGCGCTCAACCGAGCAAGCGATGCGGGATCGTGCTCCTGATCGCGACAGCCGCCGCGCAATCAACAACATCACGCTGGAATTGCCGACGCTGCACGCCTCCGCAGTACTCGAAAGTTTCGATATCCGGGAGCGGGCTGGCGCCTGGTCGCAGTTTCTCGCCGAACTGTCGCGGCTCGCATTGATGCTTGACCGGCTTGATCTGTCATTCCTGGCATTGAGGTCGCAACCTGATCCGGCAGACCAGAAGCCGCTCGACACAGCGCTCGACATCTTTGCGGATCGTTGCCGGACCATCGACCGGATTCTCACCGATAAGGTGGCCCTGCCAATCCCGGAGCAGCTTACCATCCTTGCAACCGAGGCGCCGGCCGATACACGCCTCAGCCCGTTTGTGGCAGGCGAGGCGCGGCTTCGGCGCGAGACTTTGCGCGCCATCGACCATGCCACGCGCGAACTTCACGCCTGGGCGCTCGACATCAGCGACATCCGCCGTCACAGCCAGGCGGTGGCGCCGCTTTATCTGCCCGAAACGTTCTGGCCAAATCCCGAATTCATGCTGCGAAGCGTGACGCAGTTCATCACGTTCTGGGCAGCGTTCCTGATGTTCATCTATGTGCCGGCGTTGCCGGATGGGCCGATCGTGGCGATGCTGGGCGCCGTATTCTCGATGAATGTGATGCGCCAACCGTGGATGAAGCCGCTGGTGATGCTCGTGCCCATCGTCATTGCAATCCTGTTCGGTGGTCTGACCCACATCCTGATCATGCCCGCGCTTGATGGCTTTGCCGGGCTCGGCACCATGCTCTTTTCCTGCACCTTCCTGATTGCCTACTTCCTCCATACACCGCAATTGCAACCCCTGCGCGGCATTGGAATTTCCCAGTTCCTGATGGCGCTCCAGATCAGCAACCAGAACCAGGCCTACAGCGCCACCTATGTCTTCAACATGATCGTTGCCATCGCCATGCTGTTGCTGCTGATCCAGTTTTTCAAGATGGTCCCGATTTCGTGGCGTCCGGAAGCGGTGGTGCAGCGCCTGATTCGCCGCTATGCTGACAGTCTTGACGCGCTGCTGCACGGTCTGCGCCGGGATGATGCGAGGTTTGATTCCTGGTTTGCCCGGCAGCGGCGCCTCGCCCATATGCGCCAGCTGGCGACGCTGCCCGGGGAGCTTGCGAACTGGATCGACAAGCTTGATACCACCGTCTTTCCGGAGGCTGAAAAAGTACGCCTTCACCAATTGGCCGAACAGCTTGCCGTGCTGAGCCACCGGATGTTCGACCTGGTCTGGTTGCGTGATCACAAGGCGGATGGCCGGTTTCTTGCGCTTCTCGCGCCTGAGGTCGCAAAGTGGCGCGCCGGTCTCGGCGGCCTCATCGCCGCGCTGCGGTCCCAGGACACCGCGATCGACATCGACGATCTTAACCGGCGGCTGACACAGAGGGTCGCGTCGCTCGACAGCCTTGTTGCCGGTGCGGTCAACGGCGGTCCCCTTGCCGATGCGACACCGCACAGCGTGGTGCTGATGCAGGAGGTCCTGTCAGCCTATCGCGGGGTCTCGCTGGCGTTGATCGACACCGCGGCGCGAACGCGGAATGCAAACTGGCCGCTTCTGGCCGAAACACGGTTCTGAGGGACACGGTATGCCGCATGAACTGGCACTGGGCGAAGTGTTCGTACCGCCGTTTCTGGTGGTCGGAACCCTCGCACTCGTACTGACATTTCTGACCGTGACACTCCTCAACCGCTACCGGCTGTCCCGCTATTTTGTCGCGCCAAGCCTTGTCTTCGTCGCGATTGTTGCGATCTATACCATCCTTATCGGCACATTCTTCATCCGGATCTAGGCTCAATGGCAAAGTTCATGAAACCCCTGCTCACGCTCGCCGTCGTCGGCGCAGCAGTGGGCCTCGTCGCGATGAAATATGCCGATTACATCAACAATCCCTGGACGCGCGACGGTCAGGTAAGGGCCAATGTCATCACGGTCGCACCACGGGTTTCCGGCCCCATCGTCGCGCTGCCGATCATCGACAACCAGCGGGTCAAGGCCGGAGAACTTCTGTTCAGGATCGATCCCCGTACCTTTCAGGCGCAGGTCAATCAGGCGCAGGCCAATTACGATGCCGTGGTCGATCAACTCGCCAGTCTCGACCAGCAGGTGAAGGCCGGTCGAGCCGCCGTCGCGCAAGCCGAAGCGCAGGTCAATCAGGCGCAGGCGCAGTTGCGCGAGGCCGAGGCCAATGCCGTGCAGGCCGAGCGGGAATTTCACCGCTATGAGGATCTTCTGAAGAACGGCTTCACGTCGAGATCCAACTACGATGCGCAATTGCGCAACATGCAGGTGACGGCCGCCACGCGCGACCGGTCTACCGCCGCGTTGACACAATCGAAGAGCGGATTGCAGGAGGCGCAGGCCCAGCTTGCGACCGCCGTCGCCAAGCGCGGTGCCGAAGGTGACAGCAACGCGCAGCTCCGAGCCGCCCGTGCCTCGCTCGAGACTGCACAGCTCAACCTCGACTTCACGGAACAGCGTGCCTCGGTTGATGGCTATATCACCAACCTCAATCTCCGCCTCGGCAGCCAGGCGATTGCCAACCAGCCGTCCGTGGCGCTGATCGACGAGAAGAGCTTCTGGATCGACGCCTATTTCCGGGAAACGTCCATTGGCAGAATCCAGCCGGGCGATCAGGCCTTCATTACGTTCATGGCCTATCCCAATGATGCCGTACCGGCGCGTGTGGAAAGCATCGGTTGGGGCATTTCAAAACAGGATGGCTCCACCGGATCCAGCCTTCTGCCGGTCGTCCAGCCTTCGTTCGAGTGGATCCGCCTCGCCCAGCGGGTGCCCGTCCGGATCGGCATTGAGAAACTTCCACCTAATGTGGAGCTCAGGGTCGGCACGACAGCGTCCGTGCTGGTGCGCGTCAAGGCTTCGGATACGCCGCCCGCCCCGGCGCCCGTACCCGCCGCTCCCCCGGCCGCGCCGACCACACCTTCG